>NZ_AYOY01000184.1 GCF_000508185.1 Sphingobium sp. C100 | reverse complement strand
GGCCGGCCGATAGTCCGGCCCGGCGGCGCAGGCCGTCAGGGCGCTGGCGCCGAGCAACAGGGCGATGAAGTTTCGTGTCATGGCTCTATTCCTTATTCGGCCGGCTGCGGGGCAGCGTGGGCCTCTGGGCGCCGGCGTCGGGCGAAGCGATCGCCCAGCGCGCGGCACACGACATAGAAGGTGGGGGTGAACAGCAGGCCGAAGGCGGTGACGCCGGCCATGCCGAAGAAGACCGCCGTGCCCAGCGCCTGCCGCAGTTCCGCGCCGGCCCCGGTTGCGATCACCAGCGGCACCGCGCCCAGGATGAAGGCGAAGCTGGTCATCAGGATCGGGCGCAGACGGGTCTTGGCGGCCTGGACGGCGGCCTCGACCGGGGACAGGCCCTGTTCCTCCTCCGCCTGCTTGGCGAATTCCACCACCAGGATGGCGTTCTTGGCGGCCAGCGCGATCAGCACGACCAGACCGATCTGGGTCAGGATGTTGTTGTCCATCCCCCGCAGGTTCACGCCCAGCATGGCCGCGAACAGGCACATCGGCACGATCAGGATGATCGAGAGCGGCAAGGTCAGGCTTTCATATTGCGCCGCCAGCACCAGGAAGACGAAGAAGACCGCCATGCCGAAGACGAGGCCCGCGGTATTGCCGGCGCTCTTCTGCTGATAGGCGACGCCGGTCCATTCGCTGCCATAACCGGCAGGCGCTTCGGCGGCGAGCTTCTCCATCGTCATGAGCGACTGGCCCGACGAATAGCCCGGCGCCGTGTCGCCGTCGATCTCCACCGCGGGGAGCAGATTGTAGCGCACCACACGATAGGGGCCGGTCTTGTCCTCGAAGGTCGCGACCGAACCGATCGGCACCATCTGCCCGCTGTTCGACCGGGTCTTGAGGTTGGCGATGTCCGCCACCGACCCGCGATGCTCCGCATCGGCCTGCGCGGTCACGCGATAGGTGCGGCCGAGCAGGTTGAAGTCGTTGACGAAGGACGACCCCAGATAGACCTGCATCGCTTCGAAGATGCGTTCTGGCGGAACGCCCAGCAGGTCGGCCTTGCGCCGATCGACATCGGCATAGACGCGCGGCGTGCCGACGTCGAACAGGGTGTAGACCATGGCGAGGCTGGGCGACTGGTTCGCCTTGGCGATGAGGTCGCCGGCGACCTTGTTGAGTTCTGCATAGCCGCGGCCTTCCCGGTCCTCCAGCATCATGCGATAGCCGCCGGCCGAGCCGATGCCCTGGATGAGTGGCGGGGGAACCAGCAGGATGCGCGCCTTGTCATAGCCGGCGACCGCCTTGTTCGCCTGCGCCATGATGCCGGCATAGGTCGCGCCTTCGTCCTTGCGTTCCTCGAACGTCTTGAAGGGGAAGTAGATCGCCGCGCTGTTGGGCGCCTGCGTCTGCGACGGGCCATGGAAGCCGGCGAACATCACCGCGCCGCGCAGTCCCTTGATCGGCAGTATCTTCTCCGCGACCTCGCGCGTCACCTTGTCGGTGCGTTCGAGCGAAGCGCCCGGCGGCAATTGCACCACCGCCAGGAAATAGCCCTGGTCCTGCGCCGGGATGAAGCCGCCGGGCGTTACCCAGAACAGGGCGATGGTGGCGGCGATCAGGCCGGCATAGGTCAGCAGCATCTTCTTGGGCCGGGCGACGAGGAAGCGGGTGAGGCGACCATAGCCCTCGCTCAGGCGATCGAAGCCATGGTTGAACCCATCGACCGCCACGCCCAGCTTCTGCCTCCAGAGCGGATCGCCGCTGCGGTCGCGCGGGCCATGCTTGGCCTTGAGCAGCAGCGCGGCGGCGGCCGGCGACAAGGTGAGCGAGAGGATCAGCGAGATGATCGTCGCGGTCGAGATGGTGACGGCGAACTGCTGATAGAAGGCGCCGGAAATGCCGGTGATGAACAGCGTCGGCACGAACACCGCGCACAGCACCAGAACGATCGCGATGAGCGCGGTCGACACTTCGTCCATCGACGTGCGCGCCGCCTCCAGCGGCGACATGCCGTTTTCGATATTGCGCTCGACATTTTCGACCACGACGATGGCGTCGTCGACGACGATGCCGATGGCGAGGACCAGGCCGAAGAGCGACAGGTTGTTGAGGGAGTAGCCAAGACCGGCGAGGATCGTCGCTGTGCCGATCAGCGACACGGGAATGGCGATGATCGGGATGATCGCCGCGCGCCAGTTTTGCAGGAAGACGAGGATCACCAGCACGACCAGCAGGACCGCCTCGATCAGCGTATGATAGACGGCGTCGATCGACTGGCTGATGAACTCGGTCGGATTGTAGATGACGCTATATTCCAGCCCCTTGGGGAAGCGCTGGGACAGCTGGTCCATCTCCGCCTTCACCTTCTCCGCCGCGTCCAGCGCGTTGGAGCCGGGGCGCTGCATCACCGCGATGACGACGGTGGGCTTGTTCGACAAATAGGTGTTGATGCCATAATCCTGCGCGCCCAGCTCCACGCGGGCGACGTCGGCCACGCGGACCTGCCGTCCATCGGTATCGGTGCGGATGACGATGTCGGAAAACTGCTCCGGGGTCTTGAGCCGCCCCTGCATCTCGACGCCGATCTGGAAGGCCTCACCCTGGTCATAGGGCGGCTGGCCGATCGATCCGGCCGATACCTGGACGTTCTGCGCGCGCAGCGCCGACACGATCTCGCCTGCCGTCAGGTCGAGCGCGGCGGCGCGGTCGGGGTCGATCCATACGCGCATCGCATAGTCGCGCGAGCCGAACAGTTGCACGTCGCCCACGCCGTCGAGCCGGGCGAGCCGGTCGCGCACCTGCGTGAGCGCATAGTTGGACAGATAATTGCGGTCGAACGTGCCGTCGGGCGATTGCAGGTTCACGACCATCAGGAATTCGGGCGTGGTCTTGCGGGTGACGACGCCCAGGCGCTGCACCTCTTCGGGCAGGCGGGGCAAAGCGACGGCGACGCGGTTCTGCACCAGCACCTGTGCGGCGTCCAGATCGGTGCCGATCTTGAAGGTAACGGTGATGACGACCTTGCCGTCACCGGTCGACTGGCTGCTTTGATAGAGCATGTCGTCGACGCCGTTGATTTCCTGCTCGATCGGCGCGGCGACGGTGGAGGCCACCGTCTCCGCCGAAGCGCCGGGATATTGGGCGGATACCGTGACCGTGGGCGGCACGATGTCGGGATATTGGGACACCGGCAGGCCGATGAAGGCGAGCGCGCCGACCACGGTGATGACCACCGCTATGACGGCGGCGAAGATCGGCCGGTCGATGAAGAAACGGGAAAAACGCATCGGATCGTCCTTTGCGAAAAGGCGAAAAGGATGCCGCGCGATCCGGCGGGGGCCGGATCGCGGGCGCAATGTTCGAAATGGCCGCTGATGTCCGTTCAGGCTCAGCCCGAACGGATCAGGAGCAGTTACCGCGCGAAGGTCGCCTGTGCGGCGGCCGGTGCGACGCTATCGACCGGGGTCACTGGCGTCGGCGCGGGCGTGATGCGCGTCGGCCGCACCGCGACCTTGGCGCCGGGCATGGCGGCCTGGATGTTGGACACGACCACCCGGTCATCGGGCGACAGGCCCGACCGAATGATGCGCAACCCGTCAACCACCGGGCCGAGTTCGACCGGCTTCATAGCGACGCTGTCATCCTTGCCCACCACCAGCACGGCCTTGCGCGCCTGGTCCGACTGGATCGCGGCGTCGGGAACCAGCAGGGCGTTGGCCTTGCCGCCATTGGCGAGGCGCATATTGCCGAACATACCCGGCGTCAGGAAATTGTCGGGATTTGCGAAGACGGCGCGGATGCGGATCGTGCCGGACCGCGGATCAAGGCCATTGTCGGTGAAATCGAGCTTCCCCTTGTGGCGATAGTCGGCTTCGTCCTGCAAACGGACCTCGACCGCGCCGCCGGCTTCCTTGTCGCGTTGGGACTTCAGATAAAGCGCTTCGGACGCGTCGAAGTTGAAATAAATGGGGTCGAGCTTGTTGACCGTGGTGAGCAGCGTCGCGCCATTGCCCTCCGCGCCCGACACCAGATTGCCGATGTCGACGCGGCGATCGGAAACCCGGCCGGAAATGGGCGCGCGGACATGCGTGAATTCCACGTCGAGCGCCCGCTGCCGCTCGCGCGCCTGGGCTCCGGCCAGAGCGGCCTGGGCCGCCTGAAGCCGGGAACGCAGCGAATCCACCTCGCTCGCCGACACGGCTTCATCGCCGGTCAGGCGCTGAACGCGGGCATAGTCATTCTGCGCCAGCAGCAGCGCGCTGCGCGTCGACGCGACGCTCGCCCGTGCCTCCGCCTGCGCGGCGAGGAAGGGGCGTTGGTCGATGGTGAAGAGCAATTGCCCCTGACGCACATAATCGCCGTCGCGGAAATGGATGGCGGTCACAGCGCCCGAAACGCGCGGGCGGATCTCGACGGTCTGGCTGGGGGCGAAACGGCCGACATAATCGTCCCATTGGGTGACGGTACGCTGGAGCGGCGTGGAAATGCCGACCGTGGCGACGGGCGCGGCGGAAGCCTGCGCCTCGGGCTTGTCGAGTAATTTCCAGGCGCCGCCCAGCGCAACGACCAGCGCGACGGCGGCGATCCCGCTACGGCGGCGGGACCAGCGGCGGCGGGGGGGCGAGCCGGCTTCGACATAATCGCCCTCGGCAGTGATCTTGCTTATCTGATTCATGCGAAACTCCGTCGTCCGCGGGCATGACGACCCGCGCTGATGGTGGCGAGCAGCAGCTCGAGCTGAGCGGTGGAGAAGCCGGCTGCGCGGAAAGCGGCGAGGCCCGAAAGCGAAACGGCATAGCCCTTGTACCAGGCTTCGACCGCCAGGCGCCGCAGCGCCTCCAGCCGGTCGCTGGCGAGCGTCAAATTGGTTTCTTCGCCGAAGATCCAGCGGCGAAGCCGGTCGAACCGGCCCGGCCCCCGGAGCGAATGCAGGCCATCGCTGCGCGCAAGCGCGACGATCTGCCATTCCTGGGCGGTGAAGCTGGTCGTCGCCGGCGCAGGCAGAACAGGCGCGGCGCCCACTGCCTGTTCCGGTCCTGCCATGGGCTGTGAAAAATCGAGGAAAGCCATGGGGTAGTCCTCCCTGTTGGATATGCCTGTCTGAAGCGCCTGGCCGAAGCAGACGCGCGTCCTTACGCCCCGAAACGCCCAATCGCGTCCCGTGCCTTGCGCCCAAAAAAGCGCAGACCGCCCCGTCTGCCCGCACGGATGTGCGTCAGGGGGAAGGGCTGGAAAAATGAAACCGGATTGCTCCCGTCGCCGGGAAGCGCCCCGTTATGCCGCCGTCAGCGACAAGGCCTGTCTTGGTGGATATGCTGCATGATGACCTCCCTGGACACCGGTCCAGCTCGTTCTATACCGAGTGGTATATATTAACTGGACCTTGCTGGTCAAGCGCTATTCTATACCGGCAGGTATTTTATTTGCGGCGCAACAATTTCAAGGGGTAGGCCGCTACGGCTGCGAAATAAATGTCCTCAGCGCCCCGGCCACATCGTCAGCGTGGTATCGATCAACGCCTCCAGCCGGTCGACCGGAACGCCTGCGCCCGCCTGCACCGCCATGCCCTGCATCACGGTCGACAGATAGCAGGCGAGCGCCGGCGGCTCGATATGGTCGGGCAGGTCGCCTTCCACCCGCGCCCGCTCCAACCGCTCGATCAGCGCCCGGTCGGATGACGTGCGCCGCGCAAGTATCTCGTCGCGGATACATTCCGAATGGGCGGTGCCGCCCACCGAGCTGATGACGCCCATGCAGCCCTTGGGATCGGTGCTGTTCGTCTGGATCGCCAGCGATCCGCGCAGCAGCCTTTCCGCAACGCCCCGAGACGTTGGTGCTTCCAGCGCGGACTTTACATAACAGAGCTTGTCGCGCTCATAGAGGTCGAGCGCCTTGCGGAAGAGCGATTCCTTGTTGCCGAAACAGGCATAGAGGCTGGGCTTGGTGATGCCCATCGCCTCGGTCAGTTCCGCCAGTGACGCGCCTTCATAGCCACGCCGCCAGAAGACCTGGAGCGCGGCCGACAAGGCTTGCTCGGGATCAAATTCCCGGGGACGGCCTCTCCCGCTATGTGTCGTTGTTTCCATACCGATCGGTATATAGGTCAATTGCCCGGAAAGTCCAGTATGCCGGCGAACCCGCGTCCTGCTGGAAAAGGGGCTGGAGCTGTCGGGTTCGCTGTCGGCTTTAAGGTTCAGGGCAGGCCGTCGCCATTGGCTTCGGGAACGAAGCCGGGCCGGGCCTTCTTCGTCGAGCACAGCATCAGATGGCAGGCGCCCTGGGGTTGTTCGGGCGCAACCGGTTTGCGGCCCGGCGGGGTCCAGCCGGGCGGAGGGGTGCCGCAAAAGGGGACCGCTCCCTGCGCCGAACCATGCGGAATGGCGCCCAGCGCCAGAGACAGGCAGGCAAGGGCAGGCAAAAGGGCTTGGCTAGACCGCATTGCTGAACCGCTGCTCCTCTGCCTGAAGATAGGCGTCGAAGGCGGCGGCGATCGTCCGGGCATAGGGGCGCGCCTGCGGCGCCAGCACCAGCCGGTCGTCCTGCCGCCGGATCAGCCCCAGCGATTCGAAGCGGGACAGGTCAGGTATCGGCAAGCTACCTGGACTGGCTTCGCCCCGGCAGAGCAGGGCTTCAATAATATGGCCCCGATCGCGGTCCTCGGCCGTGCGCGCCACGCCGCGCGACGCGGCAAGCTGTCCGGCCGCGATCCGCTGCCGATAGGCGCCGGCCGCTTTCTCATTCTGCGCCAGCAGACCGGGAAACTGGCTAATGGCGCTTGCGCCCAGGCCGATCAGCACGTCGGCCGGGTCATCGGTGAATCCCTGGAAATTACGATGCAGGCCGCCCGCCCGCGCGGCAAGCGCCAGCGAATCGTCCGGTAGGGCGAAATGGTCGAAGCCGATCGCCCGATAGCCGGCCGCCACAAGCTGATCATGGCCTTGCGCTGCCATGGCGAAGCGGGTCGGAAGATCGGGCAGCGCCTCAGCGTCGATCTGGCGCTGGCGCGGCAGCAGCCGGGGCATGTGGGCATAGCCGAACAGGGCAATGCGTGCCGGCTTAAGGCGGATGGCGGCGTCGAGCGTGGCGGCGAGGTCATCGCTTGATTGCCCCGGCAGGCCGTACATGAGGTCGAAGCCGACCGCCACGTCGAGGCGCCGGAACCCCTCGACCGCGCGCTCCACCATATCGAGCGGCTGGATGCGGCCGATCCGCGTCTGGACGGCGGGGGTGAAGGTCTGGATGCCCAGGTTGACGCGATCGACCCCCATGATTCCCATGGCGTCGATCCACTGGCTGTCGAGGCGTCGGGGATCGAGTTCGACCGAGATGCGCGCGTCATACGCTTCGAAACAGAGGGTCACTTGCTGGAGCAGGCGGACAAAATCCACCAGCGGCAGCGAATTGGGGCTGCCGCCGCCAAAGGCGATGCGGCTCACCCGCCCCCGGCCCGCCAGCCGCGCCGCCACCAGCGCTATTTCCCGCTCCAGCGCTTCGACATAGGCGGACAGGCGCTGTCCCCGGTTCGCCGCGCCGGTGTTGCAGCCGCAATACCAGCAGATGTCGTGGCAATAGGGAATGTGCAGGTAGAGCGAGAGGGCGGCATCGGCCGGCAGTTGGTCCAGCTGCTCCGCCATTGCCGCAGCGCCGACCTGATCGGTGAACTGGGCGGCCGTCGGATAGCTGGTGTAGCGGGGCACCGGCCGGGCGAGCAGATCGGGATGATAGGTCCACATGGCCGATCCTTCGCAGCCTGGTCCCGCCTGTGCATTGCGCCGGATCAAAATTCTCCTTGCGCGGAATCAATGCCTGCGCCGCCGCGCCGCCGCAAAGCGGAGCCACTGAAGACACATACAGGAAGGAGACCCGCCATGCATATCAAGCCCGTCTTGCTCGGCACCGCCGCGCTTGCCGCTGCGCTCGCCACGCCCGCCCAGGCCAAACAGGGAGACCTGCTCATCCGGCTGCGCGGCATCGTCGTCGCGCCCAACGAAAAGAGCGGCAGCGTGCTGCCCGCCTTTCCCGGCGAGAAGGTGAGCGTCGACAATGGCGTCGCGCCCGAAATCGACTTCACCTACATGGCCACCGACCATGTCGGGTTCGAACTGATCGCCGCCACGACCAAACATTCCGCGAGCGGCCGGACCGGCACCACCGGATCGATCGGCAAGCTGGCGTCGACCTGGGTGCTGCCGCCGACGCTGACGGCGCAATATCATTTCCTGCCCGACGCCAAGATCCGTCCCTATGTCGGTGCGGGGGTCAACTATACGCTCTTCTACAATGAAAGCGCGTCGAGCGGGCTGGAAGGCGCTGTCGGGGCGACCAAGGTCCATATGTCGGACAGCTTCGGCTGGGCTGCCCAGGCGGGCGTCGACATCGACCTGACCGACAAGCTGTTCCTGAACCTCGACGTCAAATATATCGACATCGATACGACGGCGCGGCTGTCGACCACGGCGGCTGGCGTGCAGAAGGTGCGTATCAACCTCGACCCGCTGGTGGTCGGCGTGGGCGTGGGGGTGCGCTTCTGAAACGGATGCAGGCGGGTGGCAGGAAATTGCCGCCCACCTGCATGGCAGGGGGCGGCGGTTGCCTGAAGTCATGGGATCAGAATTGGCGTTCGAGCAGCACCAGTGCGGAATCGCCTTCCACCGCGCGCGCGACAAAGCCCTTTTCCCGCTCCAGCGAGATGGTGGCGTGATTTTCGCGGCTCTCGATCGACTGGAGGGTGCGGACGCCCCACAGCCGGGCCTCGGCGGCCGTGTGGTCGAGCAAGGTCCAGCCAATCCCCCGGCCCTTATAGTCCGGGTCGATGGAGATGGCGACTTCGGCGGTCTTGCCGGCCTGGTCGGCGGCCAGCGTGGCTGCGGCGATGATGTCGTCCGTGCCCGGCAGGAAGGCCAGGATGGTTTCGTGCCGGCCATAGTCGAAGGCGGTAATGTCATGCACCTGCGCGGCGGTCAGATGCCGTACCGACGAGAGGAAACGAAAGCGCCGGTCCTCATCGGATACGATGTCGAAGAACGCCGTCACGGCATCGGCGTCGGCAGGCGTTGCGGGGCGGATCGCAAAGCGAAAGCCCGTGCGGGTTACGAGGTCGATCATCGAAAATGGGCCTTTCTCTCAGGCGGCGGCAAGGCCCTTCACCAGGAAGGGCAGGCGCGCGCCGTCAGGTTCTGTCAAAGTGAGGTAGCTGCCGGGCGCGAGCTTGTGCGCGTCGAGCCGATAGATGCGTTCGTCGTCCTCCTCGCCCGGCGCATAGGACAGCGCCCAGCCGTCGCTCGTGCGCAGGAGGGTGCCATGCTGGTCCGCCTCGTTGGGCCAGAAGCGGCGGACGGTGGCGAGTTCCGGGCGTTGCCGATATTCCTGCTCGTCGATCAACCCGTCCCGGCCGAGCGGCAGGCGCAGCACATAGCTGCGCGCGGCCGATCCGTTCGGGAAGGCGGGAGTCCGGGCAAGTTCCAGGCGTATTGTAGTCCATGTCATGTCGCCTCTTCTTCCGTATTCGGGGGAGCGCGGAAATAGGGACTATCCCGGATGGCGGGCAGCAGCCCCGGCGGGTTAGCCATCCAGCAGACAGCAATGGGATGGAAGGCCACGCCATGAAATCGATCCTGCTTCATATTCGCGACGACCGGGGCGACGAGGGGCGGTTGCAGGCCGCCTGCGACATCGCCCGCGCAACGGGCGCCCATATTCGATGCGTTCAATTGTCCGCCGTGCCCGAGTTGATGATGGTCGATGTCTATGGCGGTGCGGCCCTCGCGCCGTCGGTGGCCGAGGAACTGCGGGAGATGGACGACGCGCTGCGCACCCGGATGGAGGCGCGGCTGGCGCGCGAGGACGTGCAATGGGACTGGAAACAGTGGGAGAGCGACACCGTCCACGGCTTGCTGTTCGCCGCCCGGCTGGCTGACCTGATCGTCGCCACCCTGGCGCAGGGGCCGCGGCAGGGGGTGCGCGATCCGTTGAACATGGTGGCCGATCTGGCGCTGGGCGGGCGAACGCCCGTGCTCGCCATGCCCGAAACAGCGGACCGCTTCGCCGTGACCGGTCGCGCCATGGTGGCGTGGGACGGATCGGCGGAGGCCGCCGCCGCGCTCATCCATGCGGTTCCGCTGCTCAAACTGGCGCAGGCCGTTCATGTGGTGACCGTCGAGGAAGAGGAGAAGCCCGATTTCCCCGCGACCGAGGCGCCCGAATATCTGGCCCGCCACGGCATCGGCGTGGAGTTGCACAGCCTGCCGCGCCGTGGCGAGCCGGTGGAAGCGGTGCTGACGCGGATGATGGAAACGCTTCGCGCCGACTGGGTGGTGATGGGCGTGTTCGGCCATAGCCGGGTGCGGGAGATGGTCTTTGGCGGGGTGACGCGGCGCATGTTGCGTGACACGCGCATCCCGCTCTTGCTGGCGCACTGAAAGGGTTGCATGATTTCCCGATGGCTGTAGCGGACGATGAAACCGAAGGTTTGGACCGGCAGGCGCACAGCCTGGAGCAGGCGCTGTTGTCCTCGATCCTGAGCACGGTGCCAGACGCGCTGATCGTCATCGACATGACCGGCCGGATCGTGTCGTTCAGCGCGGCCGCCCAGCGCATGTTCCAATATGCCGAGATCGACGTGCTGGGCGAGAATATATCGATGCTGATGCCGTCGCCCGACCGGGAGCGGCATGACGGCTATATCGACCATTATATGACCACCGGCGAGAAGCGGATCATCGGCATCGGTCGCCTGACCAGCGCGCGCCGGCGCGACGGGTCGGTCTTTCCGATCGAGCTGTCGGTGGGCGAGGTGCAGGACCAGGGGCGGCGGCTGTTCACCGGCTTCATCCGCGACCTGACCGAGCGGCAGCAGGCCGAACGGCGCGTCGCCGATTTGCAGGCCGAGCTTGCCCATGCGAGCCGCGTCACCGCCATGGGGACGCTGGCGTCCGCGCTCGCCCATGAACTGAACCAGCCGCTCGCCGCCATCGCCAATTATATGGAGGCCGGCCGCGACCTGCTCGCCGCGCAGGGCGAGGTCGACCGGGCGATGCTGAGCGAGGCGATGAGCGAAAGCGCGGTGCAGGCGCTGCGCGCCGGCGAGATCATCCGCTCGCTGCGCGAGTTCATCAAGCGCGGCGAGACCATCCGCCAGCCCGAACCGTTGCGCATCCTGCTGGCCGAAGGCGCGGCGCTGGCCTTCATCGGCACGCCCAGCAGCGGCATCGACATGGACGTCCAGGTCGACAAGCGCATCGACAAGGTGCTGGTCAACCGGGTGCAGTTGCAGCAGGTGGTCATCAATCTGGTCAAAAATGCGGTGGAGGCGATGCAGGGTCGTCCGGTACGCATCCTGCGCCTGACCGCCATCCCCGTCGAGGATGGCAGGGTGGAGGTGGTGGTGGCCGATTCCGGCCCCGGCCTGGACCCCGCCATGTCGCGCAGGCTGTTCACCCCCTTCACCACCAGCAAGGCGACGGGCATGGGCGTGGGACTGTCGATCAGCCAGACCATCATCGAGGGCCATGGCGGCCGCATCTGGGCGACGCCGTCGCAATGGGGCGGCGCGGCCTTTCACTTCACCCTGGACCGCGTGGACGAAGCATGACCGATCCCTATCCCATCTATGTCGTCGACGACGACGAGGCGATCCGCCGGTCGCTGTCCTTCCTGCTCAAGACCAGCGGCTTTGCCGTGCAGATGTTCGAGGGCGGGCTGCCCTTCCTCAAGGCGGCGGCCGGGCTGGAGCCGGGCTGCGTACTGCTGGACGTGCGGATGCCCGACATGGACGGGCTGGAGGTGCAGCGCGAATTGCGCGCGCGCGGCGTGATGCTGCCGGTCGTCATCATGACCGGCCATGGCGATGTCGACATGGCGGTCGCGGCGATGAAGGCGGGGGCGAGCGACTTCATCGAGAAGCCGTTCGAGAAGGCGGCGTTGCTGGCCTGCATCGCGGCGGCGCAGCGGCAGTCGGTCGCGGAGCGCGGCCTTTCCGCACGGGCGCAGGAGGCGCAGGCGCGGCTCAATGCCCTGACCGACCGGGAGCGCGACGTGCTGGACGGGCTGATCCAGGGGCTGCCCAACAAGACCATCGCCTATGATCTGGGGATCAGCCCCCGCACGGTGGAGATCCACCGCGCCAACCTGATGCAGAAGCTGGAGGTCAGGAGCCTGGCCGAGGCGCTGCGCATCGCCTTTCACGCGGGACAGGGCGTGGAAGCGGGACCGGGCTGAAAGGGGCTGGGCTGAGTGGAGCTGGGCTGAAACGCCGGCTTTCAGGGTCATAGCGACGCGCCGCCCGCAAAGTTCACACCGTTGTCGGCGATTTGTGACGAAAGTAACGCCTTTGCGCCTGCTACGCGCCTGCGAAGTAACGGGTGGGTCACGGTGACGCGCCAGAGACGCGCCATCGACGCCACGGCCGCGCGCCAGCGACGCGCCACCGGGGGGCACGCGTGAAGCGGTGCGTGGTCGGGGAAAGCGATACGGCGTCATCCACGAGGATAGATCAGGGATTATCCAACATTGGAAGGGGTTTGGGGGCTGTTCGGGCGCGCCGCCCGAGATGCCAGCCTGCGCTGGCATGACGTTGAAGATGGGGGCGGGCGCGCCGCGTCGGCGGCGCTCTACGCTCGATAAGGCAGAGGCTCGCTTCGCTCGCCGCCCACCCCCTAACCCCTCCCCTGAAAGGGAGGGGAATGTCTTGTGTCCACCCTTTACGGACATTTACGGATAGGTGGCGGGGCGCCCGCGCGTCATGCAGCGGCATGGACATGCGATTTGACATGGCGCAAAACGCCGCCCCGCCGGCCCGGACCCGTCCCTGCCAGAGTTGCGACAGTTGCGAGGTGCGCGACCGGGCGATTTGTGCGGACCTGTCGGATGCCGACCGCGAGGCGCTGGGACGGATCGGGCGGCGCGTGGCGGTGCCGGCCGGGCAGACGGTGATGTGGGAAGGGGATGACAGCACGGTCGTCGCCAATGTCATCGAAGGCACGCTCAAGCTTTCCACCTCCACCGGCGACGGACGCGAGCAGATTGTCGGTGTGGTTTATGAATCCGACTTTATCGGCCGGCCCTTCGGCGCGCGCACGCCGCACAGCGTCACCGCGCTGACCGATGCGCGGCTGTGCCTGTTCCCGCGCGGCGCGTTCGACGGCTTTGCGATGGGGCATGGCGAATTGCAGCACCGGCTGCTCCAGCGCACGCTGGACGATCTGGACCGCACGCGCGGCTGGATGCTGTTGCTGGGGCGCAAGAGCGCGCGGGAGAAGGTCGCGACCTTCCTGCTCGACATGGGGCGGCGGCTGCCGGTGGACCGTGATGGCGTGATCGACCTGCCGCTGTCGCGCCAGCAGGTCGCCGACATATTGGGCATCACGATCGAGACGGTGTCGCGCCAGCTTACCGAGATGAAGCGCGCGGGCACGATCGACCTTATTGGACGACGCGGCGTGCGGCTGGTGGACAGGCAGGCGCTGGAGGCGCTGGCCGAGGCGGGGTGAAAGTCCCGTGCGACATGGCGTGATTGCGCCAATTCCGCGGCGATGACGCCGCATCGCCCCAGCGTCCTAAGGGCTTTCCCGTAAAGACCCGATCCCACCATTTGGGCAGAGGACCATCATGGGGGCGACGCATCGACCAAGGCGTCGCACAGCCTTTGACGGGGAATGTCGATGGACAAACTGGTAATGCGGACGGGCGGCTGGTTCGCGCTGGCGCTGGTCGCCTTTGCAGCGATGCTGGCGGCGCGCGACGGCGGTTTTGCCGTTCATATGGGGATCGTCTGCGCGGTGGCGCTGGGGCTGGCCGTGTTCGCCATGCGCAGCGCCGATTATGGGGCCTATGCGCGCGGCCTGGTGAAAATGCCGGCCGATCAGGGCAGATATTATGACGATGTGATCCGCTGGGGCGTGATCGCCACCGTCTTCTGGGGGCTGGCGGGCTTTCTGGCCGGGCTGTTCATCGCCCTGCAACTGGCCTTTCCCGCGCTGAACCTAGGCATCGAATATACCAGCTTCGGGCGGTTGCGGCCGCTGCACACGTCGGCGGTGATCTTTGCCTTTGGCGGCAACGCGCTGATCGCGACGAGCTTTTACGTGGTGCAGCGCACCTGTCGCGCGCGGCTGTTCATGCCCAAACTCGCCGATTTCGTGTTCTGGGGCTATCAGCTGTTCATCATATTGGCTGCGACCGGCTATCTGATGGGCATTACCGAGGGGCGGGAATATGCCGAGCCGGAATGGTATGTCGACCTGTGGCTGACCATCGTGTGGGTCTCCTATCTGGTCGTGTTCGGCGGGACGATCATCAAGCGGTCCGAACCGCATATCTATGTGGCGAACTGGTTCTACCTCGCCTTCATCCTGACGATCGCGATGCTGCACATCGTCAACAATCTGTCGATGCCGGTCAGCCTGCTGGGGTCCAAGAGCTATAGCGCCTTTTCCGGGGTGCAGGATGCGCTGACCCAATGGTGGTACGGCCATAATGCGGTCGGCTTCTTCCTGACCGCCGGCTTCCTGGCGATGATGTATTATTTCGTGCCCAAGCAGGCGGAGCGGCCGGTCTACAGCTATCGCCTGTCGATTATCCATTTCTGGTCGCTGATCTTCCTCTATATCTGGGCGGGTCCGCATCACCTTCACTACACCGCGCTGCCCGACTGGGCGCAGACGCTGGGCATGGTGTTTTCGGTCATGCTGTGGATGCCGAGCTGGGGCGGGATGATCAACGGCCTGATGACGCTGAACGGCGCCTGGGACAAGATCCGCACCGACCCGATCATCCGCATGATGGTGATGGCGCTGGCCTTTTACGGGATGAGCACGTTCGAAGGGCCGATGATGTCGGTCAAGGCGGTCAACAGCCTGTCCCATTATACCGACTGGACCATCGGCCATGTCCATTCGGGCGCGCTGGGGTGGAACGGCATGATCACCTTCGCCGCGCTCTACTATCTCGCGCCGCGCCTGTGGAAGCGCGAGCGGCTTTACTCGCTGCGGCTGGTGAACTGGCACTTCTGGCTCGCGACGCTGGGGATCGTCCTCTACGCCGCGTCGATGTGGGTCGCGGGCATCATGCAGGGGCTGATGTGGCGCGAATATGGCAGCGACGGATATCTGGTCTACGCCTTTTCCGAAGTCGTGAGCGCGATGCTGCCCATGTATCTGATCCGCGCGGCGGGCGGCCTGCTTTACCTGTCGGGTGCGATCATCATGGCCTGGAACATCGGCATGACCATCGCCGGCGCGCCGCTGCGCCAGGAAAAGCCGATGCATGACGCGGATTATGACGCGGCGGCCGACCGGCCGCTGCCCGCCGCCCAGCCCGCATAAGGAGACGCCGACATGGCTTCCAAATTTTTCGATCATGGCAAGCTGGAGCGCAACGTGTCGCTGCTGGCTATTGCCGCGCTCGTCACCGTCGCCATCGGCGGCATCGTCGAGATCGCGCCGCTGTTCTGGATCGACAACACGATCGAGAAGGTGGAGGGGATGCGTCCCTACACGCCGCTGGAGCTGGCCGGGCGCAACATCTATATTCGCGAGGGCTGCTACAACTGCCACAGCCAGATGATCCGCCCGTTCCGCGACGAGGTGGAGCGCTATGGCCATTACAGCCTGGCGGCCGAGAGCATGTACGACCATCCGTTCCAATGGGGGTCCAAGCGCACCGGGCCGGACCTGGCCCGCGTGGGGGGACGCTATTCGGATGAATGGCATGTCCAGCATCTCAAAGACCCGCGCGCGGTGGTGCCGGAGTCCATCATGCCGACCTATGCCTTCCTGGCCGAGCGCGAGCTGAAGGCCGGCGACATGACGGGCGACCTGACCGCGTTGACGCGGGTGGGTGTGCCCTACAGCAAGGACGACGTGGCGAAGGCGAATGAGGATCTGGCCGCGCAGGCCGATCCCGATGCCGACACCGCCGACCTGCTGAAACGCTATCCCAAGGCGCAGGTGCGCGATTTCGACGGCGACCCGGCCAAGCTGACGGAGATGGATGCGCTGGTCGCCTATCTCCAGATGATCGGCACCCTGGTCGATGTCGATGCGGCCCGACCGTTGGAGAATGGGCCGCAGGAGGGGGCGCGATGAGCTATGATGATCTGCGCCATTTCGCCGACAGCTGGGGGCTGGTCTTCATGGGCCTGACCTATGCGGTGCTGATCGGATGGCATTTCCTGCCGCATGGGCGCGGCCATAGCGCGCGCGCCGCCACGATGATCTTCGAGCCTGAGAGCGACACGGAGGCCGACCATGGCTGACGACAAGACACCGCGTATCGACGCCGCCACCGGCACCGAATTCAAGGGGCATGAGTGGGACGGCATCGAGGAACTGGATACGCCGCTTCCGCGCTGGTGGCTGTGGACTTTCTACGCCACCATCATCTTCGCGATCGGCTATACCATCGCCTATCCGGCCTGGCCGATGATCGACAGCGCGACGCGGGGGGTGCTGGGCTGGTCGAGCCGGGGGGCGCTGGCCGAGGAGATGGCCGCGCGCGACGCGCAGATCGCGCCGCTGCGCCAGGCGATCGCCGCCACGACGATCGACAAGCTGACCGGCCAGCCGCAATTGATGCAGGCAGCGGTCGAGGGCGGGCGCGCGGCGTTCAAGGTCCATTGCGTCCAGTGCCATGGTTCGGGCGCGGCCGGTTCTGCGGGCTATCCCAACCTGAACGACGACGACTGGCTGTGGGGCGGCGACCTGGCCACGATCGAGAAGACGATCACCGACGGCATCCGCAACCCGGACCATGCCGATACCCGCATGTCGATGATGCCGGCGTTCGGTCGCGACCAGTTGCTGACCGGCGCGCAGGTGGATGACGTGGTCGCCCATGTCCGCGTCATCAGCGGGCAGGACAAGAGGACCGCCGCCGCGCAGCGGGGCGCGCGGATTTTCGCCGACAATTGCGCGGTGTGCCACGGCCCGGCGGGCAAGGGCAGCCGGGAACTGGGCGCGCCCAACCTGACCGACGGCATCTGGCTCTATGGCGGGGACGCCGCGACCATCCGGCAGAGCGTCTGGAACAGCCGCCAGGGCGTGATGCCGCGCTGGAACGACAAGCTGGACCAGGCGACGATCCGGATGCTGGCGGCCTATGTCCACCGCCTGGGCGGCGGCGAGGCGACGCCGGTGGAAACGGCGATGGCGGCGGATGGCACGACCAACGGGACCAACGGCGATGCCGGACAATAGTCCCCCCGCAGCGCCCTTTGCCCCGCCTCGCTTGCGGCCCGCGCCGATCGAGCGTCCCGACGGCGGCGACCGGGCACCGCTGCGCCGCCCGTTTGACCGGCCGCTTGCGCCGCCGCATCGCTTTGCGGGGATGATGCCATGTTGATGCCGACCGGCTCGGGCGACCTTTATGAAAAGCGCAAGGGCGTCTATCCCAAGGCGGTGGACGGTTTCTACCGCCGCCTGAAATGGGCGATCATGGCGGTGACGCTGGCGATCTATTGGGTCACGCCATGGCTTCGCTGGGACCGTGGCCCCTATGCGCCCGATCAGGCGGTGCTGGTCGACCTGGCCAATCGGCGCTTCTACATGTTCGCGATCGAAATCTGGCCGCATGAATTTTATTATGTCGCCGGACTGCTCATGATGGCGGGGATCGGGCTGTTCCTGGTGACGTCCGCCGTCGGCCGCGCCTGGTGCGGCTATGCCTGTCCGCAGACGGTGTGGACCGACCTGTTCCAGCATGTCGAACGCGCCATCGACGGCGACCGCAATGCGCAGATCCGGCTGGCCGCCGCGCCGTTGAGCGCCGGGAAGATCGCCCGGCGGCTGATGAAATGGAGCATCTGGCTGCTCATCGCCTTTTTGACCGGCGGCGCGTGGATATTCTATTTCGCCGACGCGCCCACACTTCAGCACGCCTTCTGGACCGGCGCGGCCGCGCCGATCGCCTATGGCACGACCGCCGTGCTGACCGCCACGACCTTCGTTCTGGGCGGCTTCATGCGCGAGCAGGTGTGCATCTATATGTGTCCCTGGCCGCGCATCCAGACCGCGATGCTGGACGAGAAATCGCTGGTCGTCACCTATAAGGACTGGCGCGGGGAAAAGCGCGGCAGCGTCAAGAAGGCGGCGGCGCATCCGGGCGACTATGGCGACTGCATCGATTGCAACCAGTGCGTCGCGGTCTGCCCGACCGGCATCGACATTCGCGAAGGGCCGCAGATCGGCTGCATCACCTGCGCCCTCTGCATCGATGCGTGCGACAAGGTGATGGCGCAGGTCGGGCGACCGCGCGGCCTGATCGACTATTGCACCGAAGATGATGCGGCGGCGGAAAAGCAGGGCCGCGCCCCCCGGCCGGTGCTCAAGACGCTGCTGCGGCCGCGCACCATCGCCTATTTCGCGATATGGGGCGGCATTGGCGTGGCGATGCTGTTCGCGCTGGGCGCACGCACGCGCATCGACATCAGCGCGCAGCAGGACCGCAACCCAATTTTCGTGCGCCTGTCCGACGGCGCGATCCGCAACGCCTATATGGTCAAGATCCGCAATATGGAGACGCGGCCCCGGCCGATCGAAGTGCATGTCGAGGGGCTGCCCGGCGCGATGCTGTGGACCGACGCCATGGCGCGGGACCAGGCGGCGGCTTCGCTGGCGACGAGGGTTCCGGCCGACAGCGTCGCCAAGCTGCGCATCTTCGTCGCCGCCCCGCCGGCCGGCGCGCCGCGGCAGGACTTCAGCTTCGCCGTGCGCGCGACCGACCGCGAGGGCGGCGGCGCGCGCGAAGACGCCCGTTTCGAAAGGCCCTGAAGGATGCAAAGGCCCATGATGCAAACCCGTCCGATCCGTCGCTTCACCGGCTGGCACATGACGGGCCTGCTGGTCGCCTTCTTCCTGGTGGTGATCGCGGTCAACATCGTCATGGCGACAATCGCCGTGCGGTCCTTTGGCGGGACGGTGGTCGACAACAGCTATGTCGAAAGCCAGAGGTTCAACCGCTATCTGGCGCAGGCGCGGGCGCAGGAGGGGCTGGGCTGGCGGGACAGGGTCGGGCTTGACGATGCGCGGCATGTGAGGCTGTCGCTGAACGACGGCGCCGGCGGGGTCATTGCGCGCGCGCGGGTGACGGCGGTGGCGCAGCATCCGCTGGGCCGTGCGCCGGACCTGTCGCTCGCTTTCCGCGAGATCGCGCCCGGCCGCTATGCCAGCGAACAGGCGCTGCCGGTCGGACGCTGGCAATTGCGGCTGGTCGTCCGTCATGGCGGCGGCGCCCAGCATCTGTTGCGGGACGTGCGCTGATGGCGACCCGGCCCCTGATCGCGCCGACCGATGCCGTGCCCGCGCCCGACAGGATCGAGAGCCTGTTCGCGGTGCCCGCGCTGCATTGCGCCGGCTGCCTGGCCAAGATCGAAAACGGCCTGCCCAAGGTGCCGGGGATCGAGTCCGCGCGCGTCAATATGAGCGCGAAGCGGGTCGCGATCCGCCATGACCGGGCGATGGAACCGCCCGCGCTAAAAGCCGCGATCGCCGCGCTGGGGTTCGAGGCCGAGCCGATCGCCGACCCCGGCGTCGATGTCGCGGCCGCCGAAAATCGCGCGTTGCTGCGGGCGCTGGCGGTGGCGGGCTTTGCCGCGATGAACATCATGCTGCTGTCGGTGTCGGTCTGGTCCGGGGCGGATGGCGGCACGCGGCAGATGTTCCACTGGCTGTCGGCGCTGATCGCGCTGCCGGCGGTGAGCTATGCCGGCCAGCCCTTTTTCCGGTCCGCCTGGGCGGCGGTGCGGCAGGGGCGGACCAATATGGACGTGCCGATCAGCATCGGCGTGCTGCTGACCACGGGCATGAGCCTCTATGAAACGCTGAGCGGCGGCGCCGATGCCTGGTTCGACGGGGCGGTGATGCTGCTGTTCTTCCTGCTGGCGGGGCGGTGCCTTGACAGCATGATGCGCGGGCGGGCGCGGGCAGGCGTGGCCGCGCTGTTGAAGCAGACCGCGCCGGGCGCGCTGGTGCTGGAGCAAGACGGGCGCAGCCGCTGGGTGAAAGCCGATGCGTTGCGCGCGGGGATGCGGATGCTGGTCGCCGCAGGGGAGCGGCTGGCCGCAGACGGGCGCGTGGTCGAGGGGGAGTCGGGCATGGACATCGCGTTCCTGACCGGCGAGAGCGCGCCCGTCCGTGTTCGTCCGGGCGAGCCGGTGCAGGCCGGCGCGCTCAATGTCGAAGGGCCGATCACGGTGGCGGTGACGGCGGCCGGCGCCGATACCGTCATTGCCGACATCGCCCGGCTGATGGAGCAGGCGGGGCAGGGCAAGTCGCGCTATGTGCGGCTGGCCGACCGCGCCGCGCGCTTTTACGCGCCCGCGGTGCATCTGCTGGCGGCGCTGTCCTTCGCCGGATGGATGATCGCGGGGGCGGGCGTGCATCAGGCGCTGCTGATCGCGGTCGCGGTGCTGCTCATCACCTGTCCCTGCGCGCTGGGGCTGGCGGTGCCGGCCGCGCAGGTGGTCGCGTGCGGCGCGCTGATGCGGCGGGGGGTGCTGGTGAAGGACGGATCGGCGCTGGAGCGGCTGGCGGAGGTCAGCGAGGTGGTGTTCGACAAGACTGGCACGCTGACCCTGGGGCGGCCGGTGCCGGGTGGCCTCGACCGGCTGGACGCGCAGGACCGGGCGATCCTGCTGGCGCTGGCGCGGGCCAGCCGTCATCCGCTGAGCAACGCGCTGCGGCTGGCGCTGGAGGCCGATGGCGTCGCGGCGGCCACGCTGGAGGATGTGCAGGAGCGTGCGGGCGAAGGCGTGTTCGCGCGCAGCCAGGGCGAGGCGGTAGCGTTGGCGCGGCCACAGAGCCTGATCAACCTGTTCGGGCTGGCGAGCGAATATCGGCGTGGCGGCCAGGCGCGGCTGCTGGACTTCGCCGACGCGCTGCGGCCCGACGCGGCAGATATATCGGCGCAATTGCGCGGCCAGGGGCTGAAGCTGCTGATCGCGAGCGGCGACCGGCCCGAGGCGCTGGCGGCGGTGGCGCGAACGACCGGCATCACCGCGATCGGCCATCTGCGCCCCGCCGACAAGATGGCGCTGATCGAGCGGCTGAAGCGGCAGGGCGAAACGGTGCTGATGGTAGGCGACGGGCTGAATGACGGGCCGGCGCTGGCGGCGGGCCATGCCAGCATGGCGCCCGCTTCGGCCAGCGACGCGAGCCAGTTGACCGCCGATGCGGTGTTTCTGGGCGACCGGCTGGCCCCGGTGGCGATCACGCTGCGGGCGGCGCGGCGGACGGTGCGGGTGGTGAAGCAGAATTTCGCTCTGGCGATCGGCTATAACGCGCTGGCGGTGCCGCTGGCGATTGCGGGCAAGGTGACGCCGCTGGTGGCGGCGGTCGCCATGTCCCTCTCTTCCCTGATCGTCGTGGCCAATGCGTTGCGCCTCAACGGCAGCGCGAAATGACCGGGCTTGCCCTGCTGATCCCGCTGGCGCTGCTGTGCGGCCTCGTCGCGCTGGCCGGGTTCTTCCTGGCGCTGCGCAGCGGCCAGTTCGAGGATATGGAGGGGGCGGCGATGCGTATCCTGGCGGATGAGGAGCCGGACTGACCGGCTCCCCTCCATTCCGGTCGCTTCAGCCGAAAATATCGGCCAGATCCTGCGCCTGCGGACCATCTTTCCAGTTGTGCAGGCTGACATAGAGGCTGGCCTGCGCGGTGCTCCAGAAGGCGATGACCAGCGTGTTCACGACCCCCGAGAGCAGCAGATAGAGCGGCGAAAAGACGAGGGTGCCGTTCGCGGCGGCCGGCATCATGCCACCAGCCAGCATCACTATGCCCATGATCCCGCTCAACAGCCAGACCAGCACGATCAGGAGCAGCAGCAGGCCGAAAATCTTCCAGCGCGCGCCCTTCGTCAGGGAGCGGCTGCGCGAGAAGGCACCCAGCACGCCGGTCTTTTCCGCCACCAGCGCGGGGACGGCGACCGACCACATGAGATACAGGATGATGCCGGGGACGAGCAGCAGCATGAAGCCGGCCATCATGCCCAGCAGCATGAGGATGGTGAGCCCGATCAAAGGCACCGCGACGGCAAGGCCGGTGCCGATGCACTGGCCCAGCGTCGCCCGCTGCCCTTCGCTATGGGCCAGCGTCGCGCGGACGAGCGCGCCCTGGACCAGCATGGAGAGAATCATGAAGATGACGAAGGAGCCGATCGATACCGCGACGGCGCCCATCGTGCTCGCGCGGTCGGCGGTGGTGAGCGTGGCGGTCACGAAATACGCGTAAAGCGATTGCGGAACGGCGCCGAACAGAAAGGCGATGCCGAAGGTGGCGAGCGGATTGTCGCCCAATATCGCGAAGGTGCGGCTAAGCACCGTGCCGATCGACCAGGACCGTTCTTCACTGGATATTGCATGTGACGCCATGATGAAAACTCCCCCGTTGATGAACCTGGCCGGGATGCTGACGCATCTGCCCGACTTTGTCATCCTTTGAATGACTTGCGTCGCACCGTTCAGGCGCTAGGGTCGCGCGCAAGGGGGTGGCTATGGCCGGACCAGGGCAAATGTCGGACGAGCAACTGGCTGCGGCGCATCGCGCGCTGCGGGCGGGCGGCGACGTGCAGTTCGACATGGTGCCCGCGCCCGGACGCCCGCCGCCGCCCGCCTGGCTCAAGGCGTTGGGCGAATGGCTGGAATGGGCGCTGGCGCCGGTCGGGCGCTTCCTGCGCTGGATCGCCAGCTTCATGCCCGACGCGCCCTATGCCCGTATATTCCTGTGGACCATGATCGCGGCGCTGGCGGCGCTGCTGATCTGGATGGTGGTGGACCGTATCCGCCATGGCGTGTGGCGCCTGCCGCGCTGGCGGCGGCGGGTGGCGGCGTCGATCGCGGTGGACGAGGATGACTGGACGCCCGACGCGGCGCCGGCGCGCGCCTGGCTGGAGGAAGCGGACGCGCTGGCCGGGCAGGGCCGCTATGCCGAAGCGGTGCATCATCTGCTGCTGCGCAGTGTCGAGGATATGGCGCGCCGGCGGCCGCAGATCGTGCGGCCCGCGCTCACCAGCCGCGACCTGGCGCGGGCGAAGGGCATCCCCCCCGCGCCCCGCCGGCTGTTCGCCGAGATCGCGGCGGTCGTGGAGCGCAGCCTGTTCGGCGGGCGGGCGATCGACGCGCGGGAATGGGATCGCTGCCGCCACGCCTATGCCGATTTCGCCCAGACCCGGAGCTGGGCGGCATGAGCGACATCGCGATCGGCCCGAAAGCGGGCGAAGGCGCGCTGTTCCGGGGGCGGACCGTCGCGTTGATGCTGGCGATCGGCATTGCCGGCTTTGTCGGGATGCTGGTGCTGGGCGCCTATGCGCCGGACCTGCGGTCGGGCCGCAATGGCGGCGCCCATGCCCTGTCCAACGCGGCGACCGGCTATGCCGGGCTGGTAAAGCTGGCCGAGGCGACCGGACGCCATCCGCGCATCGTGCGCAGCGCCCATGATTTCGAGACCGAGGATCTGCTGGTGGTGACGCCGGAAAGCGGGTCCACGGATGTCAGCGAAGTGCTGCGGCAACGGCCGACGCGCCCGACCCTGTTCGTGCTGCCCAAATGGCAGATGGCGCCCGACGACGATCATCAGGGCTGGGCGCGCTATCGCGGGCTGTTGCCGCTGTTCGAGCCGATCGGCGTGCTGTCCCCCGGTGTGCGTTTCACCATGCGGCAATATCGCAGCGGCGGGGGCGTCCTGCGCGCCGATGGCGTGCCCGGCCGTTTCTGGGCGCCGCGCCCGATCCAGGTCATCACCGGCTTGGAGCGCGGCAACAAGCAGCAGGATGATAATTGGCGCGACCTGACGCCGCTGCTGAGCGACGGCAGGGGCGGGATCGTGCTGGCGCGGCTGGGGCAGGGGCCGCTTTATGTGCTGGCCGATCCCGACCTGCTCAACAATCGCGGGATGAAGGAATTGGGGCAGGCGCGCGCGGCTCTGGACCTGCTCGACTGGATGAACAGCACCGGCGCGGAAGGCATCGCCTTCGATGTGTCGATGAATGGTCTCGGCCGGTCGCGCAGCCCGCTCAAATTGTTGTTCGAGCCACCTTTCCTGGCGATGACGCTGGCGATCGTCGCGGCGTTGCTGCTGACCGGACTTCATGCCTTTGGCCGGTTCGGGCCGCCGCGCGCGCGGCGGCGGGCGATCGCCTTCGGCAAGGCGGCGCTGGTCGACAACAGCGCGCTGCTGATCCGCAAGGCGGGGCGGGAGGCGCGGCTGGGCGGTCGCTATGCCGCCGCCATCCGCGAGCGGGCGGCGCGGGCCTTTGGCGTGCCGGCGCGGCTGCGGACCGGGGATGCGGGCGCGGCGCTCGACGTGTATCTCGACAGTTTGAAGGGGCCTTCCCGCTTTACCGACCTTGCACAGGCGGCGCAGGCGGCGGAGGACCGGCACGGCCTGCTCGAAGCAGCGCAGGCGCTCCATGATTGGCAGGGGGAGAAGAACAGGTGACGGTGGAAGAAGTCCAGGCGCTGGCGCAGGCCATCCGGCAGGAAGTGGCGCGGGCCGTGGTGGGGCAGGAGGCAAGCATCGACCTGATGCTGGTCGCGCTCTTTTCCGGCGGCCATGTCCTGCTGGAAGGGCCGCCCGGCACGGCCAAGACGCTGATCGCGCATAGTTTCGCCCGCGCGCTGGGGCTGGACTTCGGCCGCATCCAGTTCACCCCCGACCTGATGCCGGGGGACATTATCGGCGCCAATCTGTTCAACTTCCAGAGCAGCCAGTTCACCCTGACGCGCGGGCCGATCTTCACCGAATTGCTGCTGGCCGACGAAATCAACCGCACCCCGCCCAAGACGCAGGCCGCGCTGCTGGAGGCGATGCAGGAACGCACCGTCACCATCGACGGCGAAAGCCTGGCGCTGAGCGAGCGTTTCATGGTCGTCGCGACGCAGAACCCGATCGAGCAGCAGGGCGTCTATCCCCTGCCCGAAGCGCAGCTCGACCGCTTCCTGTTCAAACAGAGCGTGGATTATCCGAGCGCGGCGGAAGAGCGGCGGATCGTCGCCACCCATGGCGCGCGCACCCACGCAATGACGCCGGAGGCCTGGGGCGTGACCCCGGTCGCCGACGCCGCCCGGATCGGCGCGGCCATCGCGGTGGTGAACGGCGTGCGGCTGGTCGATGAGGTGGTCGATTATATCCTGGCGCTGATCCGGGGCACGCGCGATGTCGCGGACCTGGAAAGCGGCGCGTCGCCGCGCGCGGGGGCGATGCTGGCGGGTGCGGCGCGGGCGCGCGCGGCGATCGACGGACGCGACTTCGTCATCCCCGACGACGTCAAGGCGCTGGCGCCAGCATTGCTGCGCCACCGGCTGATCCTGTCGCCCGCCGCCGAGATTGACGGTCGCCGGATCGAGGATGTCGTCATCGGCATCATCGAGACGATCGAGGCGCCGCGCTGACGCCGCCGCCATGATCTATCCCACCCGCACCGCAATCTGGACGGCGGCGGCCGGCGCGCCGGTGACGCTGATCGTCGCGCTGATGCTGCCGGGGCGTTGGTATGCGGCGCTGGCCTGGCCGGTGGCGGTGCTGCTGGCGACGCTGGC
>NZ_AYOY01000183.1 GCF_000508185.1 Sphingobium sp. C100 | reverse complement strand
GTCGCCCGCCATGCGGCGCAGTTCGTCAAGCGCGGGGTCATAGCCGTCGGCGATATAGCCGCCATTGGCGGTTTCGGTCGGCGGGGAGGGGACGAGCGCGCGGGAGAGGGCGTCGACCAGTTCGCCATGGCCGTCGAGCGCGGGCAGCAATTGTTGCAGCAATTGCGGCGCGTCCGGCAGGCGTCCCAAACGCTCGCGCAGCAGCCGCGCCTCGCCCAGCCCGTCGCGCAACTGCCCCAGGTCACGGGGGCTGCCGCGCCCCACCGCGATGCGCCCCAGCGCGCGGCCGATGTCGGGCAGCGCACGCAACGCGCCCCGCAACTGGTCGCGCAGATTGGCATCGTCATGGAACAGCTGGACCAGCCCCAGTCGCGCCTCGATGGTGGCCAGGTCCATCAGCGGCGCCGCAATATCCTGCCCCAGCATCCGCGCGCCCGCGCCCGTCACCGTCCGGTCGATCGCGGCCAGCAGGCTTCCCGCCCGCGTCCCGCTTGTCGTCGCGACGATTTCCAGACTTTCGCGCGTCGCCGCGTCGATCGCGACATGACCGCCGCTGGTCTTGCGCAGTGGCGGGGCAAGGAAGGGCAGCGTCCCCTTACCCGCATGGTCGAGATAGGCGATCAGGCCGCCCATCGCCGCCAGCTCCGCCCGGCCGAACTGGCCGAAACCGTCCAGCGTCGCCACGCCGAACAGCCGTTTGAGCGCATCTTCCGCGCGGTTGCTGGAAAAGGCGGCGCGGTCGAACGGGTGCGAGTCCGCAAGGTCGATGGCCGCGCCTTCCGCCACCACGGTCTCGCTCGGCCGCAGCCGCGCCAGCTCGGCGGGCAGGTCGCTGACGGGACAGGTCAGCGTTTCGAACCGGCCGGTGGAAATATCGGCGGCGGCGATGCCGACCTCGCCCGATCCGTCGCCGCCCACCTGCGCAAGGGCGACCAGCATATTGTCGCGCCGCGCGTCGAGCAGCGTTTCCTCGGTCAGCGTCCCTGCCGTCACATAGCGCACGATCGCCCGCGCCACGAGCGTCTTGCCTCCCCGTTCCTTGGCTTGCGCCTTGGCCTGCGCGGGCGTTTCGGTCTGTTCGGCGATGGCGACGCGGTGACCGCCCTTTATCAGCCGCGCCAGATAGGCTTCGGCGCTGTGGACCGGCACGCCGCACATCGGGATCGGCGCGCCGTCATGTTCGCCCCGGCTGGTGAGCGCGATGTCGAGCGTCGCCGCCGCCATTTTCGCGTCGTCGAAGAACAGTTCGAAGAAATCGCCCATCCGGTAGAAGAGCAGGCAATCGCGCGCTTCGGCCTTGAGCGCCAGATATTGCGCCATCATCGGTGTCGGCTGGGAGGATGCTGTCGCGCTGTCGGTCGATTTCGCCATGCGCCCAGCGGATAGCGCGATCGATCGAGCGAAACCAGCGCTTCGCAAAGCGGCGGGAAAATTGCGCTTCTCGCACTTGCCCACAAGATGTTCATGCCGCTAGGGCGGCCGCATCATTCCAACAAGTGGAGAGGCCGCGATGACCGACAAGGCAAGTGTCGAATTTTCCGAACGCGAAGCGCTCTTCTTCCACTCGACGGGCCGCCCCGGCAAGATCGAGATCATCGCGTCCAAGCCGATGGCGACCCAGCGCGACCTGAGCCTCGCCTATTCGCCCGGCGTCGCCGTGCCGGTGCGCGCCATCGCCGCCGATCCGGCGACCGCCTATGACTATACCGCCAAGGGCAATCTGGTCGCGGTCATCTCCAACGGCACGGCGATCCTGGGCCTCGGCAATCTCGGCGCGCTGGCGTCCAAGCCGGTGATGGAGGGCAAGGCGGTCCTCTTCAAGCGTTTCGCCGACGTCGATTCGATCGACATCGAGCTCAAGACCGAGGATGTCGATCGCTTTATCGACGCGGTCGAGCTGATGGAGCCGAGCTTTGGCGGCATCAACCTTGAGGATATCAAGGCGCCCGAATGTTTCATCATCGAACAGACGCTCAAGGAGCGGATGAACATCCCGGTCTTCCATGACGACCAGCATGGCACCGCGATTATCGCGGCGGCGGGCGTCATCAACGCCGCGCTGCTGACCGGACGCGAGATGAAGGATTTGAAGGTGGTGGTGAACGGCGCGGGCGCCGCCTCCATATCCTGCACCGAACTTATCAAGGCGCTGGGCGTGCGCCATGAAAATGTCATCATGTGCGACAGCAAGGGCGTCATCTACCAGGGTCGCGCCGAAGGCATGAACCAGTGGAAGTCGGCCCATGCGGTCAGGACCGACGCGCGCACCCTCGCCGAAGCGGTGAAGGGCGCCGACGTGTTCCTGGGGCTGTCGGTCGCGGGCGCCATGAGCCAGGACATGGTGAAATCGATGGGCGACAAGCCGATCATCTTCGCCATGGCCAATCCCGATCCCGAAATCCTGCCGCCCGATGCCAAGGCCGTGCGGCCCGACGTGATCGTCGCCACCGGCCGGTCGGATTTTCCGAACCAGGTCAACAACGTCCTGGGATTCCCCTTCATCTTCCGCGGCGCGCTCGACGTGCGGGCGACCGGCATCAACGAGGCGATGAAGCTGGCCGCCGCCCACGCCATCGCCGAACTGGCGCGCGAGCGGGTGCCCGAGGAAGTGGCCAAGGCCTATGGCCGGTCGCATAGTTTTGGCCCCGACTATATCATCCCCGCGCCCTTCGACCCGCGCCTGATGGAGGTGGTGCCCGCCGCCGTCGCCCAGGCGGCGATGGAAACGGGCGTGGCGCAAAAGCCGATCGAGGATATGGCGGCCTATCGCCAGTCGCTCAAAGCCCGGCTCAACCCGACGACATCGGTGCTGAACAGCGCCTATGAGATCGCCAAGGCCCACCCCAAACGCGTCGTGTTCGCCGAGGCGGAGGAGGAAGTGGTGCTGCGCGCGGCGATCCAGTTCCGCGAACTGGGCTATGGCATCCCGGTGCTGGTCGGCCGCGGCGATGTCGTCGACCAGCTGCGGGCGCTCGGCGTGCGCGATCCCGAAAGTTTCGAGCTGCACAACAGCGTCAATTCGCCGCTGGTGCCCGACATGGTCGACATGCTTTATGCCCGGTTGCAGCGGCGCGGCTATCTGCGTCGCGACTGCGAGCGGATGGTGAACCGCGATCGCAACATCTTCGGCACGCTGCTGGTCAGGATGGGCGTGGCCGATGCGATGCTGACGGGCATGACGCGGCCCTATGCGCAGACCTTGCGGGAAGTGAAGCGGGTGATGGACCCGGCGGCCGGCCGCACCCCCTTTGGCATCCACGTCATGGTCGCCAAGGACAAGACGGTGTTCCTGGCCGACACCACTGTAAACGAGCGGCCTTCCGCCGCCGAACTGGCCGACATCGCCGAAGGCACGGTGGCCGTGGCCCGGCGCATGGGCCATGACCCGCGCGTCGCCTTCCTGTCCTATTCCAATTTCGGCAACCCGCCCGGCAGTTTCCTGGACAATATGCGCGGCGCGGTGAAGCTGCTTGAGGAACGGGGCGTCGATTTCGAATTTGAGGGCGAAATGACGCCCGACGCGGCGCTCAATCCGGCGGTGATGAAAAATTATCCCTTCAGCCGCCTGTCGGGTCCGGCCAATGTCCTGGTCATGCCCGGCCTGCAATCGGCCAATATATCCGCCAAGCTGCTGCGCGAACTGGGTGGCACCTCGATGATCGGGCCGTTGCTGGTCGGCATGGAAAAATCGGTGCAGATCGCGACCATGTCCTCCAACGCGTCGGAACTGCTGACCCTCGCCGTGCTGGCGGCCGGCGGCGTCGCCCTCTGACCGCTGCGCTTTTCGCTTGCAACCCACCTGCCGGGCGGGACAGGGAGGGGCGGATCAACCGGCTCGGGAGCAAGCAGGCATGAGCGTGGCGAGTTTCGACAGTGCGACCTTCCGCCGCGTGCTCGGCCATTATCCGACCGGCGTCTGCGTCGTCACCGCCGTGGAGGCGGACGGCGCGCCGGTCGGCATGGTCGTCGGTTCCTTCACGTCGGTTTCGCTCGATCCGCCGCTGGTCGCCTTTTTCCCGGCCAAGACGTCGAACAGCTGGCCGCGCATCGAGCAGGTCGGCCGTTTCTGCGTCAATATCCTCGCCAGCGACCAGTTGCCGCTGTGCCGCCAGATCGCCGCGCCGGGGGCCGACAAATTCGCCGGCATCGCGCATCGCGCCTCGGCCAATGGTTCGCCGATCCTGGACGATGTCGTCGCCTGGATCGACTGCACGCTCCATGCCGTGCACGAAGCGGGCGATCATCATATCGTGCTGGGCGCGGTGATGGCGCTGGAGGTTGAGCGGCCCGAACGGCCGCTATTGTTCTTCCAGGGCAATTATGGTGCATTTTCGCTGCTGGAATGATGGCAAACCCCGCACGGCGCCGTCTGACCGGAACGGGACGGACGGAAGGGGGCCGGCTATTTTCCGCCTTGCGCCGGGCCGGACATATGCGGGACATATTACCGCTCCTTAACGCATCCTGCCTATGTCGGGCTGGA
Organism: Sphingobium sp. C100; assembly: GCF_000508185.1. GTDB lineage: Bacteria > Pseudomonadota > Alphaproteobacteria > Sphingomonadales > Sphingomonadaceae > Sphingobium. The sequence continues at coordinate 21,445 of NZ_AYOY01000183.1, read as the reverse complement.
CGTCCCCTGACCGGATCGCCGCATGACCGCGTTGCTCATCACTGTCGATACCGAACTTTCCGCCTCGCTGCACCAGCGTGGCGTGGCGCTCGCCGACAATGTGCGCCGCTCCATCCGGGCGGAAGCGGGGGGCAAGGGCTATGGCATCGACTGGCAGATGGACTTGCTCGATCGTCATGGTCTCAAGGGCGTCTTCTTCCTCGATCCGATGCCCGCGCTCGTGCATGGGGCCGCTTTCCTGACCCCGATCGTCGGCGACATCGTTGGGCGCGGGCATGAGGTGCAGTTGCACATCCACACCGAATGGCTGGCCTGGGCGACGGACTCGCCCGTCGGCGGGCGCCAGGGCCGCAACATCGGCGACTTCGCGCTGGACGACCAGATCACCCTGCTGAGCCTTGCCAAACGCCTGCTGGAAGAGGCTGGGGCGCCGCCGGTCAACGCCTTTCGCGCGGGCAATTTCGGCGCCAATGACGACACGCTGCGCGCGCTCGCGGCGGTCGGCATCGCCTGGGATAGCAGCGTCAATCCCGCCTATATGGGCCGGGAATGCCGCATCGCGGCCGATCCGGCGCAGATCGCGGCGGCGCGGCTGAGCGGCGTGGCTGAATTGCCGGTATCGGGTATCGCCGACCGGCCGGGCGGCTTTCGCCCCGCGCAAATCTGCGCCATGTCGACCGCCGAAATGCGCGCGGGCCTGCGCCATGCGGTGCGGGAGGGGCATGACGCCTTCGTCGTCGTGACCCATAGTTTCGAAATGCTCTCGCGCGATCGTGTTCGGCCCAATCGCGCGGTGATGGGCCGGTTTGAACATCTCTGCCGGGAAGCGGCCCGGCTGCCGGCGGTCAAGGGCGCGGGCTTTCACGACCTGCCCCCCGCGATCGCCGACCGGCCGCCGCGATCGTTCAGCCGCGTGTCGCCGGACCGTTTGCGCACGGGGCTGCGCGTCGCCCAGCAGGCCTGGGCGACCTGGCGCTATGAGCGTCGGCTGGTTCCTGCATGAGCCCGCTTCCCGGCGCGATCCTCCTGGGGTTGGAAAATGCGATCAGCCTGACCGTCGTGCGCGAACTGGGCGAACAGGGCGTCCCTGTCCATGGCGTCGCGCGCGATCCGTCGGCGATCGCGATCGCCTCGCGCCATTGCCGGCAATGGACGCTGCGGCCGCCCGGCCCGATCGCGGCCTGGCTGCCCGACCTGATCGCCCACACCGGCGCCCGTGCGGTGCTGGCCATATCCGAATCCGACCTGGTCGAACTGGCGGCCCTGCCGCCGCGCATCGGCGACTGCCATATCCTCGTGCCCCGGCCCGACCGTCTCGCCCGTGTGCTCGACAAGCGGCAGACGCTGGTGGTGGCCGGGGAAGCGGGCTTGCTGGTGCCCCGGACCTGGCAGCCGATGCCGGGCGAGGATTTTGCCGCCCGCGCGGGCGAAATGCCCTATCCGCTGGTCGCCAAATGGGCCAATCCGCAGGAAATCCTGCCCGTGCTCGACGCGGCCGGGCTGCCATGGCTCAAGAGCGATTATGTCCATGGCCCGGACGAATTGCGGGCGCTGCTGGATCGCTATGCGCCGATCGGCCGCTGGCCGCTGATCCAGCAATATTGCGGCGGCGTGGGGCTGGGCCAGATGCTCTATATGCAGGACGGACGGGCGACCTTGCGATTCCAGCATCGCCGGCTGCACGAATGGCCGCCCGAAGGCGGCGTGTCCACCTTGTGCCGGGCGGAACCGGCCGCACAGCATCAGGCCCAGATGCGCCTGTCGGAAAAATTGTTGCAGGCGCTCGACTGGGACGGGCAGGCGATGGTCGAATATCGCTACGAAGCCGATAGCGGCCGTTACTGGCTGATGGAGGTCAATGGCCGTTTCTGGGGCAGCCTGCCGCTCGCCTGGCATTGCGGCGCGCATTTTGCGTGGGAAGCCTATCGGCGCACGGTGCTGGGGCAGGCCGATCCCGCCCGGCCGCCGCGCGACGATTTGCGCGCCCGCTACATGGTGCCGGAAACCAAGCGGCTGGTCCGGCTGCTGTTGCAGCCCGGCCGGATCGAGGACGCGCGTTTCCGTCGCCGGCCGCTGGCCGAGATGACCAGCTATCTGGCGGCCTTTTTCGACCTGCATATGCGCTATTATGTGTTCACGCGGAGCGACCTGCGCCCCTGGCTGCGCGACATGGCGCAGATGGTCAGGAAAGTCGTGCGCCGGGGAAGCTGAAGGCCAGCCGCGCGACCGCCACGTCGATGCGGCGCAGGCACTGCGCCATATAGCGGTCGTCCAGCCCATAGGGATCGTGCAGATGCGGCATCATCGGCCGCGTCCAGCGCCCCAGCAGCATCCGTGGCACTCCGTTGAGGCGCGGATCGGCGGCGAGTCGATGCATTTGCCGCACTTCCATCGCCAGCAGCAGGTCGCCGGCCTGCGGCACATAGTCGGCAAGGTCGGTCGCGCTGTGCGACGACAGGTCATGGCCCAGCGCGCGCGCCGCATCGATGGCGGGCGGATGCGCCGGCCGCCCGGTGGTGGTCGAAAGGCCAAGCGAGGCCGCGCGCAGCCCGGCGCGCCGGGCGGCGACATGGGCGAAGGCGCTGCGGCAGACATTGCCCTGACACACGAACACCAGTCTGCGTATCGTCGCCGGATCGGCGGGCTGATCTGCCGACTGCCCCAGGAACAGTTGCGGATAGGAGAGGGCGAGGCGCACCAGCCCCCGCAGCGTGCCGAAGCGCCGCCGGATCATCGGGACCGGAAGGAAAGGGGAGCCATGGTCTTCCTGATAGCAAGCTGGCGGCGCCGATCAACTGGCCGCCGCTCAGACATCGCCCATGCCGTCCAGTTCACGATCCGTCTGGCCCAGCGTCACGAACTGGTCGAGCAGCCAGGATGCGGCGGGACCGGGCGGGGTGTCGCGTCGCCAGATGCCGGCAAAACGGTAAGTGCCGCCGGGATGATCCGGCATGGCCAGCCGCACCAGCGTGCCCGCCACCAGGTCCGGCTCGATCATCGGCAGCGGCATATTGCCCCAGCCGATCCCCTCGCGCAGCAGGGCATGTTTCGCGCCCAGATCGGCAAGGCGCCAGGTTCTGGGGCTCGACACCGAATAATCCTGCCCCTCGGTAAAGCGGGACCGGTCGGTCAGCACCAATTGCGTATAGTCGCGCCCGGCGCCGGGCGGGATGTTGTCCATCCGGCCCAGCGGATGGTCGGGCGCGGCGACCGGGACCATCGGCACAGATCCCGCCGCCATGGTCTCGATCCCCTCCACCCCCGCCGACAATGGCCCCGACACGCCGATCACCGCGCCCCGGTCCAGCACCATGGCGGTGATCGCGCCCAGCGCTTCGGCGTGGAGCCGCAACTGCACGGTCGGAAATGCCTTGGCAAAGGCGCGCAGCACCTTGCCCAGCCGCTCGGCCGGCAGCATGACGTCGACCGCCAGATTAACCTCTGCCTCCAGCCCGTCGAGCAAACCCTTCACCTTCGCGCGCAGCCCGTCGATGCCATGCGAAATACTGCGGATTTCGGCCAGAAGGGCGCGGCCCGCCAGGGTCAGCCGGGGCTTGCGGGTGCCTTCGCGGTCGAACAGGGTCAGGCCCAGCTGCGTTTCCAGATTGGAAATGCCGTAGCTGATGACCGAAACCGCGCGGTTGAGCTTGCGCCCTGCCGCGGCGAAACTGCCGGTGTCGACGATGGTCAGGAAAATGCGCAACTGATCGAAAGTCGGCGTGCCGGGATTGTTCACTTTTCGATTTCCTCGAACATTCTGACATGATTTATCGGTCTGATCGGGAAAGGGCGCAAGTGCTAAATCCTGTCTCCGACGAGGGCGGCCTTCGCTGCCCGACAGGAGAATATATATGATCGACCTTCGCCCGTTCGACAGCCTTGGCGGCGCCAACCATGGCTGGCTCGACGCCAAGCATCATTTCTCGTTCGCCGGCTATCATGACCCGGCCCGGATGCATTGGGGCAATCTGCGCGTCTGGAACGACGACATGATCGCGCCGCAGACCGGATTCCCGCCCCACCCGCATCGCGACATGGAAATCATCACCTATGTCCGCGAAGGGGCGATCACCCATGAGGATAATCTGGGCAACAAGGGCCGCACCGAAGCCGGCGACGTCCAGGTGATGAGCGCGGGCACCGGCATCCGCCATTCGGAATATAATCTGGAGGATGTGACGACGAAGATCTTCCAGATCTGGATCATCCCCACCCGTGACGGCGAAGCGCCCAGCTGGGGCGCCCGGCCTTTCCCCAAGGGCGAGCGCGCCGGCCAGTTCGTAACGCTGGCATCGGGTTATGAGAATGACGATGATGCGCTGCCGATCCGCACCGATGCGCGGGTGGTGGCCGCGACGCTGAAGGCGGGCGAAACGGCGGATTATCCGATCGGAAAGGCTCGCAAGGCCTATCTGGTCCCGGCAATCGGCGCGATCGAGATTGATGGCGTCCGCATCAACGCCCGCGACGGCGCGGCGATCAGCGATCTTGACGTCATCCGCGTCACCGCGATCGAGGATAGCGAGATCGTGCTGGTCGACGCCGCCTGACGACCGGGGAAGGGCGTGCATCCGGCACGCCCTTTTCCACTAAATCGAATATATCGACCGATTTTATCTCTCTGATCCGCAAAGTGTCGTTGCGCTAGAAGGATCGCATCAAGACGAGAAGGAAGCCTTGCCCATGCTGAACATCGCAACCCCGCGCCTCAGCCCTGCCGAATGGCAGGATGTGCAGGCCGCCCTGTCCGCCGTCGCGAATTGCGGCTGCGCTCCGCCTGCCGCCGCCGGCACGCTGCGTTCGCGCATCGCCCATACGGTCGACTCGCTGATCGGCCCGAACAAGAATGGCCCGGTGGAGCTGCCGGCCCATCTCTCCCCGGTGCGCGACTTTCTCTGCGAAACCGGGCGCAGCCGCCGGATCGCCGAACGCCATATTCCTACCCTTGCCGCGCAGGGTTTCTCGCGCGCCCAGATCGAAGCCCTGGCGCTGCTCGGCGCCTGACCCCCTCTTCCGAAAGGTCCAGTCCCATGTCCATCCGCACTTCCGATGTCGACGGCGTCGACATGATCATCCTGCCCCCGGTCCGCGACCTGGGCGATGGCTTTTCCGTCCGCCGCGCGCTGCCTTCGGCGCATCGCCGCATGGTCGGCCCGTTCATCTTCTTCGACCAGATGGGCGAAGCGACGTTCAACAGCGGCGAAGGCCTCGACGTCCGTCCGCACCCGCATATCGGCCTTGCCACCGTCACCTATCTGCTGGAGGGCGAGATTCTGCATCGCGACTCCGTCGGCTCTATCCAGCCGATCCGGCCGGGCGAGGTGAACTGGATGACGGCGGGCAGCGGCATCGTCCATTCCGAACGCACGTCGGACGAGAATCGCGCGCGCGGCGGCAAGCTGTTCGGGCTTCAGACCTGGGTCGCGCTGCCGACCCGATATGAGGAAACCGATCCCGGCTTTTCCCATCACAAGGCGCAGGCTATCCCGACGATCGAGGATGGGGGCGCGCGCCTGACGCTGATTGCGGGCAGTTCCGATGGCCTCACCTCGCCGGTGCAGACCTATTCCGACATGGTCTATGCCGACATCGCCTTGCAGGACGGCGCCCGTTACCAGCTCAAGGCCGACCATGTCGAGCGCGCCATCTATGTGGTGGCGGGCACGGTCGAGGTGATCGGTCAGAGTGGCGGCTTCGCCACCGGCGAACTGGTGGTGTTCAAACCCGGCGCGGAAATCATCCTGCGCGCCAGTGGCGGCGCGCGCCTGATGCTGCTGGGCGGCGAACCGCTGCCGGAAAAACGGCACATCTACTGGAATTTCGTCTCCTCCTCGGCCGATCGGATCGAGCAGGCCAAGGCCGACTGGCAGGCCCAGCGCTTTGCCCCGGTGCCGGACGAAAGCGAGTTCATCCCGCTGCCCGCCTGACACCGAAGGCGCGGGCGCGGGATCGCAATCGAAAAAAGGGGGCGGGGTCGTCATCGAACGACCCCGCCCCCTTATGCTTTGTCAGATGCGGCGTGCACGGCGTCGGCGCCCCGTCAGGGCGTCCATATCCAGCCGCCCTGCCGGCAGCGGCGTCAGAATTTGAAGATGGTGCCCAGATAGACGGCCTGGCTGTCCTGCCGGTCGTCGGTCATCGGGGTCAGGCGACCCGCGACATTATTATTGTAGCGCACGCCCGCGGTGACGTTCAGGTTGCGCGTCAGCGAATAGGAGCTGGCGAGATCCAGCGAATAATCCTTTTCCGCCGACGGATTGCGCACGGCGGTCGCGGGTTCGCGACGGCTTTCGATCACCACCTTGGTGCTGAAGCGATCCTTCTTGCTGTCATCCAGCGAGAAATTCTTGGCATCGACCATCGTTTCGACCGGCACCGGGTCCAGCGCCTTGCGGCCCACCGATTCCGGCAGGGCGAACTTGCGCCAGTTGTGCGCGCCGTTCAGGCTGAACGCCATCGGCTTGATATCGACAGGGTCGGCGCCCTTGTCGGCTCCGCCGCGCTCGGTGGCGCGGACCATGATCGTGATTTCGCGCTGGCCGCTCAGCGAGCCGCTGGTCGGCGTGAAGCGAAAGCCCTGACGGCTCGCTGACGCAGCGATTTTCGCATAGGCGGCCGCCAGTTGCGGGTCTTTGGTCGTCGGCGTGAAGGACGAGATGCTGCCCAGGCTGCCGAGCGACACGGGAGCGCTGGCACGCAGGCGCACCAGATCGGTCGCGGCGCCGATCGCCGGAGACAACAGAAAACCGGCCACGGCGACTGCCGAGCCCGCTACTGCCAAATATCCCCGTTTCCAACGCATGACCCGAATCTCGTCCCCGACATTTGTATTTGGTAACGCTCTACACCGACAAACCCGCTAGTGGCTAGTGGCACAACGGCTTTTTGCCGCAGCTGTTGCATGGAACACACATGCTGCAGTGCGGCGACGGCAACGGGACGGGGGGTGATCGCGGCCGAGCGATGCAGCGCCCCTTGCCCATTGCCGCGCGGACACTATAGATGCGGGCTGATTTTCGTCTTTTCAAGCTAGGACATGCCTGATGGTCCGCCGCCTTCCCGCCCCTGTTTCCGCCGGCCTGCTGCTGGCCGCGCTCCTGCCGCTCGCCGCCTGTGGCGGTGGTTCCAAGGCTCGCCCCAAGGCGGATCTCGCCGCGTCGCGCGTCACCACGATCGGCGTCAACGCCTATCTGTGGCGGGCCACGCTCGACACCTTGTCCTTCATGCCGATGGCGCAGACCGATTCGAACGGCGGCGTGGTCGTCACCGACTGGTATGCCAATCCGAACACGCCGGGGGAGCGGATGAAGCTGACCGTGTCGATTCTGGATCAGGATCTGCGCGCCGATGCGCTGCGCGTCGCCGCCAGCCGCCAGGTCAACCAGAATGGCGCCTGGGTCGATGCGCCGGTCAAGGCCGCGACGGTGCAGAAGCTGGAGGAAATCATCCTCACCAAGGCGCGCGACCTGCGCCGCACGGCGATCGCTGGCTGAGCCTCCCCTTCCGGGCGTTCCATGTATAGCGCCCTGTTTTCAAACCCCTTTGGGCTGGGCTTCGCAAAAGGCCCAGCCCGCACGCATTTGTAAGGACATGACATGCAAAGGCGCTTCAACCCGCTTGAGGCCGACGCCCGCTGGCAGGCGACCTGGGACGAACGGCAGAGTTTCAAGGCCGATGACGCCTCGCCCAAGCCGCGCGCCTATGTGCTGGAGATGTTCCCTTATCCCTCGGGGCGCATCCATATCGGCCATGTCCGCAATTATTCCATGGGCGACGTGCTGGCGCGCTTCCGCCGGATGACGGGCCATGAGGTGCTGCATCCCATGGGCTGGGACGCCTTCGGGATGCCGGCCGAAAATGCGGCGATGGAAAAAAAGGTGCATCCGGGCGACTGGACCCGTTCCAACATCGCCAATATGCGCGCACAGCTCAGGAAACTGGGCTTCGCCATCGACTGGAGCCGCGAACTCGCCACCTGTGAGCCGGACTATTATGGCCATGAACAGGCGCTGTTCTTGGACATGCTGGAAGCGGGCCTGGTCTATCGCAAGGAAAGCTCGGTCAACTGGGATCCGGTCGACATGACCGTGCTGGCCAATGAACAGGTGATCGACGGCAAGGGCTGGCGATCCGGCGCGCCGGTGGAAAAGCGCAAGCTCAACCAGTGGTTCCTCAAAATCACCCAGTTCGGCGACGACCTGCTGGAAGGGCTCAAGACGCTCGATCAGTGGCCCGACAAGGTGCGCACGATGCAGGAAAACTGGATCGGCAAGTCGGTCGGCCTGCAATTCCGGTTCGACTTCGCCCCGTTCCCCGAGCGCGAGGCGCTGGAGGGGCTGGATGCGGGCGAGGGCATCGACGTCTATTCGACCCGGCCCGACACCATTTTCGGCGCCAGCTTCGTGGCGATCGCCGCCGACCATCCGGTCGCGCAGACGGTAGCGGCGAACAACCCGGAAGCGCAGGCCTTCATCGAAAGGTGCAAGGCCGGCGGCACCACGGCCGCCGAGCTGGAAACGGCGGAAAAGCTGGGCTTCGACACCGGCCTGTCGATGGTCCATCCGTTCGATCCCGACTGGCATCTGCCGGTCTTCATCGCCAATTTCGTGCTGATGGATTATGGCACCGGCGCGGTCATGGGCGTGCCCGCGCATGACCAGCGCGACCTCGACTTCGCGCGCAAATATATGCTGCCGGTCGAGCGGGTGGTGGCGCCGCAGGGCGATGCCGACAAGCCGATCCATGACGAGGCCTATACCGGCCCCGGCCAGTTGGTGAACTCGCGCTTCCTGGACGGCATGGGCGTGGAGGAGGCCAAGGCCGCCGTCATCGCCCGCGCGCAAAGCGAAGGATGGGGGCAGGGCAAGACCGTATTCCGCCTGCGCGACTGGGGGGTGTCGCGCCAGCGTTACTGGGGCACGCCGATCCCGGTCATCCATTGCGACGATTGCGGCGTGGTGCCGGTGCCTAAGGCGCACCTGCCGGTCGTGCTGCCCGACGATGTCAGCTTCGACATTCCCGGCAACCCGCTGGATCGGCATCCGACCTGGAAGCATGTCGACTGCCCCAAATGCGGCAAGCCGGCGCGGCGCGAGACCGACACGCTCGACACTTTCGCCGATTCGAGCTGGTATTTCATCCGCTTCGCCAGCCAGCCCGATGACCGGCCGTTCGATCGCGCCACGGTCGAGCAATGGCTGCCCGTCGGCCAATATATTGGCGGCGTCGAACATGCGATCCTGCATCTTCTCTATGCCCGCTTCTGGACTCGCGCGCTCCAGCATATGGGGCAGCTGGGCTTTGCAGAGCCGTTCACCGGCCTGTTCACGCAGGGCATGGTGACGCACGAAACCTACAAGGCGGGCGATGGCAGTTGGCTGTCGCCGGGCGAGGTCAGGAAATCGGGCGACGATTATGTCCATATCGAAAGCGGCCATCCCGTCACGGTCGGCCGCGTCGAGAAAATGTCCAAGTCCAAGAAGAATGTCGTCGATCCCGATGACATCATCGAACAATATGGCGCGGACGCGGTGCGCTGGTTCATGCTGTCGGACAGCCCGCCCGAGCGCGACCTGCCCTGGACCGAGGCGGGGATCGAGGGATCGTGGCGCTTCGTCAACCGTGTGTGGCGCCTGTTCGGGGACCATGACGCCAGCGCCGAGGGTCAGGACAAGCCGCTCGACCGCAAGCTGCACCAGACCGTCGACGGGGTCGCCCGCGACATCGAATCGCTGGGCTTCAACAAGGCGGTCGCCAAGATTTACGAGTTGGTGAATGCGATCGAGAAGGCGCAGCCGTCGGCCAGCCGCACCGCCGCAATCCGTGCGCTGGCGCTGCTGGTCGCGCCGATGACGCCGCATCTGGCGGAGGAAGGCTGGGCGGAGATGGGGCAGGACGGCCTAATCGCGGAGGCCGCTTGGCCGCCGGTCGATCCCGCCCTGCTGGTCGATGACGAAGTCACCATTGCCTGCCAAGTGATGGGCAAGCTGCGCGACACCATCACCGTGCCCAAGGGGACGCCCAAAGACGAGCTGGAGCGGCTGGCGCTGGCCGCGCCCAATGTCATGCGCATCCTTGACGGCGCGACGCCGAAAAAGGTGATCGTGGTGCCCGACCGCCTGGTGAATCTGGTCGTCTAAATCCGTTTGAGAAAGCCCGTTCCCACGATCAACCACCCGACAGCATGACGCTGGACCGGGCGGTTGGTCGGGGGAGCGGCCGGCACCGCGCTCCGAAATCGCTCTTGCGCGATGTCTCGAACGCTCATCTAAATCCGTTCGGCCTGCGCCTGCCGAAAGCCCTTCGACAGGCCTTGGGTGAACGGTTATGGAGGTTGGCATGAAATTCCGGCTGCTGCTCCCGATCGCTCTTGTTTCGCTCACCGCCTGCGGCCTGCGCCCGGTCTATGGCGGCGGCGGCCATGGCGCGGTCGCCCAGGCGCTCGGCAATGTCGAGGTCGCGCCGATCGAGGGCAAGGCGGGCTGGCTCATGCGCAACGCGCTCAATGATCGCCTGTCCGCGATGCAGGGCGGCTCCGGCCCGCGCTACCGGCTGGTGGTGAAGCTGGACGATGACATCAGCGGCTTTGGCCTGCGCGCCGACGCCGCGGTGACGCGCGAGCGCCGCACCCTGCGCGCGCGCTATCAACTGGTCGATGAAGCCACCGGTGCGCAGATATTGGATGACACCGCCGGGTCGGACGCGGGCATTGACGTCACGTCGAGCGAATATGCGACCATCGCCGCGGAAGACACGGCGCTCGAACGGCTGTCGCAAACGGTGGCCGACCAGATCGTGACTCGCCTCGCGCTATTTTCGCGCAAGGCGGCCAATCCTTGAAGGCCAATCGCGGCCAGATCGAAAAGGCGCTGGATGCGCCCGGCCAGGGGGCTTGGGCCGACATCCGTTTCTTCCTGCTCTACGGTCCCGACGAAGCGGGCAGCCAGGCCCTGGCAAAGCGCCTGGAACGCGCCATGGGGCCGGACGCGGAGCGGGTCGACCTGGACGGGCCAACCCTGCGCGAAGACCCTGCGCGTCTTTCCGACGAAGCCGCCGCCTTTTCCATGTTCGGCGACCGCCGCTGGATTCGCATCCTGGGCGCGGGCGAGGAATCGGTGCCGGCGCTCAATGCCCTGCTGGAAGCCGAAGCCGCCGGCAATCCGGTGATCGCGATCGCCGGCGCGCTCAAGCCAAGCGCGAAGCTGGTCAAGCTCGCGCTCGACCACAAGGGCGCGATGGCGTTCATCTCCTATCAGCCAGACGCCCGCGAAGCGGAGCAGATCGCGGTCGGCATCGCGCGCGAAGGCGGGCTGCGCCTCGCCCCGGATCTGGCCCGGCGGATCGTCGACCTTGCCAATGGCGATCGGGCGCTGATGGCCGGGGAAGTCGAAAAGCTGGTCCTCTATCTCGACGCGGCGCCGGACCGCCCGGCCGAAGCGAGCGCGGAGGCGCTCGATGCGCTGTCGGCGGACAATCCCGATACGGAGGTCGGGCCGCTGGTCAATGCCGTGCTGGGCGGCGACCTCAAGGCGATGCACCGCGAACTGACCACGCTCGCCCAGACCGGCACGGCCATGGCGGCGGTGATCCGCCCGCTGCTGACCCGCGCCATGTTGATCGCCAACATCCGCGCCGCCTTCGACGCCAGCGGCCGGCTGGAGGCGGCGGTCGAGCAAGCGGGCAAGGCGGTGTTCTGGAAGGAAAAGGGGTTGGTGTCGCGCCAGGTCCGGCTGTGGGATGCCCATGGCATCGCGCGCGTGATCCAGCGGCTGCTGGAGGCGGAGCGTTCCAGCCGAGGGGGCAGGGGGCTAGGCGAGCTGATGGTGCGACACGAACTGCTGGCGATCGCACGACAGGCCGCGCGCGAGCGGGCTTGATCGCGCCGCGTCGCATGGCCATATTGAGCGCATGGAGAAGCTGCACCTGACCGACGCCGAATGGCGCGACCGCTTGGACCCCCAGCAATATCATGTGCTGCGTGAAGCGGGCACCGAACGGGCGTTCACCGGCAAATATAATGGCAACAAGGCCGATGGCGTCTATTATTGCGCCGGATGCGGCACCGAATTGTTCGATGCCGAGGAAAAATATGACAGCGGGTCGGGCTGGCCCAGCTTCACCGCTCCGGTCGATATCGACGCGGTGGAGGAGATTAGCGACGCCAGCCATGGCATGGTGCGGACCGAGGTGCGCTGCGCCAAATGCGAGGGGCATCTGGGCCATGTCTTTCCCGATGGCCCCGGCGTCAACGGGATGCGCTATTGCATGAACAGCGCCAGCCTGGACTTCAAAGCCCGCGACGCGGACAAATAGCCGTTCATCCCCGGTAAAGCGCCCATCGGCATGGAGGGGCGCCACGGTCTTTTTCCGCGTCGGTTACATGATTTGCGCTGGTCGGGGCCAAGTTTAGCGCGTATCCGGGGCGGCACAAATGGCAGGATCAGGCAAGAGCAAGGGCGCGCCCAAGGGCGTCAGGAAATGGCTGATGCGCGGGCTGAAAATCGGCCTGGCGGCGGCAGTGGCGGGTGTGCTGGCGGTCGTGGTCGCGGTGGTGATCGCGATGCAGTCGCTGCCCGATTATAACAGCCTCAAATCCTCGCCCAATGGCCAGATGATCCGCGTCCATGCCGCCGATGGCAGCGTCATCGTCTCGCTTGGGCCGAGTTTCGGCCGCTGGATGGACTATGACCAGATCCCGCAGGTCATGGTCGATGCCATGGTGTCGACCGAGGACAGGCGTTTCTACCTGCATCCCGGCGTCGATCCGATCGGCATGGCGCGCGCCGCCTGGGTGGCGGTCGAACGGCGCGGGTCGGGCCGGCGCTGGCAGGGTGCGTCGACCATCACCCAGCAGGTGACGCGCAACATATTCCTCAACAACAGCTACAGTTTCGGCCGCAAGATTCGCGAAATGGTGTTGGCGCTGGCGATGGAGCGGAAATTTTCCAAGCGCCAGATTCTCGAACTTTATCTGAACAAGGTGTATTTCGGCGGCGGCGCCTATGGCATCGATGCGGCCAGCCGCAAATTTTTCGGCCATCCCGCCACCACGCTGGACCTGCCGGAAGCGGCGATCGTCGCCGGCCTGGTGAAGGCGCCGTCCAGCTATTCGCCGACCGCCGACGCGCAAGCGGCGATCGGCCGCGCCGGCGTCGTGCTGGACCTGATGCAGGAAAATGGCGTGATTTCCGCGGCCGAACGCACCAGCATCGATCTGGACGAAGTCAAGATGGCGCCCGAGCCGCCGCAGAACAGCGTGCGCTATTTCACCGACTGGACGTTGCCGCAGCTCGACCAGCTGATCGACGAATCCAATGAGCCGCTGGAAGTCTATACCACCATCGACCTCACCATGCAGAAGGCGGCGACCGCGGCGATCCAGGCCAATGTGCCGTCGGGCACGCAGGGCGCGCTGGTCAGCCTGGATCGCGACGGCGCGGTGCGCGCGATGGTCGGCGGGCTTGACTATGTGACGTCCAATTACAACCGCGCCACCACGGCGATGCGCCAGCCGGGGTCAGCCTGGAAGATCTTCGTCTATATGGCCGCGCTGGAGGCGGGTTACACCCCCGACACGGGCGTGACCGACGAGCCGGTGACGATCAACGGCTGGAGCCCGCGCAACAGCAACGGTCGTTTTGCCGGTGCGATCGATATTCGCACCGCCTTCGCCTATTCGATCAACACCGTCGCGGCGAAGCTGGGCGTGGAGGTGGGTTTCCCCACCGTCGCCGACATGGCCCGCCGTTTCGGCATCTCGACGCCGGTCAACACCCATCCTTCGATGGTGCTCGGCACGTCGGACGTGCATCTGATCGATATGACCCGCGCCTTCGCCTCGATCGCGCGCAAGGGCATTGCCGTGACGCCCTATGGCATCACCAAGGTGACGACTGCCGACGGGCGCATGTTGTACGAGCATCAGGACGACACCAGCCGCGTGCTGGTGGCCCCCTGGGTCGCGGCGGGCATGACCGACCTCATGCAGACGGCGGTCAGCACCGGCACCGGCAAGGCGGCGCAGATCGGACGCCCGGTCGCGGGCAAGACCGGCACCACCAACAGCGGCAAGGATGGCTGGTTCCTGGGCTTTTCCAGCGGCATCACCACCGGCGTCTGGGTGGGGCGCGACGATGCCAAGCCCGTGCCCGCGCTTTATGGCGGTCGTGCGCCCGCGCGCGCCTTCGCCGATTATATGAAGGTGGCGGTGGCCAAGCGCCCGGTCGAAAAATTCGATACCGAAGTCACGCTCCCCGAATGGCAGCTCGAACCCGACGAGGAAGCTTATTATAACAGCCCAGACGCCGGTATGGGCGGGGGCATGGACGGGGGCATGATGGTCGACGAAAACGGCCTGCCGATTATGCGCCCGCGCCCCGCGCAGCCCGATCCCTATGCCGACGATCAGCAGCAGATGGAGGTCGATCCCGAAGACCGGCCCCAGCCGCCGCGGCTCGACCAGCAATGGATCGACGATGTGCTGGGCCGCGACCGGGATCGGGACCGGGATCGGGACCGCCAGCGCCAGCAGCAGCCCGCGCCGCCCCCTGCCCCCCGGCCAGCCCCCGGCCAGCCCTGATCCGGGCGATCAGCCCTTCGCCCGATCGTTCGCGGCAAAGCGCCTCTTTTCCAGCGCACTGGCATCGGGCAGCAGGAAGTCCACCTTCCCCCGCCCGAAGTCGATGGCGACCCGATCGAAGATCCTGAGCGCGCTGATTCCCAGCAACAAAGCGGGCTTTTCCTGGAGCCCCAGTTCAGCAAAGGGGCTGGCGTCGGCGAAGATCACCGGCACCTGCGTCAGGTTCACCCGGCCCATCCGCACCGACTTGATCCGCCCGACCTCGCCCGTCAGCGTGCCGCCGGTGACGCTGGTCAGCGTCGCGGTCAACAATTCGGGCGCGCGCTTCTTGCGGATCAGCTTGTCGCGCAGCGCCAGGTTGCCAATGCTGTAATGGCTGCCGGTGTCCAGCATGATGTTGACCCGCATCCCGTTGACGTCGGAATCGAGCAGGATCAATTGCCCGCGCCGACGACGCGCCTCCACGACGATAGTGTCTGGATCGGTGGACATGGGCCGGCGCAGGCCGCTGTCGGCGATGTCCATCCGTCCGGTGCGGAAATTGAGCGTCACCCGCTTGGCGTGCAGGCTGTCCAGTCCCAGCAGGCCGGGCGCGCCGAGATGCTCGCCCTCCAGCACCGGCGCCTCGATATCCTCGATCATGTCGCTGCCAAAGGCCAGGCGCGGCACCGCCACGGTGCCGGCTTCGGCGCGGCCGGTCATGCTCAGGATGGTGACATTGGCGCGCGGCGCCAGCGCCAGTCGCTGCGCCAGGTCGCGCGCGATCACCGTGCGCTGCGATCCGGTATCGATGATGAAGTTCCACGGGCCCTTGCCGTCGATGGAGATGGGGATGGTGACGCGATCGTCCGGGTCGATGGCCGTGCGCACCACCGCCGGCGGCTGCGCGGGGTCGAGCGCGGGCGCGTCCTGCGCGGCAAGGGGAGGGCCGCCGATCGCGAGCGCGAAGCCCAGCAAGGCATGGAGCCGTCCCATTCCTCGTCCTTTCATTTTCTTATCCGCCCCTTATATCATGAAGGGCGGCCATCGCGCCAGCGACACCGCTGGCCGTCGATTGGCGCAAAGGCGTGATTTTCCGCTTCGGGCCACGCGCGTCGTGCCTTGACGAAAGGGCCGGCAGCCCGCTAAACGCCATCTTATCCATCCGCGCTCGTCCGGAGCGTGGACTCCCGGTCTTCCTGCCCGGCTATCGCCTTCCTTTCCGGCCCTTTTTCCTCTTCATCTCATCGGACCGACTCGCCAATGCACCTTAAGGACCTCAAGAAACAAGCGCCCGCCGACCTCGTCACCATGGCCGAAGAGCTGGGCGTGGAGGGTGCATCGACCCTGCGCAAACAGGATCTGATGTTCGCGATCCTGAAGGCCGAGGCCGAAAATGGCGAGCAGATCATGGGCGAAGGCACGATCGAGGTGCTGCCCGACGGCTTTGGCTTCCTGCGCAGCCCGGAAGCGAATTTCCTCGCCGGCCCCGACGACATCTATGTCTCGCCCAACCAGGTCCGCAAATTCGGCCTGCGCACCGGCGACACGGTGGAAGGGGAAATCCGCGCGCCCAAGGATGGCGAGCGCTATTTCGCCCTGACCAAGCTGCTCTCGATCAATTTCGACGATCCCGATGTCGTCCGTCATCGCGTCAATTTCGACAATCTGACGCCGCTCTATCCCGATGAGAAGCTGCGCCTCGACACGCTCGACCCGACCGTCAAGGACAAGTCGGCCCGCGTCATCGACATCGTCTCGCCGCAGGGCAAGGGCCAGCGCACGCTGATCGTCGCACCGCCGCGCGTGGGCAAGACGGTGATGCTCCAGAACATCGCCAAGGCCATCACCGACAATCATCCCGAAGTCTTCCTGATCGTGCTGCTGATCGACGAGCGCCCGGAAGAAGTCACCGACATGCAGCGCAGCGTGAAGGGCGAGGTCGTGTCCTCGACCTTCGACGAGCCCGCCACCCGCCACGTCCAGGTCGCCGAAATGGTGATCGAAAAGGCCAAGCGCCTCGTGGAGCACAAGAAGGACGTGGTGATCCTGCTCGACTCGATCACCCGCCTTGGCCGTGCCTACAACACCGTGGTGCCGTCGTCGGGCAAGGTGCTGACCGGTGGCGTCGACGCCAATGCGCTCCAGCGGCCCAAGCGTTTCTTCGGCGCGGCCCGCAATATTGAGGAAGGCGGTTCGCTTTCCATCATCGCCACCGCATTGATCGACACCGGCAGCCGTATGGACGAAGTCATTTTCGAAGAGTTCAAGGGCACCGGCAACTCGGAAATCGTGCTCGACCGCAAGGTTGCGGACAAGCGCATCTTCCCGGCGCTGGACGTCGGCAAGTCGGGCACCCGCAAGGAAGAATTGCTGGTCGACAAGCCCACCCTCAGCAAGATGTGGGTGCTGCGCCGCATCCTCATGCAGATGGGGACGATCGACGCGATGGAATTCCTGCTCGACAAGATGAAGGATTCCAAGACCAACGAAGATTTCTTCGCGACGATGAACCAGTAAGCCGGACGGGGGTTCGTTACTTCAGGTCCGGGGCGTCATCGCGCCTCATATTGTATCTGGGCGCCGGGTCATGCCATGATCCGGCGCTCCTCACATCTATCACAGGGGACGTCAGGCCGCCATGTTCGACCTTATCGCCACCGCTGCTTCCGCCGCTCAGGGGATCGGTTCTCCCGCCGAAATCTGGCAGCATATAGTCAATGATTTCAGCAATATAGGGTCGCCCAGCGCCTTGTCCGCCTTTGGTCAGGTGCTGATGATCGACATATTGCTCGCCGGCGACAATGCGATCGTCGTCGGTGCGCTGGCGGCGGGGCTTCCCGCGGCACAGCGGCAGCGGGTGATCCTGATCGGCATCATCGCCGCTCTTGTGCTGCGGATCGCCTTCGCGCTGGTCGTCAGCCAGTTGATGCAGATTGTCGGCCTGATCCTGGCGGGCGGGCTGCTGCTGCTGTGGGTCAGCTGGAAGATGTGGCGCGAACTCCATCCCCCTCGGGGCGCGGACACGCCGGACGATCCGAGCGATGACGATGTGGCGGGCCTGCGCCCGGCCAAGAGCTTTGCAGCGGCCGCCTGGGCGGTTGCGCTGGCCGATGTGTCGATGAGCCTGGACAATGTCCTGGCCGTCGCCGGCGCCGCGCGGGACCATCCCGGCATCCTCATCATCGGCCTGATCCTGTCGGTCGCGCTGATGGGTATCGCGGCGAACATCATCGCCAAATATATCGAGCGTTTCCGCTGGATCGCTTATCTGGGCCTCGCCGTCATCGTCTATGTCGCGGTCAAGATGATCTATGAAGGCGTCGTGGACCATCAGGTCGGGATATTGACCCTGTTCAACTGACCAGCGGTGCGGGGGTCAGGCTTCGTCCCCCGGCCGCTTGCGGCCGACCGGGCGCCAGCTTTGCGGAACGATGCCGGCCCCCTGGTCGCCCAGCCACCAGCGCAGCGGTATCCGCCGCTCGGCAATGCCGGGAATGCTGCCCGCATCCCAGCCGGTCCTGAGCCGATAGGGGTTACGGCGGCCATAAGCCCATAGTTCGACCCGCGTTGTCGGCTGTCCGGCCTGCGTGCGGGCATGAAATCCGAATGTGTCGGCAATGACCAATGTATTGGCGGGCACGGCGAAGCGCGTTGGCTGGGGCAGGTTCAACCGCGCCAGTTCGTTCAGGTCGACGCGAAACGAGCCGCGCGCCGACAGCCGGCAATCGCCGGTGCGCACGCTCAGGCTGCGTTCCTTCTCCCAGGCGATCCGCTCCGCCGTCAGCCGGTGCGAGCCGCGCACATAGGCAAAGGGGCTGCCGTCGGCCGGCACATCGTCCAGAAACAGCCACGCCTTCATCGCCGGGTAAAATGTGTCGGCATGGAAATTGATCTGCGGGTCGGGCGGCGCGTTTCTTCGGTGGGACAGGATGGACTGGATATAGAGCAGCGGTTCGATATCGAAGCCGGCGACATAGCGGGCCAATGCGCGCCAGCGACCGTCGCTGACAAAGCGGCCGATCGTCGGGATGGCGCGCCGGGCGGCGGGGTCCAGGGCGATGCGGCGCGTAATCGTGTCGCCTTGGACCGTCTCGCGCGCCATGCCCTGATAGGACAGGATCTGCTCGCGCAGCGCGGCAAATATGTCCGGGGGCAGGAATTGGGGAATCTCCACCACACCGTCGCGATCGAAAGCCGCGCGGTCCTGCGGCTCAACCGCCTGCGCCAGTTGCCCCCGTCGCCGCGCGGCCATGCCATGGGCGATACGCAGGCGCGCGACATGCAGGCCCATCGCATTCAGCCGGTCTGACCGAATCAGCGGATTGTCCACGAAGGATTTCGCGCCGGTAAATAATTGAGCGAACCAGATGGGCGCGAGCAGGAGCTTGAGGGCGGACATGCGTTTCGCCTTGCCACCCGCTTGGGGAGGCGTCGAGCGAATGTTGCTGTCCCGTCACGGAATCAATATTGTTGCACCCTTGGTCTGGCGCGCTTCCAGCGCCCGGTGCGCCTCGGCCGCATCGCTCAGGGCGAAACGCTGCCCGATCTGCGCTTTCACCACCCCACGCCGCATCCGGTCGAACAGTCGTTCGGCGGTGCGCGCCAGTTCTTCCGCCGTGGCGATATAGTCGAACAGGGTAGGCCGGGTGACATAGAGCGATCCGCCCCGGCTGAGGTCCAGCAGGCTGACCGGCGGCACCGCGCCCGACGCATTGCCATAGCTCACCATCAATCCCCGCCGCTTCAGGCTGGCGAGCGATGCATCCCAGCTATCCTTGCCCACGCCATCATAGACGACATCCACGCCCGCCCCGTCGGTCAGGTCGCGCACCGACGTCGCCAATATGTCAAAGGGGCCGTGCAGGCTGCGATCGGCGGCCACGCTCGCGGCTTTTTCGGCCGATCCGCAATGGGCGATCACGATGACGCCCTTGTCGCGCAGCCAGGGCACCAGGATCGATCCGACGCCGCCCGCCGCCGCATGGACCAGCGCGACCTGTCCCGCCTTCAGCGCAATCAGATCCTCGGCCAGATAGCAGGCGGTCATGCCTTTGAGCATCATCGCCGCCGCGTCCGCGCTCGACACGTCATCGGGAATGTGGATGGCGCGGTCGGCGGCTATGATCCGATGCGTGGCATAGGCGCCCAACCCGCTGGCGCAACCGACCCGGTCTCCGGGGGCAAAGTCGCGCACGTCCGCGCCGACCGCCACGATCCGGCCCGCGCCTTCCGCGCCCAGAGGCGTGGGGAGGGGCGCGGGGTAGAGGCCGGTGCGGTAATAGGTATCGATGAAGTTCAGCCCCGCAGCCTCCTGCGCGACCAGCAATTCGCCCGCGCCCGGCTCACCGGGGTCGAACGCCTCCCTTTCGATCACCTCCGGCCCGCCATGGCGGCGGGCCACCATCCGCCACGCATGGCCCATCAGGCGAGGTGCTCGGCAAAGAAATCGGCGGTGCGCTTGTCGGCCAGTTGCGCGGCATTCTCGACCCGGCGCTTGCCCATTTCGGCGGCGAAACCATGGTCCAGCCCTTCATAATCGTGCAGCGTGACGTGGCGATTATCCTTCAGCCCCTCATGCATGATCTTTTGCACGTCGGCCGGCACGAACCCGTCATTGGTGGGGATATGCAGCATGGTCGGCTTGCCGATCGCCTGCTGCTCGCCCAACAGGCCATCGATGCCGACGCCATAATAGCCGACAAAGGCGTCGCCATCGGTGCGGCACGCGGACATGAAGACGATCCGTCCGCCCAGGCAATAGCCGACCAGGCCGACCTTGCCGGCATCGCCCAATGCGGCGCGCGCCGCCTTGATCGTCGCCTCGACGTCGCGAATGCCCTGGTCCTGATTATATTTGGGGATCAGGGCGAGCGCCTGCTCCATTTGCTCGGGCACGTCCGCGTCCAGTTCGATATGCGGCTCCAGCCGCCAGAACAGGTCAGGCGCATAGGCCAGATAGCCCGCCTTGGCCCAACTGTCGCATTTCTGGCGTATGCCTGCGTTCACGCCGAAAATTTCCTGGATGACGATGATCGCCGCCCGTGGCTCGCTTTCTGGCTTCGCCACATAAACGTCGAACTGTGCATCGCCTTCCAGAGTGTCGATCGGGGTGAAGCTGCCCATGTCGAATCCTTTTCGCCGGTGAGATTGAAGCGCATATTGGCCGATCCGAAGGGTGGTGCAACCACCTGGCGCGTTTAAAAATTTGCCTTGGCGCGGCGACTTGCGGCATGACGATGGCACAGGATCCGACAGCCAGCAAGGAAGGGCAGGGACATGAAGGTTACCGTCGATGTGGACTGCACCCCTGCCGAAGCGCGGGCCTTTCTCGGCCTGCCCGATGTGTCGCCCATCCATGACAAATATATCCGCACGATGCTCGACAGCTTCGATGGCATCGGCAGCGCCGAACAAATGGAAACATTGTTCAAAAGCTTCTCGCCAATGGGTGATGCCGGGATGCGCCTGTTCCAGCAGATGATGAATGTCGGCCTGTCCGGCATGGGCACCGGCAAGGATGACAAATAAGCCTCGTGCCTGACCGGTTCGACGACACGATCTACGCCCTGTCCAGCGGTGCGCCGCCGGCGGGTATTGCGGTCATCCGGGTAAGTGGACCGCAGGCGGGGTTCGCGCTGGAGGCGCTGGCCCGCCGCGTTCCGACGCCCCGCACCGCCAGCCTCGCCCTGCTTCGCGATCCGCGCGACGATGCGCCGCTCGATCGGGCGCTGCTGCTCTGGCTGCCCGGCCCGGCGACCGTCACCGGCGAAGATATGGTCGAGCTTCATTGTCATGGCGGCCGCGCGGTGGTGGCTGCGGTGGAGGATGCGCTGAGCGCCCTGCCGGGCCTGCGCCGCGCGGAGGCGGGCGAATTCACCCGCCGCG
>NZ_AYOY01000182.1 GCF_000508185.1 Sphingobium sp. C100 | reverse complement strand
CGGCCCCAGCCGCTCGCGCGCGCCCTTGCCGCGCAGGATCAGGAAAGGCCGGTCGGCGGCAAGCGCGCGGCGCGGCAGCGACACCAGTTCGGTCGCCCGCAGGCCCGACCCGTAAAGCAGTTCGATCAGCGCCGCGAGCCGCAGATCCAGCGGCGCGGGATGGGCCACGTCCAGCCGCTCGGCGATCAGCGTGAAGAAGCGGTCGACCTCCGCCGTCGACAGGATCTTGGGCAATGGCCGCCGCGTCACCGGCCGCGGCAGCGCCGCGGAAGGATTGTCGGCCCGCAGCCCCTCCTCCTCCAGAAATCCGTAGAAGGCGCGCAGCGCGGACGCCTTGCGCGCCACCGTCGCGGCGGCCAGCGTCGCCCATTGCGCGGCCAGACCGCCCAGCCCATCCCTTGTCGCGCCGGCAAGGCCGCCCAGCAGGTCGCCCGCGCCCGTCAGGTCGGCGCGATAGGCCAGCAACGTATTGCGCGACGCCCCCCGCTCGGCCGCCATCATTTCCAGGAAACGGTCGAGCAGGGCGGCGTCCTCCTGCCCCATGGTCACACCCGGCTGAGCGCCTCGGCCGCGATCATCCGCGCTTCGGGGTCCAGCCCGACCCGGTGCAGCGCCGCCACGACATGATAAAGATGCGCGGGCGGCATCCGGCTCCAGTCGCTGCCCTGCATCCCGACCGCCGCCAGCAGCGCCACGGTCGCCTTCTCGCCCCGCTGCGCCGCCCCGCCGATGGCGCGCGCCCAGCGGCTGTCGGCGGCCAGGGACACGCCATTATCCTGCGCCAGCGCCGTCGCATCCTGCGGCGACAGGCGCGACAGGCCGGCCAGCGCGGCGATCAGCATCCGGCCCTTGTCCGCCCCGGCTTCGCCGACATAGCCCGACACCCGGCTGCTGTTGATATCGACCACGGGGCTGGGCGCCCCGACGGCGAGCAGCGCCCAGAATTGCGAGGCGCCATCGCCGCTCAACTGGCCGAACGCCCGCGCCCAGCGCGCGGCATTGCGGTCATAACCGGCGGTCAACATCGACGCGACCAGATTGGCCGCATCCTGCGCATCGGCCTTCGCCACGGGCAGCGCGGCGGCGGCGCGGGCCGTCGCGATCAGGCCGACATAATCCGGGCTGGCATTATCCTGCCACCAACTGTGCATCGCGCCGATCCGGTCGCCCACGGTCGCGCCGGCATAGGCGGTGCGCAGCGCGTCGGCCTTGTCGGCGATCTCGTTCGGGGTGTCGGCTTCGTTGTCCAACTGGCTGTAGAAACCGACCAGCGCCGCGCTCGAAAAGACGCCCAGCCGCGCCGCGATCTCCGCGCCCGGCCGCCGCCGCAACGGGCTGAGCGCCGGCGCGCGCGCTTCCCAGGCGCGCACGTGCGATCCCACAGTTTTATAAAGATCGTCGGGAATTTCGACATTGAGCGCGGTCGCCAGGCCAAAGCGCCAGGCGGTCAGCCGATCGACCCCGTCCCATTCGATATTGACCGACCGGCGCGCGTTGAAGCCGGTGCCCACCACCTTTTCCGCCAGCCGATAATCGATGCCCCGCACCACCCCCTTGCGCTGCGCCTGGTTGAGCGCCCCGCTGGCGCTGCCCTGGTCGCCCGACAGCGCCGGACAGATCGCCCGCGTCATGTCCCAGCCCGGTTCCTTGCTGGTGCGCAGCGCGCCTGCCGACAGCGGGCACAGCCCGGCCGGGTCGGCGGTCGCCAGATAGGTCTGCATCGCAATGGCGTAGAGCCGGGGCGTATAGCGATCGGGATCGACGCTCTGCACCATCAGCCGGGCGCTGTCCGCCTCGCCCATGCGCAGCAACAGCCAGGCCCGCTCGGCCGCCCAGTCGGCCCCGTCAATGTCGCGCGGCGTATCGGTCGCAGTCAGCAGCGCCCGTCGCAACAAGATGGAGGCCCAGCGCGACACGATCGGCGCATGGGTCTGCTGCATCAGCGTCGCCAGATACCGGCCCGATTCATTGCCGAACGCATCCGGCTCGAAACCGCGCGTGCGCGGCGTCAGCGGGCCGATGCGATCGAGCGACCGGCGCGCCGTGTCGGGCAGGTCATATTTGGCCTTCTGCGCCGCGATCTCCTCGGGCGTCAGTTCGTCTTCGGCGGCATTGTCGGCCTCCTGCCCCAGCGCCGCCGTCAGTGCGGGGTCGAGCGGCTGCACCATCGGCACAGGCGCGGGCGTGGCGGGCGATGCCGGCGTTGGCTGAGCCGTCGGCGACGTCGGCCTGCCCGGCTGCGGCGCGGGCGCTTCGGGCGCATCGCCGAAACCGGGCGGCAACAGCGATTCGGGCGCCTGTTGCGCGACCACGGGCAAGGTCAGGGCCAGCGCGAAGCTGCCCAGCGCCCATTTCGCATTAGCCCGCGGCCAGCGCATCCGCCTTACTGACCCAGCTTCTCGGCGGGGATGATCTTTTCGACGCGCTGCTGCGGCTTTTCGCCGCCGCGCGACCAGAAAAAGGCGAGCAGGGCCGCGACCAGCAGGACGATGATGATGGGGATGATCGGCAGGCGGCCGCCACGGCGACGCGAACTGCCCTCGAAACTGCTGAAGTTGCGGTTATTCTTCATAGGTCCTTGGCTATGGCTGTCCGGGCCTGCAAGGCCGGATGACTTGGAAAGATGCGATTTGCCTCTGTGACGGCTGGCTGTATAGCCCCGCGAGCCATGCAACGAAACAGCAAAATCCCGGATGGCCAGACCAGGCGCGGCCCCATCGTCCTGGTGGGCATGATGGGGGTCGGCAAATCGACCGTCGGCCGCCGCCTCGCCGCGCGCCTCGGCCTCGCCTTCGTCGACGCGGACGAGGAGATTGAGAAGGCCGCCGGCATGAGCGTGAGCGAGATTTTCGAACGCTATGGCGAAGCCTATTTTCGCGATGGCGAGCGGCGCGTCATCGCCCGGCTGATGGACGGCGCTCCCAAGGTGATCGCGACCGGCGGCGGCGCCTTCATGCAGGAAGAGACGCGCAAGCTGATCCTCGACACCGCCACCGCCATCTGGCTGGACGCCGACATCGACATTCTGGTGGATCGCGTATCGCGCCGCGACGGGCGTCCCCTGCTCAAAAATCGCGATCCGCGCGCGGTGCTCGTCGAACTGGCGGCGGTCCGCAACCCGGTCTATGCGCTCGCCCCCATCCACGTAAAGAGCATCGCGGCGCCGCATGACGTCGCGGTCGACCGCATCATGGAGCAATTGACGGCATGGCAATAGTCCGGGTCGCGCTGGACGCGCGCAGCTACGACATCATCATCGAGCAGGGCGCGCTCGACCGCGCCGGCGAAACGCTCAAGCGCCATGCCCGCAACGGCCGGCTCGTGGTCGTCACCGATTCCCATGTCGCCGCCGCGCAACTGCCCCGCCTGGACGCCAGCCTGCGCGCCGCCGGCATCCGGGTCGAACCCATCATCCTGCCGCCGGGCGAACAGACCAAGAGCTGGACCCATCTTCAGCATCTGCTCGACGCGCTGCTGGCGCTGGAAATCGAGCGCGGCGATCATGTCGTGGCGCTGGGCGGCGGCGTGATCGGCGATCTGGTCGGTTTCGCCGCCTCGATCCTGAAGCGCGGCTGCCACTTCATCCAGGTGCCCACCACCCTGCTCGCCCAGGTCGATTCGTCGGTCGGCGGCAAGACCGCGATCAACGCCGGCGCGGGCAAGAATCTGATCGGCAGCTTCTACCAGCCCGCCCTCGTCCTCATCGACCCCTCGACCCTCGACAGCCTGCCCCCGCGCGAAACCCGCGCCGGCTATGCCGAAGTCGTCAAATATGGCCTGATCGACGATCCCGCCTTCTTCGCCTGGTGCGAAAGCGACGGCCACCGCCTGCTCGCCGGCGATCCGCAGGCGCGCACCCATGCGATCGAACGCAGCGTCACCGCCAAGGCCGCGATCGTCGCCGATGACGAGCGCGAAACATCGGGCCGCCGCGCCCTCCTTAACCTCGGCCACACCTTCGGCCATGCGCTGGAGGCCGACACCGGCTTTTCCGACACATTGCTCCATGGCGAAGGGGTGGCGGCGGGCATGGCGCTCGCCTTCCGCTATTCCGCCCATCTGGGCCTCTGCCCACGGGAAGACGCCGATCGCGTCACGGCGCATCTCCAGGCCGTGGGCCTACCCCACGACCTCGCCACCGCCCACGTCACCGCCAACGGCGCCACGCTGGTCGCGCACATGCTCCACGACAAGAAAATGGCGGCCGGCACCCTCCCCTTCCTCCTCGCGCGCGGCATCGGCCGGACCTTCCTGTCGAAGGACGTCGCGCTGGACGACGTGGCGGCGTTTCTGGATGCCGAGCAGGCGACGGCCAGGGCATAGCCGCGCCCGACGCATGTCCGATTTGGGTGGGGAGCGGACAGGCTGCTTTTAGGAAAAACGTCGCAAATTCTGACGTTTTTCATTTTTCAATCATCACGTTTTAAAAGCGCCCCATGGCAAGTTGGGTATTTTCTAAACGGCTTGGAATTTCACTGTGCGTTCCAATAGGAATGGGCTTGATCACTGGGCTGCATGACACATCCAAATATAGTGAGTTCGACCGATCCTTAGAGGTGGCTCCAGTCTTCACGGTTAAGGGCAAGCTTGACTATGCAGACATTCGCCACAGATATCTCAAAGTCGTTGGGGATAAAAAACTATCTGTGACATGCGGTCCCGGTGATAGAGGTAGATATTGCATCCCACATAGATACGATATTCCACTTCATGGCTGTTTTGCCCTTAAGCGGTATCGTTCATTCAATATAATCTATGGGGTAACCGATTGCAGAAAAAATATAATCGTATCAAGAGAATGGCGTAGGTCTCAAATCAAGCGGTCGGCGGATCATATGCGGAGCGGTAGCTATTGGGAAAGTTTTCTCGTTGGCTTCATAATCGGGGTTTTCGGAGCCATTTACTGTTACTATATCACTCTGAAGCCGGAGCCTCTGTCGTAAACGTCTGGTCATGGGACATCGATTAAGGACGATGAACGGCAATTTCTGGTCGCTATCGGCCAATCCCCATTCCCCCCGTCATGCCAGCGCAGGCCGGCATCTGCGGCGCAAGCGCGCAGCAGCATCGGCATGGGCAGCACTTCCCCCACACCGCCTCGCCTGCGCGCCCAGCCTTTGCCGGGGCAACGATGGGAGCGATGCCACTTCCAGTCACAGATCGCGATTGCCGCAAAAACAAAAAGGGCGCCACCGGGGCGCCCTTCTCATTCAACCGTCGAAGGCCGATTACTTCTTCAGCGTCAGGCCGCCAAAGCGCTTGTTGAAGCGCGCCACCTGGCCGCCGGTGTCGAGCTGGCGGTTGCCGCCCGTCCAGGCCGGATGCGACTTGGGATCGATGTCGAGCGCCAGCGTATCGCCTTCCTTGCCCCAGGTCGAACGGGTCTGGAAAGTGGTGCCGTCGGTCATCTGGACGGTGATCATGTGGTAATCGGGGTGGGTATCGGCCTTCATGGCGGTGTGCTCCTTTGGTGACCGGTTTCCGACCGGCCGGATGCGAAAAAATGCGAAGGCGCGCCGTTAGCGGTTTCGGCGCGCCATGGCAAGGGGGAAGCCTGCCCTTATTGTCGCTGGTCCATGCCCGGACGGCGCGCCGACCGTCAATCCGCTGGCGGGTCCGTGATCATCGCAACGAAATTGGCTTCCGATGCCAGCTTGCCGTCGACCATCGCCTTACCCGAAAATTTGCAGATCGCGCCCCTGTTCTGCGTCACCTCGACATAGAGGTCGAGCAGGCAGCCCGGCTCCACTGGCGAACGGAATTTCGCGCCGTCGATGCTCATGAAATAGACGAGCTTGCCCGAATCGGCCAAATTCATCGATTCCACCGCCAGCACGCCCGCCGCCTGCGCCATCGCTTCCACGATCAGCACGCCGGGCATGATCGGCCTGGTCGGGAAATGCCCCTGGAAAAACGGCTCGTTCACCGACACCGCCTTGATCGCATGGATCGACTGGCCCAGCGCCAGCGAAACCACGCGATCGATCAGCAGCATCGGATAACGGTGCGGCAGCGCAGCCATGACCCGACGGATATCCATCGGGCCACGCGCAGTCGATTCAACCTCTCCCGTCATTTATGTTCAGCGCGACTTGGGTGCCTGCGCCGGGGTCGCCGGAGCGGCGGCCGCAGCCTGGCCTTGACCCTGACCGCCAGGCTGCCAGCCAGCAGGCGGAGTGATGCTGACGCTGGGCACCAGCGCGTTGAGTTCGGTGATGACGGCGGGCGTGATGTCGGCCCCGGCGCCGAAGCTTTCGGTCGCCGCCTTCTTGAACACGATCTCCGACTTGGTCTTGGCGGTCGCGGCCTTCAGCGCATCGTCCAGCTTGTCGACGATCTGCTGTTCGACATAGGCGCGGGCGAGCGCCACCGGCTGCGTCAGGCGCTGCAATTCGGCCTGGCCGGTCTGCTGGGCCTGCTGCAATTGCTGATACTGGGTCTCGATCGCAGGCGTCGGCTTGTTGCCGGCGGCCTTGTAGGCGGCCTGCAACGCGTCATTCTTGGTCTTGAGGTCCGCCTCGATCGCGCTGCGACGCGTGGTCAGTTGGTCGAGCTGCGGCTTGTAGGTGGTCTGCATCTGCGTCATCGCGGTGGTGAAGGCCGTGCTCTTGGCGACGGCTTCCTCCAGGTCGACGACGGCGAGGCCGGACTTGGTCTGGGCGGCGGCCGGCACGGCGGTCAGCGCCATGGCGGTCATGGGCGCCAGAACGAGCGCCGCGGCTTTAACGATAGTCTTCATCAGAATTGAGTCCCTACGTTGAAGGTGATGAGCTTGTTGTCGTCCCCTGGTTCCTTGAGCAGGGCCTTGGCGATGTCGATGCGGAACGGGCCGAAGGGCGAGTTCCAGTTGACGCCAAAGCCCACCGACAGACGCGGCTTGAGCGTATCGCCGAGATAGACTTCCTCGAAGCCGCCACCGCTGTAGGTGGCGGTCGTTCCGGTCGGCTGGTCCTCGCAGGTGCCGACCGCCTTCGCGCGTTCGGTTGTAGACGTCGTTCCGGTGGTCACCGTGCAATAGCCGGCGAAATTGATCGTGCCGGGGTTCTTCAACCCGGCGACCGCACCTGCGTCCATGAAGATCGACGGGCGCAGCCCCATTTCGCGCGCGCCCGAACCTAGCGGGATCTCGACTTCGGCGCGGGCCAGATAATAGATCTTGCCGCCCAGCGCGTCATCCGAAACATTGTTGTTGCTGTTGTTCCGAACATATTTGCCGGTGGCGTTGCCATCCGCATCAGTCTCAGCCGTCAGATAATAGCGCTTCACGCGCGGGCCGACGCCGCGAATGTCGAAGCCGCGAAATTGCGGCTCGCCCAGGAAGAAGCGATCGGTCAGGCGGACCTTGTCGACCAGCTGGCCTGAAGCATCGCGCCGTTCGCCTTCCAGGCTGTGGATATAGCCGCCCTCGCCCGACAGCGAGAAAATGAAGCCCGCGCCCAGCGGCCAATATTTCGACGCCGACAGGCGGGTCTTCACATATTTGACGTCGCCGCCCAGGCCCGCGAAATCCTGGCTCAGCACCACATTTTGGCCGCGCGTCGGGCGGATGCGGTTGTTGCGCGTGTCATAGATCAGCGAGTAGCCGATCGAGGAGGTCGTCCGCTTCCCGATCGCGTCGCACAGATAGCGGCCTGCGAGCAGCGGATCGCACTCGGTCGTGCCATTGCCGTCGGTGTCCGAATAATAGGTGTCCTTGTCGAGCGTCACATCGTCGAAATTCAGGCTGTAACGCAGCGCCAGCGATATATATTCGGTGATCGGCACGCCAGCCCGGATCTGGAAGCCGGTCGTGGTCTGCTCGTAGGTCGTGTCGCGATCATTATTGGTCAGATAACGGAAACTGTTGAGATCGCGGCGATAAATGTCGCCGCCCAGCGCGATATTCTTGTCCATGAAATAAGGCTCGGTAAAGCCCACTTCGACCGACTTGGAATAAGCCGAATAATTGACCGAGGTGCGCAGTTCCTGGCCCTTGCCGCGGAAGTTGCGCTGGGTGATCGACGCCGACACGATGAAGCGTTCCAGCGACGAGAAACCGGCCGAAAGCGACAATTCGCCGGTCGATTTTTCCTGAACGTTGGTTTCCAGCACGATGCGGTCGGGCGCGGAGCCGGGCTTCTGCTCGATGTCCAGCTTCTCCTGGAAGAAGCCCAGCGAATTGATCCGGTCCTTCGAACGCTTGACCAGAAAGCTGTTGAAGGCGTCGCCTTCGGCCAGGCGGAACTCGCGACGAACCACCTTGTCTTGGGTGAGCGTGTTGCCGTTGATGTCGACCCGCTCGACATAGACGCGCGGCGCATTGGCGATGCGGAAATTAATCCCCATCGTCAGGCTTTCCTTGTCGCGGTTGAAGTCGGGCTGCACGTCGGCGAAGGCATAGCCGAACAGGCCCGCCGTCTCGCTCAGCGTATCGACCGTGTCCTCGACCTGCTTGGCGTTGTACCAGTCGCCCTTCTTCATCGGCAACCGGGTGGTCAACATGTCGCCGGACAGGTCGCGAATATCGGATTCGACCTTCACGTCGCCGAACTTGTAGCGGTCGCCTTCCTCGACGACATAGGTGATGATGAAGTCCTGCTTGTCGGGCGTCAGCTCCGCGACCGCAGAAATGACGCGGAAATCGGCATAGCCTTCGGTCAGATAATATTGGCGCAGCTTCTGCTGGTCATAGGCCAGTCGATCGGGATCATAGCTGGTGCCCGACGAGAAGATGCGGAACCAGCGCGACTGCTTGGTCACCATCTGGCTGCGCAGGTCGCCGTCGCTGAACTTCTCGTTGCCGATGATGTTGATCTGGCGGACCTTGGATTTCGGTCCTTCCGAAATTTCGAACACGATATCGACACGGTTCTGGTCGAGCTGGACCATCTTCGGTTCGATCGTCGCGGCGAAGCGGCCCTGGCGGCGATACAGCTCGACGATGCGGGCGACGTCGGCGCGCACCTTCGAACGGGTATAGATTTGCCGCGGAGCGAGTTTTATTTCAGGACGGATCTTGTCGTCCTTCAACCGCTTATTACCTTCCAGGACGATGCGGTTGATGACGGGGTTTTCCTTCACCTCCACCGTCAGCGCGCCATTGTCGTTGCGGATCTGGACGTCGGCGAACAGTTCCGTCTCGTACAGGTCGCGCAGCGCCTGGTCCAGGCTCTCCTGGCTGAAGGGCTGGCCGGTGCGCAGCTTGGTGTAGGACAGCACCGTGTCCGGCTCCAGCCGCTGGGTGCCGTTCACCGCGATGCTGCGGATGGTGCCCTGGGGCGCCATGGTGGGCACGGCCGCCGGTGCCGGCGCGGAGGCGTCCTGCGCCGCCGCCGGAACCGCCGTGAGGCCCGCGATCATGGTCGTCGCCAACAGGGCGGCCACGATCGGGCGCTGCCTCAAGCTGCTGTTCATCGCTGTCACCGCTCCACCTCAAAACTCAAAAAAATGTTTCCGCCGTAACAGACGACGCCAAACCGGGCTTCCCTGCCCGATGCGCGTCAGCCGATCAAGCCGGACAGGCTCTTCCAAAGCCCGAAAGACGACAAATCGTTGAAAGTCACCAACAGCATCATCGCCATCAGCACCGCCAGGCCCGACCGATAGGCCCATTCCTGCGCCTGCGGACTGACCGGCCGCCGCTGCACCGCCTCGATCCCGTAAAAGAGCAGATGCCCGCCATCCAGCATGGGAATTGGCAAGAGGTTGATGAACCCCAAGTTAATCGAGATAAGCGCGGCGAAGAAGATGAAGCTTTCCAGCCCCAGCGTCGCCGCCTGTCCCGACACCTGCGCGATCTTTAGCGGCCCGCCCAGTTCCTTGATCGAACGGCCGCCGCTTACGATCTGCCCCAGCGTCTCGACCATCGTTCGGACGATCTGCCCGGTCCGCTCGACCGCCACCACCGGCGCGCGCAGCAGGCCGACGCGCTCGACCACCGGATCGCCCGCGCCGATGCCCAGTCGGCCGACGCGGAATTTCTGCCCGAAACCATCATCCTCCATCACCGCGCCGATCCGGGTCTGGATCTCCAGCCGGCGGCCGTCACGGTCGATCACCACATCGACCGGCTCGTCCGGCCGGATGCGGGTGTACATGACCATGTCGGTATAGGTGTCCATCGCCCGTCCGTTGAAGGACAGGATGCGATCGCCGACCCTGATCCCCGCCGCGTCGGCCGCGCTGCCCTGCTCCACGATGCCCGCGACCGCAGGAGTGCGGCTTTCGCCATGGACGAAGGCGAAGGTCGCCAGAATGGCGATGGCGAACAGGAAATTGATCGCCGGTCCCGCCGCCACGATCAGCGCACGCTGCCACAGCGGCTTGGCCGGGAAGCTTTCCGCCCGGTCCTTCGCGGGCATTTGCAACCAGGCCGGATCGGTCATGCTGGCCGCGTTCATGTCGCCCTTGAAGCGGACATAGCCGCCCAGCGGCAGCGCCGCCACGCGCCAGCGGGTGCCGCGCCGGTCGACCCAGGCGAACAGTTCCGGCCCGAAGCCGATAGAGAAAGCCTCCGCCTTCACCCCGCACCAGCGGCCGACCAGATAATGGCCCAGCTCATGGACGAAGACGAGCGGTCCGATGACCGCCACGAAGGCGAAAACGGTCAGCAGGAAGCCGGGATTCTGGATCAAGCCGTCAATCTTTCCATCACTTGGTCCGCTTCTGTGCGAGCCTGCGCGTCAGCCGCCAGCACGTCCCCGATCGTGGCTGGTCGTGCCGCGCTATAGCGGCCCAACACATCCTCCACAATCATGGCAATATCAAGGAAGCCGATGCGACCGGCCAAAAAGGCCGCCACCGCGACCTCATTGGCCGCGTTCAGGATGGCGGGCGTCGCCCCCCCTTCGGCCGCCGCCGCGCGGGTCAGGCGAAGGGCAGGAAAGCGTTCTTCGTCAGGGGCTTCGAAGTCGAGTCTGCCAATCGTCACCAGGTCGAGCTTCTGGCAGGGCGTGGCGATCCGCTGCGGCCAGGCGAGCGCATGGGCGATCGGAATGCGCATATCGGGCGAACCGAGCTGTGCCAGCGTCGAACAGTCGCGATATTCGACCATCGAATGAATGACCGACTGGGGATGGACGAGTATCTCGATCCGGTCGAGCCCGACCGGAAAAAGATGCGCCGCCTCGATCAGTTCCAGCCCCTTGTTCATCATCGTCGCGCTGTCGACGCTGATCTTCGCGCCCATCGACCAATTGGGATGGGCGACCGCCTGCGCGGGCGTGATGCCGACCATGTCGGCGCGGCTGCGCGTGCGGAAAGGACCGCCGCTCGCGGTCAGGATGATCCGGGCGACATCGTCCAGACTGCCCCCGGCCAGGCATTGGAAGATCGCATTATGCTCGCTGTCGACCGGCAGCAGCGTCGCTCCCGTTTCCTGCGCCGCCGCCATCATCAGCCCGCCGGCCGACACCAGCGATTCCTTGTTGGCGAGGGCGACCGTGCCGCCCGCCTTGAGCGCGGCCATGGTGGGGGTCAGGCCCGCGCAGCCGACGATGGCGGCCATGGTCCAGTCCGCGCCCAGCGCCGCCGCATCGACCAGCGCGGCCTCGCCCGCCGCCGCCTCGATGCCCGAACCGGCCAGCGCCGCCTTCAGGGCGCCGTATAGCCGCTCCTGCCCGATCACCGCGACCTGCGCGCCGACCGCCCGCGCCTGCGCCGCCAGATTGTCGACGTCGCTGTTGGCGGTCAGCGCGACCACGCGATAGGCATCAGGCTCGCGCCGCACCAGGTCCAGCGTCGAAAGGCCGACCGATCCGGTCGCGCCGAAGATGGACACCGTCTTCATGTCGCCTGCGCCAGCACCAGATACAGCAGGGCCGCGAGCGGCGCGGCCGCCACCACCCCGTCGAGGCGATCCATCACCCCGCCATGGCCGGGCAGCATCGTGCCGCTATCCTTCACCCCGGCACGCCGCTTCATCGCGCTTTCGAACAGGTCGCCCAGTTGCGCCGCCACCGCCAGCAGGCCGCTCGCCGCCGCCAGCTGGATCGGCAGCCCGGCGAACCGATGCAGCAGGAAACCGAGCACCAGCGCGGCCAACACGCCGCCCGCCAGGCCGGACCAGGTCTTGGATGGACTGATCCGCGGCGCCAGCTTGGGACCGCCGATCGAACGGCCGGCGAAATAGGCGCCGATATCGGTCGCCCAGACCAGTCCCAGCGCCCAGAAAGCCAGCAGCAGGCCATAGGCATAGGGCTGCTCGGCGCGCAGGAACAGCAGCGCGGTGACCGGCACGCAGATATAAGGGATGCCGAGCGCCAATCGCATGTTGCGGCTGGTGAAGGCGACGAAGAAAAACGCCGCTGCGCCCGCCATCAGCACCGGCCAGTCGATGTCGGCGGCCAGGGGGCAGAGCAGCGCCAGCGGGATCGACACGGCAAACATCGCCGCCTTGCGCTGTTCGGCGCTCGCGCCGGTCAGGTTACCCCACTCGCCCTGCATCAACACGCCAGCCACCACCAGCAGCAGCCAGAACAGCAAGCCGCCCGCCAGCAGGGCGCCCAGCGCCATCGCGATCAGCGCGACGCCCACCATGGCGCGGGTGCGCAATTCATCCGTCATCGAATCACAATCCGCCGAACCGGCGGTCCCTCAAGCGGAAGGCATCAAGCGCTGCGGCCAAAGCGCGCCCGTCGAAATCGGGCCACAGCATGTCGGTGAAATAGAGTTCGGCATAGGCGGCCTGCCACAGCATGAAATTGCTGAGGCGCTGCTCGCCCGACGTGCGGATCATCAGGTCGAGCGGCGGCAGGTCGGATGTGTCCAGTTCGCTGTCAATGTCAGCAACGCCGATGTCCTGAACCGCCAGTTCGCCCCGCGCCACCTTCTGCGCGATCCGCTGGGCCGCGCGCACCATTTCGTCCTGCGCGCCATAATTGAGCGCGATCGCGATGACCGGGCCGCTATTGCCCGCGGTGCGCGCCATCGCGCTTTCGATCAGTTCCACCAGCGAGGGTTCGAGCGCCTGATAATGGCCGATCACCCGCAGCCGCACGCCATTGGCGTGGAATTCGTCGAGATCCGCCTGGATGAAGCGGCGCAGCAGCCCCATGAGGTCGGCGACCTCGCTCGCCGGCCGCTTCCAGTTCTCCGACGAAAAAGCATAGAGCGTCAGGCATTCCAGCCCCATCTCCTGCGCCGCGCGGGCGACGCGGCGCACCGCCTCCACCCCGGCGCGATGGCCGGCGATGCGAGGCAACAGCCTTTTCTTCGCCCAGCGGCCATTGCCGTCCATGATGATGGCAACATGGCGCGCGCCATGGGCGGGCGCGGCACGGGTCAGATCGGGCTTGGCTTGGCTGGCCATCAGGAAGACATGCAGGCGTTGGCCACAAAAGGAAAGCCCCGGCTTACTGGCCGAGGATTTCCTTCTCCTTCGCCGACGCCGTGGCGTCGATGTCGGCGATGGTGCCGTCGGTCAGTTTCTGGACCTCGGTTTCCAGGCGCTTGCGCTCATCCTCGCTGATTTCGCCCTTCTTCTCGTCGGCCTTCAGGCTGTCCATGCCGTCGCGACGGACATTGCGCACGGCGATGCGCGCGCCTTCGGCATATTTGCTGGCGAGCTTGGCCAGTTCCTTGCGACGTTCCTCGGTCAGGTCGGGGATCGGCAGGCGCAGCGTCTGCCCGTCGACGATCGGGTTCAGGCCCAGGCCTGCCGACCGGATCGCCTTGTCGCAGGGACCGACATTGGTCTTGTCCCACACCTGCACCGACAACATGCGCGGTTCGGGCGCCGACACGGTCGCCACCTGATTGAGCGGCATGTTCGCGCCATAGACGGTGACCATCACCGGGTCGAGCAGTTGCACGTTCGCGCGCCCGGTGCGCAGGCCGGTGAGGTCGCCCTTCAGCGATTCGATGGCGCCGGCCATGCGGCGTTCAAGGTCGGCTTTATTATATTGCGGCATGGTTTTCAGCGCTCCTGATTTTGCACGATCGTCGCAACACCCTGCCCGGCGAGCACGGTGGCCAGATTACCGGTTTCGCGGATGTTGAACACGACGATGGGGATGTTGTTCTCACGGCACAGCGCGATGGCGCTCGCGTCCATGACCTTCAGATTGTCGTTCAGCACCTGGTCGAAGCTGATCTCGTCATAACGGACAGCGCCCGCCACCTTCTTGGGATCGGCATCATAGACGCCATCGACGCTGGTCCCCTTGAACAGGGCGTCGCAATTCATTTCCGCCGCACGCAGCGCCGCCGTGGTGTCGGTGGTGAAGAAAGGGCTGCCGGTCCCCGCTGCGAAGATGACGATCCGGCCCTTTTCCATATGCCGCACCGCCTTGCGCCGGATATAGGGCTCGCACACCGAAGCCATCGGGATGGCGGACTGGACGCGGGTGTCATAGCCCAGCTTCTCCAGCGCATTCTGCACGGCGAGCGCATTCATCACGGTCGCCAGCATCCCCATATAGTCGGCGCTGGCCCGGTCGAAACCGGCCGCCGCCCCGGCGAGGCCACGGAAAATATTGCCGCCGCCGACCACGACGCACAGCTCGAAGCCGGCATCCTTGGCCGCGGCGATCTCGCCGGCGACGCGGCTGACGGTCTCCGGCTCGATGCCGAACTGTCCCTGTCCCATCAGAACTTCGCCCGACAGTTTCAACAATATGCGCTTGAAAGCAGGCCGAGTCATAGGCGGTCGAACATCCTTGGCGATTGGCGGAAAGCGGCGCGGACCTTAGTCGCGCACGATGGCAAAGCCAAGCGGCGTTTGCACCCGCCTTCACCATCGCCACCAAAGATAGTCGCATCGCGCAACAGAAGGGAAATATTTGTTTCTCGGCCGTTTCGATTGATCGCGCAGCTCAATCATTGTGAACAGATCAATCAATTGTCCGTCGCGGACGCCGCTCCTTATCCGCTTTCGCCAGGGCACTCATGCCTGCACCAACAGGGAGACTGATATGCGAAGGACGTCCACGTCCATATGGGCGCTGCTCGCCGCGGCGGCGATGACGCCGGCACTGGCCCAGAAGCCCTCGGAACCTGCAAAGACGCACGCGACCGAGGCGGAAACGGTCAGCGAGACCGCCAGGGCGCCGGTCGGCGAAAAGCCCGGCGGCATGACCAACAAGGACTGGTGGCCCAGTCGCCTGGACCTCACGGCGCTGCGCCAGCATGAAGCCATGTCCAACCCTTATGGCGCGGACTATGACTATGCGGCGGAATTCGCCTCGCTCGATCTCGACGCGGTCAAGGCGGACATCCGCAAGGTGCTGACCACCTCGCAGCCCTGGTGGCCGGCCGACTATGGCCATTATGGTCCCTTCTTCATCCGCATGGCCTGGCACAGCGCGGGCACATATCGCGTGGGCGACGGCCGCGGCGGCTCCGATGGCGGCGAACAGCGTTTCGATCCGCTCAACAGCTGGCCCGACAATGTCAGCCTGGACAAGGCGCGCCGCCTGGTCTGGCCGATCAAGCAGAAATATGGCCGCAAGCTCAGCTGGGGCGACCTCATGGTCCTTTCGGGCAATGTCGCGCTGGAGGATATGGGCTTCAAGACCGTGGGCTTTGCGGGCGGCCGCGTCGACGCCTGGCAGCCGGACGTCGTCTTCTGGGGGCCTGAAACCAAGATGATGGGCACTGACCGCTCCAACCCGGACGGCTCGCTCAAGCGGTCGCTCGCCGCCACCACCATGGGCCTCATCTATGTCAATCCCGAAGGTCCGGGCGGCAATCATGATCCGATCGGCGCAGCCGCCGACATTCGCCGCGCCTTCGGCAACATGGCGATGGATGATGAGGAAACGCTGGCGCTGATCGCGGGCGGCCACACCTTCGGCAAGGCGCATGGCGCCCGCAAGCCCGAGGAATGTCTGGGCGCCGAGCCGACCGCCGCTGGCCTGGAGGCGCAGGGTCTGGGCTGGCACAATAAATGCGGCAAGGGCAATGCGGAAGACACGCTGACCTCCGGCCTCGAAGGCGCCTGGTCCGCCGCGCCGACGCAGTTCACCACCCAATATATCGACAATCTGCTCAACTTCGACTGGGTCAAGACCAAGAGCCCGGCCGGCGCGACCCAGTGGATTCCGACCGATCCCAATGCCGCCAATCTGGTGCCCGACGCCCATCTCAAGGACAAGCGTCACGCGCCGATCATGTTCACCACCGACATCGCGCTCAAGGAAGACCCCGGCTTCCGCAAGGTGCTCGAAAGCTGGCAGAAGAACCCGGACCTGTTCGGCAAGGCCTTCGCCCGCGCCTGGTTCAAGCTCACCCACCGCGACCTCGGCCCCCAGGGCCGCTATCTGGGCAAGGACGTGCCGACCGAAAGCTATAGCTGGCAAGATCCGCTGCCCAAGCCCGGTTTCGCGCCGGTCGACGTGGCGGATCAGGCAAAGCTGAAGGCGATGATCCTCGCCTCGGGCCTGACGACGCCGGAACTGGTCCGCACCGCCTGGGCTTCGGCCTCGACCTTCCGTGGCACCGACATGCGCGGCGGCGCCAATGGCGCGCGCCTTCGCCTTGATCCGCAGCGCGGCTGGGCGGTCAATGACCCGGCCGAACTGAGCAAGGTGCTCACGAAGCTGGCGGCGGTCCAGAAGGACTTCGCCCGGTCGGGCAAGCAAGTGTCGATGGCTGACCTCATCATCCTGTCGGGCAATACGGCGATCGAGCAGGCGGCCGAGCGCGCTGGCTTTGCGCTCTCCATGCCCTTCACCCCCGGTCGGGTCGATGCGACGCAGGCACAGACCGACGTCGCCTCCTTCGCCTATCTGGAGCCCAGGGCGGACGGCTTCCGCAACTTCTACACCGCCAGGGCGGAAGTAGGGCCGGCCGAAGCGCTGGTGGACAAGGCGGATGCGCTGGACCTGACCGTGCCGGAAATGACCGTGCTGGTGGGTGGGATGCGCGCGCTCGGCGCCAATAGCGGCGGATCGCGGCATGGCGTGCTGACGACCCGTCCGGGTACGCTCAGCAACGACTTCTTCGTCAACCTGCTGACGATGGACACGGTCTGGACAAAGACGGCTTCGCCGGACCTCTTTGAGGGCAAGGACCGCGCCTCGGGTGCCGCCAAATGGACCGCGACCCCGGTCGACCTGATCTTCGGGTCGAACTCCGAACTGCGCGCCGTGTCCGAAGTCTACGCCTCCAGCGACGCCGGGCAGAAGTTCGTCGATGATTTCGCCGCCGCCTGGACCAAGGTGATGAACGCGGATCGCCTCTGACCCTCAACGGGGCGGCGCAGCCTTCGGGCAGGCGTCGCCCCGCTTCTTGCCCAAGGATCTCCAGCCATGATCGTGCTTCGTATCGTCGGCGCCATGGCGCTTTCAGGCTGGACAGCCACAGCCTGGGCGCAACCTCCGGCCGATTTCGCCATCTGCGCCGCCTGTCACGCTACGCAGGCGGGCAAGGGCAGCTTCGGCCCCAATCTGCGGGGGATCGCGGGGCGCAAGGCGGCCAGCCTGCCCGGCTATGCCTATAGCGACGCGCTCAAGGCCTCAGGCATCACCTGGAACGTCACGGCGCTGGACCAATGGCTCAGCGGCCCGCAAGCGATGGTCAAGGGCACGAAAATGCCCTTCCCCGGCCTGTCCGATCCGGCCCGGCGCAAACGGGTGATCGACTATCTCGCCACGCTGAAATAATTGTCCCGCCACAAACATCCCATGTCGATGTTGATATGATATCGATCACATCGCTTTAAAATTGCGCCGACGCGCGCGCCTGTTTAGGCTTCGCCACAGAACCGGCAGGGGCAAGGCATGACTTCATCGTCACATGGCTATGATATGTCGGCAGGATATACCTATGGCTTCTGCCCGGAAATGGCGCCGGACTGGCTGGACCTGGCCGCGAGGCTGGCCGGTCATGCGCCTGCTCGCCGCGCGTCGGGCGCGCCTTTCCGCTACCTGGAACTGGGATGCGGTCAGGGCATGGGGCTGTGCCTGCTCGCCGCCGCCAATCCGCATGGTGAATTTCTGGGCGTCGACTTCCTGCCGGAGCATGTCGATCATGGGCGCGCCATCGCCGAAGCGGCCGGCCTCACCAATATCCGCTTCAGCGATGGCGATTTCGTGGCGTTGGCTGCGGATTGGCCGACGGAATTTGGGCAGTTCGACTATGTGACGTTGCACGGCGTCTATAGCTGGATCACACCGATGGTGCGGGAAGCCCTGGTGCGCTGCCTGGGCCAGGCGACGAAGCCCACGGGCTTGGTCTATATCGGCTACAATGCCCAGCCCGGCTGGTTGGGCACGGTCCCCTTCCGCCACATCAGCCGCCTGATCAAGGATGTGAGCGGACAGCCGAGCGATGTCGTGCTTCAAGATTCGATCGCCCTGTTCGACCGGCTTGCGACGGGCGGGGCCACCAGTTTCCAGATCCTGCCCGGGCTCAAGGCGCGGCTGGCGGCCGTGAAGCGACAATCGAGCAACTATCTCATTCACGAATATCTGCACGAAGGCTGGCATCCGCTTTGGCATTCGGAAGTTTTAAAGGAGGTCGGCACAGCCGGCCTTTCTTTTGTCGGATCGGCCTCGCTCGCCGAAACCCTGCTGCCCGGCGCGCTGCCACCGGCCTTGCGCGCGACGATCGAGGATCAGGCGGCCGAGACGCTCCGCATGGATGTGCAGGATCTGGTGATCAACCAGTCCTTCCGTCGCGACACATCTTCCGCCCCTTACTCCACACCATGCCCCCGCCCGACCCTAAGGCGCTGGATGCGGTGCGGCTGCATCTGATGACGCCGGTCGCGGGCGACGCGCTCTCCATCACGACCAGCTTCAGCGAAATCACATTGCAACGGCCCGCTTATGAAGAGATCGTCGCCGATTTGGCGGCCGGTCCGCGCGCCATCGCCAATTTGGTTGCGCTTCCTTCAATGCGTAAACAGGGCCGCACCAACGCCATGCAGATCCTGGCCCTGCTGCTGCACGCCAGGACATTGGCGGTCGGGTCGGCGCAGGCAGCGCCTTTGCAGGCGGCCGAACGGCTCAACCGGGTCATTGCCCGCGCCGTATCCGATGGCCTGCCCTATGATCATCTCTCCGCGGCCAAACTGGGGTCGGCCGTCGCCGCGAGCGAGCTTGACCTACTGCTGCTCGACCAATGGCTGGGCGGCGGTGGTGATAGGGACGCCGCCGCGCTCGCCACCGCGACGGAAGCCCGGCTGGTTCAATTGGGCCGACCTTTGAACGAACCGGCAGCGCGCGCCCAGCTCACCGATCGCGCCGCCGCGTTCCTCCGCCAGACATTGCCGCGATGGCGTAGCCTGGGCGTTCTAAGCTGACCGAAGATGACGCAAAAAAAGGGGCGCTCCGAAGAACGCCCCCTTCTTGCAACCGACAATGCCGATAGCGATCAGACGCCGGCGGCGGCGGCGACTTCCGCTGCGAAATCGCTGACTTCCTTCTCGATGCCTTCGCCAAGCTGGAAGCGGATATAGCTCTTGAGCGTGATCGACGCACCCGCGTCCTTCGCCGCCTTGGCGACGACGTCGGCGACCGGGGTCTTGTTGTCCATCACGAACAGCTGCGACAGCAGAGCCTGTTCCTTGGCGAACTTGGCGACCGCACCGTCGACCATCTTGGCGACGATCTCGGCGGGCTTGCCCGATTCAGCGGCTTTTTCAGCGGCGATGGCGCGCTCGCGCTCCAGCAGCGCCGGATCGATGTCGGCGGCCGACAGGGCCAGCGGGAAGGCAGCGGCGATGTGCATCGCAAGCTGCTTGCCCAGCGGCTCCAGCACGTCGGCCGGCGCATCGCCCTCCAGCGCGACCAGCACGCCGATCTTGCCCAGGCCCGGCGCAGCGGCGTTGTGGACATAGGGGACGACGACGCCCTGGCTCACTTCGACATGGCCGACGCGGCGGACATTCTGGTTCTCGCCGATGGTGGCGATGTTCGACACCAGCTTCTCGGCCACGGTGCCGGCGCCCGGATAGGATGCGTTCGACAGCGCTTCGGCATCAGCCGCGCCGGTTTCCAGCGCAACCGTCGACACGGTGCGGACGAAATCCTGGAACTGTTCGTTCTTGGCGACGAAGTCGGTTTCGCTGTTCACTTCGACGGCGACGCCCTTGGTCCCGGCGACGGCAACGCCGACCAGGCCTTCAGCGGCGGTGCGGCTCGACTTCTTCTGCGCGGCGGCCAGACCCTTGGCGCGCAGCCAGTCGGTTGCCGCTTCGATGTCGCCATTGGCTTCGGTGAGCGCCTTCTTGCAATCCATCATGCCCGCGCCCGAACGGTCGCGCAGTTCCTTGACGGCGGCAGCGGTAATCTCGGCCATGTTTCGGCTCCTAAGTTTCGATGTTTCAAATAGGCGATGTTTAGATGCACACTAGGGCGCGTTCCTGTGGAGCGCGCCCTAACCTGTCATTCTTGCAGTTGCGCGACGCCTTATTAGGCTTCGGCGACAACCTGCTCGGCTTCGGGCTCGTCCAGCGCGCCCAGATCGACGCCCGACGCCTGCTGCGCACCACGGTTGCCCTTGGTGGCGGCGGCGGCGATCGCGTCGCAATACAGGCGGATGGCGCGGCTGGCGTCGTCATTCGCCGGAACCGGGAAGGCGATGCCATCGGGCGAGACGTTCGAATCGAGGATCGCGACGACCGGGATGCCCAGCGTGTTGGCTTCCTTGATCGCCAGCTCTTCCTTGTTGGCGTCGATCACGAACATGACATCGGGGATGCCGTTCATGTCGCGGATACCGCCCAGCGACAGTTCCAGCTTCTCGCGCTCGCGGGTCATCTGAAGGACTTCCTTCTTGGTGAAGCCGTGGGTGTCGCCCGACAGCTTTTCCTCGAGGGTCTTCAGGCGCTTGATCGAGCCCGAAATGGTCTTCCAGTTGGTGAGCATCCCGCCCAGCCAGCGATGGTTGACGAAATGCTGGCCCGACTTGCGGGCGGCTTCGGCGATGGGGTCCTGCGCCTGGCGCTTGGTGCCCACGAACAGCACCTTGCCGCCGGCGGCGACGGAGGCCGACACGAAGTCGAGCGCGCGACCGAACAGCGGCACGGTCTGCGACAGGTCTAGAATGTGGATGCCGTTGCGCTCGCCGAAGATGTACGGCTTCATGCGCGGGTTCCAGCGGTGGGTCTGGTGGCCGAAATGGGCGCCAGCCTCGATCAATTGGTGCATGGTGACGACAGGGGTCGCCATAATTTTTCTCCTTCCGGTTGCTACCTCTGGGAATCGGGAACCGTCGCACAGCCTCGAAGGCCGGTCAGGCACCGGATATGATGATTCCCATGTGGAATGGGCGCGCCTTTACCCGCGAAAAAAGGCGATGGCAAGGGTTGACGACGGCCCGTTTTTAGAACATAACGGGAACAGGCGGAACAAGATACGGTTAACGCCGGTTTTGAACGTCATAAATGCGTCATGCCATGGGAATGGCAAGCCAGAAAGTGATCGTCATGTTCGCACTTGTCGCCGCTACCCTGTTTTCCGCCGCCTTCCTGCTGGCGATCGGCACCATGGCCTGGATGTTCACGGCCTATCGCGACAAAATGGTCGCCGCCTTGCTGTTCCAGCCGATTCCCCCGACCCCGACAATCTATCATGTTCGCATCCGCCGCCCGCGCGTAACCCATGGGCTGCGCAAGGTCGGCCGCCCTCTCCCCACCGCTGGCCCCACCGCCGGCATTGTCGCCGCCTGACTGTCAAATGGCGGATGGCGCCTCGCGCTGCCGCTTCACCTTGGCATAGGACAGGACGCCAAAGGGGATGAGCACGATATAGGCGCCGCACAGGATGAGCAGGGTCAGCCAGGGATCGGTCACCAGCAACGCCGCCAGCAAGCCCGCCACCGCGATCGCTTCCAGCCGGATGCGCTTGCGCAGCCGCAGCGCCGACCAGCTATAGGTGGCGATATTGGAAATCAGCAGGAAGGCGGTGAAGGCCGTCCAGGGTGCAACCACATACCAGGCGCGGAAAAACTCCTCTCCGGTCACCAGCCAGAGATAAAGCGGCACAAAAGCCAGTCCCGCTCCCGC
Organism: Sphingobium sp. C100; assembly: GCF_000508185.1. Classification (GTDB taxonomy): domain Bacteria; phylum Pseudomonadota; class Alphaproteobacteria; order Sphingomonadales; family Sphingomonadaceae; genus Sphingobium. The sequence continues at coordinate 4,259 of NZ_AYOY01000182.1, read as the reverse complement.
CGGCGCGGGCACCCCGGTCAGGAAGCCTGCCGATTTATGCGGCTGGTCCTCGACATCGATATTGGCGTTGAACCGGGCAAGGCGCAGCGCACAGGACAGCGCATGGGCCAGCGCGAAGATCCAGCCGAATTTCGGCATGGCGTGCAGCGACCAGAGATAGAGAATCAGCGCCGGCGCAACGCCGAATGCAATCGAATCGGACAATGAGTCCAGTTCCGCGCCGAATCGGCTCTCGCCACGCAGCAACCGCGCGATACGCCCGTCCAGCCCGTCGAGCACGCCTGCGAACAGGATGGACAGCACAGCCCGTTCCCATTCGCCCGAAATGCCGTAGCGCACCCCCGTCAGGCCGAAGCACAGCGCCATCGCCGTCACGGCATTGGGCGCCAGCATCCGCAGCGTAATGCCCCGGCGCAGCCCGCGCGGAATGGCGCGCCGCCGCCTCACTGCTGGATTCCCGCCACAACGCGGGCATCGCCGAGCTGGCCCAATATAGTCTCACCCGCAATGGTCCGCTGCCCCAACAGGACGCGCGGCGCCGTGCCGGCGGGCAGGTAGACGTCAACCCGGCTGCCAAAGCGGATCAGGCCGATGCGCTGCCCCCCCGCGACCATGTCGCCGGGCTTGACGAAGGGAACGATCCGACGCGCCACCAGACCCGCTATCTGGGTAAAACCGACGCGCAGCCCGTCATGCCGCTCCACCAGGATATGCTGGCGCTCATTATCCTCGCTCGCCTTGTCGAGATCGGCATTGAGGAACTTGCCCGAGATATAGACCACCGACTTCACCGTCCCGCCGATCGGCGTGCGGTTGATATGGACGTCGAACACGCTCATGAAAATGGACACGCGGATCAGCGGCTGGTCGCCCAATCCGTCCGGTCCCGCCATTTCGCGCGGCGGCGGCACCTGCTGGATCAGCGTCACCAGGCCATCGGCCGGGGCGATGATCGCCCCCTCATCCTGCGGCACGGCGCGCACCGGATCGCGGAAGAAGGCGAAGACCCAGATCGTAACGATCAGCATCAGCCAGCCCAATATCTCCCATCCCACCACGAACAGAAGGCCGGTGATCGCAGCGGCGATCAGACCGAACTTCCTCCCCTCCGGGTGAACGGAGGGCCAGCGCCATTTGACATTGCCGCCCGCGGCAATTGTGATCTCGTCATTTTCCATGGTCATTGTCTTTAGGGAGAGACTGTTCCCCTGACAACGACCGATCCCGCGCCAGGCTCCGCGCGCGACGGATGGCTGCGCCTTCAACAGTTGAACATTGCCGCCGCTTTGCCTAGGGCGTCCCCATAATTCCAACCAAGAGAAGAAGGCGAATAGGCGCTATGGCGAAGATCAAGGTGAAAAACCCCGTCGTGGAGATTGACGGCGACGAGATGACCCGAATCATCTGGGAATGGATCCGTGAACGCCTGATCCTCCCCTATCTCGACATCGACCTCAAATATTATGATCTCTCGGTCCAGAAGCGCGACGAGACCAACGACCAGATCACCGTCGATTCCGCCAATGCGATCAAGGAATATGGCGTCGGCGTGAAGTGCGCCACCATCACTCCCGACGAACAGCGGGTCGAGGAATTCGACCTCAAGCAGATGTGGAAGTCGCCCAACGGCACCATCCGCAACATCCTTGGCGGCGTCGTCTTTCGCGAACCGATCGTCATCCGCAACGTGCCGCGCCTGGTGCCAGGCTGGACCGACCCGATCGTCGTGGGCCGTCATGCCTTTGGCGACCAGTATAAGGCGACCGACTTCCTGGTCCCCGGCCCCGGCAAGCTGCGCCTGGTGTGGGATGGCGAAAATGGCGAGAAGATCGACAAGGAAGTGTTCGACTTCCCGTCGGCCGGCGTGGCTATGGGCATGTATAATCTCGACCAGTCGATCCGCGATTTCGCCAAGGCGAGCATGAACTACGCGCTCGACCGCAACTGGCCGCTCTACCTGTCGACCAAGAACACCATCCTCAAGGCCTATGACGGCCGTTTCAAGGATCTGTTCCAGGAAGTGTTCGACGCCGAATTCGCCGACAAGTTCAAGGCCGCCGGCATCGTCTACGAACATCGCCTGATCGACGACATGGTCGCCTCCGCCCTCAAATGGAGTGGCAAGTTCGTCTGGGCCTGCAAAAATTATGACGGCGACGTCCAGTCCGACACCGTGGCCCAGGGCTTCGGTTCGCTCGGCCTCATGACCTCGGTCCTGATGTCGCCCGACGGCAAGACGGTCGAAGCGGAAGCCGCGCACGGCACCGTCACCCGCCATTATCGCCAGCATCAGCAGGGCAAGGCGACCTCGACCAATCCGATCGCGTCGATCTTCGCCTGGACGCAGGGCCTCAGCTTCCGTGGCAAGTTCGACGACACGCCCGACGTCGTCCGCTTCGCCGAAACCCTGGAAAAGGTCTGCATCAAGACCGTCGAAGGCGGCGCGATGACCAAGGATCTGGCGCTGCTGATCGGCCCCGATCAGGCATGGATGACCACCGAGCAGTTTTTCGAGGCGATCCGCGTCAATCTGGAAACCGAAATGGGCCAGTGGAAATAAGACGAGCGGAACTGATCCGCTTTTCCACAGTTTCAATACGGTAACGGAACGAGGCGACGCCGCACCACGGCGTCGCCTTTTCCATGGGCAGGACGGGAACGAAGCGATGACGACATCCAGCAAGAAGCGCCTTGAAGTCCGCGCGGCAGTGCCGTCGGACGTGCGCGGCATCCAGCGGCTGATCGCCCGCGCTTACCCTGGAATGCCCAATTATTCGCTGGCCACCATCCGTGGCCAGATCAACAATTTCCCCAATGGCTGCTTCGTCGCCCTCTATGACAGCAAAGTCGTGGGCTATTGCGCGACCATGCGCGTCAGCAAGGCGATGGCCTTCGCCCGGCATGACTGGGACGAAATCACCGCCAATGGCTTCGGTACGCGGCACAGCGCGGCGGGCGAATGGCTCTATGGTTATGAATTGGCCGTGGACCCCAAATTGCGCGGCCTGCGCATCGGCCAGCGCCTTTATGACGAGCGCAAGGAACTGGCCGAGGAACTGGACCTGCACGGCATCGTCATCGCCGGCCGGATGCCCGGCTATGCCCGCGCCAAGCGCCGCGTCCACGGCCCGGCCGACTATCTGGACAAAGTCGTCACCGGCAAGATGCGCGACCAGGTGATCAGCTTCCAGCTCAAGAACCAGTTCGAACCGCTGGGTGTGCTGCAAAACTACCTGCCCGAGGACAAGCAGTCGGACGGCCATGCCGCCCACATGGTCTGGCGCAACCCCTATGTCGATCCCGACGAGGCGCCCGAGATGCGCGTGCCGCGCGGGGTCGAAAGCGTCCGCATCGCCACTTGCCAGTTGCAGGCGCGCGCGGTGCAGGATTTCGACGAATTCGTCCGCAACATCGAATATTTCGTCGATGTCGCCGCCGATTACCGCTCCGACTTCATCATCTTTCCCGAACTTTTCACCCTCCCCCTGCTCTCGTTCGAGACCAAGAAGCTTTCACCGATGGAAGCAATCGACAAGCTCACCAACTACACCCCGCATCTGACCAAGGAATTGGGGCGGATGGCGCTGGAATATAATATCAACATCATCGGCGGCTCTCACCCGACCCGCGCCGACGATGGCGACATCCAGAATATCGCTTATGTCGCGTTGCGCGACGGATCGATCCATACCCAGGAAAAGATCCACCCGACACCCAATGAAGCCTTCTGGTGGAACATCAAGGGCGGCGATTCGCTCGACGTGATCCAGACCGACTGTGGCCCGATCGGTGTCCTCATCTGCTATGATAGCGAATTTCCCGAACTGGCCCGCCGGCTGGTGGATCAGGGCGCGCGCATCATCTTCGTTCCCTTCTGCACCGACTCGCGCCTGGGCTATATGCGCGTGCGCTATTGCGCGCAGGCCCGCGCGATCGAAAATCAATGCTATGTCGTGATGTCTGGCAATGTCGGCAACCTGCCCAATGTCGACAATATGGACATTCAATATGCCCAGAGCGCGATCCTGACACCCTGCGACCTGCCGTTCGCCCGCGACGGCATTGCCGCGGAATCGACCGAGAATGTCGAGACGCTGACGATGGCGGATGTCAACCTCGCGGACCTGAGCTGGGCACGCGCCGAAGGCACGGTGCGCAACCTGCGCGACCGGCGTTTCGACCTCTATCATATCGAATGGGACAGCGCGCCCGACCACAGCCACGCGCCCAGCGGCGGGCCGGTGCCCGCAGGTGGCCAT
>NZ_AYOY01000181.1 GCF_000508185.1 Sphingobium sp. C100 | reverse complement strand
GATAGCGCCGGCCGCCGCGGGCGCGCGACAGCATCGGCAGCACCACGAAGAAGACGATGAAGAGGATGATCCAGAAGCCGACGATGCCGCCGCCGTTATCACGACTGCGCCGGGCATCTTCCTCCGCCTTGGCCGCCTGCGCCTTCGCCTGTTCGGGCGGAAGGGCGAGCAGGGTGGTGATCGCATCGACGCCGGCCGCGATCCCGGCCGCCATGTCGCCGTCCTTGAACCGGGGGCGGATGTCGTTGCGGATGATTTGCGACGACAGCGCGTCGGTCAATATGCCTTCCAGACCATAGCCGACCTCGATCCGCAGTTTGCGCTCGGCGGGGGCGACGATCAGCAGCGCGCCGTTGCTGTTCTTGTCGCCGATGCCCCAGGCGCGGCCCAAGCGATAGCCATAGTCCGAAATATCATAGCCCTGAAGGTCAGGTATCGTGGCGACGACGAGCGACCGGCCGCTCGCCTGCTTCTGTGCGATCAGCTTTTGGCTCAGCGCCTGTTCCTGCGCTGGGGTGAGCAGGTTGGCGGCATCGACCACGCCCGTGTCCTCGAACTTCGGAAAGGTCTGTGCCCATGCCGTGGGTACGCAGAGAAGCAGGATAAATAATAGGAAGCAGGCCAGAGCCGTTCGCGCCGAACTGGTTGCAGCCCTGCTCTGAACGAAGGGAAACGGATTCCCGTTCGACTCAACAGAACCCTTCGACAAGCTCAGGGCGAACGGGGAAAGGAGCATCAATCCGCCGCTCAGCCGCCGAAATCGACCTTGGGGGCTTCTTCCGCGCCCGGCGTGGTGGCTTCGAACGGGGTCATGGGCTTGGCGCCGTGGATCAGTTTCGCGCCGATCGCGTCGGGGAAGGTGCGGATGCGGGTGTTATAGGCCTGGACCGCGCCGTTATAGTCGCGAATGGCGACGGCGATGCGGTTTTCCGTGCCCTCCAGCTGCGACTGGAGCTGGAGGAAATTCTCGTTGGCCTTGAGGTCGGGATAGGCTTCGACCGAGGCGAGAAGGCGACCAAGGCCCTGGCTCAATTCATTCTGGGCCTGACGGAAAGCTAGAACCTTTGAGGGGTCGGAAAGCTGATCCGCGCTCACCTGAACCGAGGTCGCCTTGGCGCGGGCTTCCGTCACCTTGACCAGCGTGTCCTGTTCCTGCTTGCCCGCCGCCTTCACGGTCGCGACGAGGTTGCCGACCAGATTGGCGCGGCGCTGATATTGGGCCTGGACGTCGGCCCATTTGGCCTTCGCCTCCTCCTCTGCGGTCGGCACGCTGTTGATGCCGCAGGCGGTCAGGACCATCGCTCCGAAGATCGGAAGCAGGAAAAGGGAGAAGCGGCGCAGGCGCGTCATGGAACATCCTCGGCGTTGTTTCGCTCGTGGAAATAGGGCGTTGTCCTGCGCGGCGCAACGGGCCATCCTGACATTATCATGGCCAGCACAAGGGATTTGCATATGGGGCTGATTTCCGAATTCAAGACTTTCATCAACCGCGGCAACGTCATGGACCTGGCGGTCGGCGTCATCATCGGCGGCGCGTTCGCCACCATCACCAAGTCGCTGACCGAAGACCTCATCATGCCGGTGGTGGGCTATATTTTCGGCGGAGCGGATTTTTCGCGCTATTTCGTCCGGCTGGGACCGGTCCCCGAGACATTCAGCGGCAATCCGGGCAGCTATGCCGATCTGAAGGCCGCCGGCGTCGCCATGTTCGGCTGGGGCGAATTCCTGACCGTCCTCGTCAATTTCCTGATCCTCGCCTTCATCATTTTCCTGATCGTCAGGGCGGTCAACAAACTGACCCAGAAGGAAGAGGTGAAGCAAGAGGCCGCGCCGCCGCCGCCGACCCCGGAGGATGTGCTGTTGTTGCGTGAAATTCGTGATTCGCTGAAAAAATAATCCTTTATGCGACGAAAGGAGTGGCCGCCGGGAACCATCCCGCACGCGACCGGTTAATCGCCGTCAGGGTGAGGGGTTGCTGTGCGCAGCCCTGACGCCTTGTTCAGAGACGTCAGCCCCTGGGGGCGCAACAGGAGAAACACGCCGTGAAAACCTTCGTCACTGTCCTTGGCCTTGCCGGCCTTGTCGCCCTCGCCGCGTGCGATTCCGCCAAGGAAAATCAGGTCGAGAATGCTTACGAAAACCAGGCGGATGCACTCGACAACCGGGCCGACAATATGGAAGCCATGGCCGACAACCTGAGCGGCAATGCCGAAATGGCAGCCGAAAATGCGGCGGATTCGCTGGAGAACAAGGCCGACGCAACGCGCGAAGCGGGTGAAGCGGCCGCCGACGCCGTCGAACCGAACTAGTAACTTTTTCGTCCCACGCGATAGAGGAGAGGTGCTGCGCCGATGCGCAGCACCTCTTTTTTTTGTGCTTTCATGGCTTTAACGGCCCCTTAACCACGTCCCGCCATGGTGCCGTTGCGCGCAGCCACGGGGCCTGGGAATGGACGAACTACTTCAGGAATTCATATCGGAAACGCAGGAGACGCTGGAGGCTCTGGCGGGTGAAGTCATCGCCTGGGAAGCTGACCCGTCGGATCGCGACCGGCTGGATGCTATCTTCCGTTTCTTTCATACCGTGAAGGGAAGCTGCGGTTTCCTTAATCTGCCTCGTTTCGAAAGGCTTAGCCATGCAGCCGAAGATGTGTTGGCGGATATTCGCGCGGGCGAAAGGCAGGCCAATCCCGCGACGGTAAGCGCGGTTCTGGGCCTGATGGACCGGATCGGCGAACTGACCGAAGCGGTGGCCATGGGAGCCGCGCTGCCCAACGAAAATGACGATTATCTGATCGCCGCGCTAAACGCGCCGGCCGAATCGCCCGCGGGCGGCGACGGCCATGCCCCGGCGGTGACTGCTGCGCCGGTCGCCGTCGCGCGGCAGGGGGGCGTCCATGCGGGGCCACGCACGATCCGCCTGCCGCTCAGCCTGATCGACCAGTTGATGAACGGCGTGTCGGACATGGTGCTGGCGCGCAACGAATTGTCGCGCAAATTGCGGGAACGCTCCGCCGACCCCGAACTGGACAATGTGTTCGAACGGCTGTCCACCTGTGTCGCGGACATGCGCGACGTCATCTCCAAGACCCGGATGCAGCGCGTCGATCGCCTGTTCGCCGCGATTCCGCGCATGGTGCGCGACCTGGGCCGGGAACTGGGCAAACGCATCGACCTGACCCTTGAGGGCGGCGATGTCGAGATGGATCGCGAGATGGTGGAGATGGTCGTCGATCCGCTCACCCATATTGTGCGCAACAGCATAGACCATGGCATCGAGACGCCCGAACGCCGCGTCGCTGCGGGTAAGCCCGAGGCAGGCAGGCTGCGGGTGGAGGCGCGCCAGTCGGGCAACCAGATCGTCATCGCGATCAGCGACGACGGCGCCGGCATCGATACCGCGCGGCTGGTGGAAAAGGCGATGGCGGGCGGGCGGTTGACCCCCGACGCCGCCGCGCGGATGACCGAGCAGGACAAGCTCGACCTTATTTTCCAGGCGGGGCTGTCGACCGCGCAGCAGGTGACCGCCGTTTCCGGCCGCGGCGTCGGCATGGACGTGGTGCGCGCCAATGTGGAGCGGATCGGCGGCGTAATCGCGCTTGAAAACCAGCCGGGGCAGGGGCTGAGCATCACCCTGCGCGTGCCGCTGACGTTGACCATCATTCCGGGCCTGATTGTCCGTGCGGGCGGACAGCATTTCGCGATCCCGCGCGCGGCGGTGGTCGAGATACTGCATGACAATAACGACATGCTGAAGATCAGCGAAGTGGCCGGCGCGAAAATCGCCACTATCCGCGCGGTGCGGCATTCGATGATCGACCTGGAGGACGTGCTGAGCATGGACAAGCCGGCGCAGCCCGGCCCGCGCGCCATCATGGTGATGCGGTCGGCGACCGGCGTCCCCTTTGCCCTGGGCGTGGCGGCGGTCGACAATCATGAGGAACTGGTGATCCGTCCCGCTTCGCCGCTGGTCATGGCCAGCGGCGTCTATGCCGGCATGACCCTGCCCGACAATGGCAGGCCGATGCTGCTGCTGGACGCCGCCGGGCTGGCCAATGCCGCGCGCCTGCCCACCATCGTCGACGACCAGGCCGCGCGGCAACAGGAGGAACAGGCGGATGCGGCGACCAGCGTGGAGATGGTCGCGGCGCTGCGGTTCGAGGAGATTTCGGGCGAGCGACGTCTGTTGAAACTGTCCCTGATCGAGCGGGTCGAGGATATTGATGCCAGTCGGTTCGGGCGGTCGGGCAGCCATGCCTTTGTGCGGCTGGACGGACGGCTGGTGCCCGTCGTTAATGGCCGGGCGGAATTCGACAAGGACCGGATATGCGCCCTGCGCCTGCGCGATGACCAGCGGGAGGCCTGCTATCCGGTGGCGGCGGTGCTCGACATCGTCCAGATGCCGCTGGTGCCCGACATGGTCGCCATGCATGGCGTGCTGAGCGGCGTATCGGTGATCGAGGGCGAACATTTGGAGGTGCTCAATCCCTTCGCCCTGTTCGCCGCGCTACCGGAGGAAAGAGTGGCCGAACGGCAACGTGGCCGCTGCCTGCTGGTCGATAGCGAGGATGGCTGGACGCGCGAGATATTGGCGCCGCTCCTGCGGCAGGCGGGGCATGAGGTGATGCTGGGACTGCCGTCGGAAGCCGCGGTCGATGCGCGCGACGTCATCCTGTGCAGTGGGACTGATGCCGCGCAGGTGGCCGAAATCATCGGATGTCGCGTCGTGCAGCTGCGCGCCTCTCCACGCGCGGCCGGGCCGCAGGACGGCAGTATCTATCGCTACGATCAGGATGCGCTGATGGCGGCGATCGGCGGAAGGCAGGGATAAGGCCATGGACAATCTCTATCTGTTCGCCATTCTGGCCGGCACGCGCGTCGCGGTGGAAGCCGGCGAAGTCGAAGCCGTCGTCAGGCTGACCGATATTTCGCCGGTCCCCGGCATGGGCGCGCATGTCGCGGGCCTGTCCGCGCTGCGCAGCCGGGTGCTCACGATCGTGGACGTTGCGGCCATCGTGCATGGCCGGCCCCTGCCGCCCGAACAGCGCGGTCTCGCCGTGATCGCCGACATTAGCGGGCACAGCTATGGCCTGATGCTGGACAGCGTGTCCGATATCTGCCGGGTGCCGGAGGGCGAATTGCCCCTGCGCGGGCAGCTCGATCCGGCCTGGGCGCTCTATGCGCGCGCGGTCGTCGAGTATGACGGCCATCCCTGGCTGCTGGTTTCGCTCGCCAGTTTCATCGAGGGCGCCTCAGCTGCGCAAGCAGCCTGATTTCTTTCAATCTTTACCAAATAATCGGTTTTGCGGGTTAACCCTGTTTTCGCAAGACGCACGTATCAAAGGGACGCCTCATGAAGAATTGCCTCGTCGTCGATGATTCGAAGGTCATCCGAAAGGTGGCGCGCCACATCCTCGAATCGCTCGATCTGACTGTTAGCGAGGCCGTGGATGGCCAGGATGCCCTGAACCAGTGCGAAGCGTCCGCGCCCGATGTGGTGCTGCTCGACTGGAACATGCCGGTGATGAGCGGGATGGAATTTCTCCAGGCGCTGGCTGGCGCCAAGGTGGTTGCCCGGCCCAAGATCATCTTTTGCACCACGGAAAATGGCATCAGTCACATCAAGGCGGCGGTTGATGCCGGCGCCGACGAATATGTGATGAAGCCGTTTGATCGGGAAACGCTGGAAAGCAAGCTCTCGATCGTCGGAATCATCTAGCGGAGCGCCAGGATTACCCGACCCAAGGAACTCGCCTTTCCTTCCGCCTTTCGTGCAGAAAGCCCCAGGATGACCGCCACTGTGCCGATCATGACCAGCGCCAGGAGCGAATCGCAGACGATACGCACGCTGATCGTCGATGATTCGGTCGTCGTACGCACCGTTATCGAACGCATATTGAACGCCGACCCGCTTTTTAAGGTGGTGAACAAGATCAGCAGCGCCGAACAGGCGCTGCGCTATCTGGCGGATAATGCGGTCGATCTGGTGCTGCTCGACATCGAGTTGCCGGGTCAAAGCGGGCTTGCGGCGCTTCCGGCCATTCTGAGGGCGGGCGCCGGCGTGAAGGTCGCGATCCTGTCGGGCAAATGCGAGGAAGGCAGCGCGGCGGCGATCGAGGCACTGGCGCTGGGGGCGAGCGACATTGTTTCCAAGCCGGGAAGCGGCAGTTTCGGCGAGCAGTTTCCGCAGGCGCTGATCGAACGGCTCAATCGCCTGTTCAACGACAAGGCCGCCGCGCCCGCTGTGCCGGGGCCGGCGCCGCTGGAGGTCATGGCGACGCCCGCGCTTCAACCGCTGGCATGTCTGGGCATCGGCGCATCGACCGGGGGCATCCATGCACTGGGGCAACTGTTCCAGGGGCTCGATGCGCCGCTGGGCGTGCCGATCCTGTTGACACAGCATCTGCCACTCAGCTTCACTTATTATTTCGCGCAGCAACTGGCGCGCATGACGGGTCTGCGGGTCAAGGTCGCCGAAACCGGCGATCTGCTGGTGCGCGACACCATCCATGTCGCGCCCGGCGACGCCAATCTGCAATTGCGCAAGGGTTTGCACGGACGCGTGACCATCCAGCTTAACGCCGAACGGACATCCGCCGGCAATCTGCCCGGAGTCGACCCGATGTTCACCAGCATGGCGCAGATCTATGGCGCCGGCGCGGCCGGTATCGTGCTGACCGGCATGGGGCGGGATGGAACGGCGGGCGCGCATGACATCGTGGCCGCCGGGGGGTGGATCGTGGCGCAGGATGAAGCCAGCAGCGTAGTGTGGGGGATGCCCGGATCGGTGGCGGGCGCGGGGCTGACCTGCGCGCTGATGGAGCCGCGGCAAATGATGGCGTTCGTCGGGCGTCGTGGAAAGGTGTTCGCTTGATGTCCATGGATTCCGCCGGTTCGCAACAGGGCGCCGCGCGCATTCTTTCGGGCCTGCTCGAGGCGCGCACCGGCCAGATATTGTCGGAAGGTCGCGCCTGGCGCATGGAGACGGCGTTGCGTCCGGTGCTGCGCGCCCATGGGCTGGAGGACATGGACGCGCTGACGGCGCGGCTGGTGCGTGAAAATGATGATCGGCTGGAAAAGGCGGTCATCAACGCGCTGCTCAATAATGAAAGCAGCTTTTTCCGCGATCTTCAGATGTTCGATATGGTCCAGCGCCAGATTTTGCCGCATCTTCACGATCAACGAAGCGATCATACGCTGCGGATCTGGAGTGCGGGCTGTTCGACCGGGCAGGAAGCCTATTCGCTGGCCATTCAGTTGCGCAACGCGTGGTCGCGCTGGAACGGCTGGCGCATCGAGATATTGGCGACCGACATTTCGAGCAGCGCTATCGAACAGGCGCGATCGGGCATCTATTCGCAGATGGACGTGCAGCGCGGCCTGGCGATCGGCGACCTTATCAAATGGTTCGAACCGCATGGCGACGACTGGCGCGCCAGCCCTGAATTGCGGCGGATGATCGATTTTCGTCAGGATAATCTGTTCGACGCCAGGGAAGCGCACGGGGAATATGACCTGCTGCTATGTCGCAACGTCCTGCTCTATTTCACGCCCGCCCGTCGGCAGGCGGTGCTCAAGCTGCTGGGGCGGCATAGTCACGCCGGATCGGTGCTGTTGCTGGGCGCGGGGGAGACCGTGATCGGCCAAGGGGATGACTTCATCGCCCACCCAGAATTTCGCGGCAGCTATGCGCGCCAGACGGCATTGGCGACGCATCGGATGGGTTCGGCGCGGCGCGTCGGCTGAACCGGACGTGCAGTTGCTTAACCATCCTTGATTGCAACGCCGGTCTCGGCCATTGTCGGCCAAGGCCGCGCGACGTTCGACAGGCGGCCGGAAGGGCGCGATGATCGAGCAGTGGAAGTGACTGGCCTTTCCCGATGACCGACATTCCGATGACAGACAGGCCGTCGCCCAATTTCGACGAACGCCGATCGTCCATTTCCCTGCTGGTGCTGCACTATACGGGAATGCGCGACGCGGCGAGCGCGATCGACTGGCTCGCAAGCCCGGAGTCCAAGGTTTCGGCCCATTATGTCGTGTGCGAGGACGGCCAGATTGTGCGCATGGTGGATGAAACCAAGCGCGCCTGGCACGCGGGGCGGTCCCATTGGCGCGGCATCGACGACGTCAATTCGGCCAGCATCGGCATCGAGATCGTCAATCCGGGCCATGAATGGGGCTATCGTCTCTTTCCCGAGGTTCAGATCGGCGCGCTCATCCCGCTGATCCACGACATCGTGCAGCGCCACGGGATCACCCGCGGCAACATCGTCGGCCACAGCGATGTGGCGCCTGCCCGCAAGCAGGATCCGGGCGAGTTGTTCCCCTGGGGGCAATTGGCGCGCCTGCGCCTGGCCTTGCCGCGCCCGACCAGGAACCTGATGGACCCGCTCTGGACCGACAGCGCCTTCATGCTCGCGCTCGAACGGTTCGGTTATGACATTGCCGAGCCGCAGGCGGCCGTAGTGGCCTTTCAGCGCCGCTTTCGCCCCGAACTGATCGACGGCGTGATCGACGGCGAATGTCGGGCCATTCTGCTGGCGCTGTTGCTGCCCAAGCCCAGGGGCGATGAATAAGCGGGATGACGGCGGGCGAAAAGCGCGCTAGGGCGCGTATCGCCAGAGGGCCGGGCGGCCGCGGCGTGGCGGGTAACTTCCACGGCGAGGAAAGTCCGGGCTTCACGAAATGACGGTGCCGGCTAACGGCCGGCTGGAGCGATCCAAGGGACAGTGCAACAGAAAGCAGGTCGCGACGGCCTAGGCCACGCGAAATTGAAAGGGTGCGGTAAGAGCGCACCGCGTCTGCGGCAACGCAAGGCGGCACGGTAAACCCCACCGGAAGCAAGACCGAATAGGGGCGGCGCGCAGCTCGACTGCTAGGCCTGTTTCGGCTGAGACCGCCCGGGTTGGTTGCTGGAGGAACGGAGCAATCCGTTCCCTAGAGGAATGGCCGCCTATCCCCGCCCATCTTCGGGTTGGCGGGGTGGACAGAACCCGGCTTACAGGCCCTCTGGCATTCAGCGTCTTTCGCGCGTAATGCAGCCCGTGCAAGGGGTTGCGAAGGGGAATGGCGATGCGGATGAGTGGTTTGGCGCTGGCGTTGGTGCCCGCATCGGCGTTAGTGCCGGCGATTGCGGCGGCACAGGGCGCACCATCGACGGCACAGCCTGCTCAGAGCGTTCAGCAGATGTTCGACGCGGCGGCAAAAGCAACCGGGGAGGGCGATCATGCCAGCGCGGCCGCCTTGCTCGCTACGTTGGAACAGCGCGTCACAAATCCTCGTAGTCTTGCCATCGTGCGCTTGCGTCGAGGGATGGCGCTAGGTGAACTACGCCGCTGGAAGGCAGCGCGCCCCTTGCTGGAACAGGCGATCGCGGCGTTGCCGATGGACGATCGCACATTGGACGTGGATCGCGGCCAGGCGCTTCGGGCTTTGGGCAAGCTTGAACTGTTCGACCTCGATTATGAAGCCGCATATGGCTATTATGCGCGCGCTCTGAGGGTTGCGGTCGATCCCGCCGAGCGAATTGCCACTCTGCTGGGCAAGGCACAGGCTGGCACATTCCTTGATGCGGAAAAAGCACTGGCCGACGCTGATGAGGCGGCCAGACTCTTCGTCGGCCCCCTTAGTGGTGACAAGACAGGTGCCGGTTATGCCGAGTCCACACGTGGTCAGGCGCTGCTCAATCAGGGGCGGTTTGCTGAAGCGGAACAGGCTTTCGCCAAGACCGTGGCGGCAGAAGGCGGTCTGTCGCGCAAAGTCAATTATCAGGATTTGGTCGCGCGTTCCGATGCGTCAATCGCCGCCATGCTCGCGGGGCATCGGGACAAGGCGCGCGAATATTTACTCTACACCGGCGCTGGTCGCATGGAAAAGCAGGATTTCACCTTTGGCGCTGACATGGCGCTGCCTATCTGCGGCGAGGAAGGCATAGAAGCTGACGACATGGCGGTCGTCGAGTTCGGTATCAACGACGACGGCACGGTCAGCTATGCGCGGCCAATCTACGGGTCTCGGCCCGGCGCCATGGCGCTCGTCTTCGCGCGCGCGGTACGCGACTGGTCCTGGCTCCCCGAGGATGTCGCAAAGATACCGGGACTTTTCCGCCTTGCGACCCGGCTCGAACTACGTTGTTCGACCAGCGCTGGAGGCCCATCTTTGGCTGACGGCGCGCGGGCGGCGTTTCGCGACTGGGGCGAGCAGCACGGAATAGCGCAATATGAGCCTGCCGGTCAGTCCGAGGCACAGCGGCGTGCGGCATTGGCGGCCGAGTTGACGCGGCTGCGTGCGAATCCGAGCAGCCCGCCGCTGGCGCAGGCAATGCTGCTTTCCGATCTGCTGGAAAATCCGCTGGTCACGGGCAAGACGGCCGAAGACTATCAGGCTTCCCTGCGATCGTTGATCGATGCGGCGGGCGCGCCGCCGCAGGTGCGGCTCTGGGCGGACTGGCTGTCGCGGAAGCAAGGCCGGGAAGAATTGAATGCCAGCGCCTATGCCGCTGATCCCGCTGCTCATGCCCTGGCCTTGCTGCTCAACTACGATCGACCGCAGCGGCGTTACAAGCGTCGCGACCCGGCCATATTGGACTCTATCTTAAGCGATGCCGGGCTACCCGACGATCACCCCCTGCGTGTTGCCGCACTTATCCGCCGCGCATCCGCCCGCGCGGCAGCCAAAGACTTCGAGGGCGCGCGCGCCGATTACAGGGCAACGGGACTGACCGAGCAGCAATGTTCCATTGTCGATGCCGAACCCGCTATTCGGTCCGCGCCAGTTTCCGGCCAGGATTATCCAACCGACATGGTGCGGATGGGCATTGAGGGATGGACGCGGGTTCAACATGATGTCTCTCCAACGGGACAGGTGCTGAACAGCCGCGTGATTGCCGCCTATCCGCCAATCGTTTTCAGCGCGAACGGGGCCAAGATCATATCGCGCGCAAGATTTGAGCAGAGCTATCGGCCTGGAGGCGCGATGGGATGCAGCGGGAGCATGAGCAACGTCACCTTTCGGATGCCGAGTTAGGCCAGCGGGCGTGGGCGCACTGGTATTCAGGAAGAAGCTTCCCTAGGTTGGATGGATGGCACGCAACCACCGATCCAATGATTGGGGCTTTCCCCGCTGGCGCAGCTATGGTGCTGCGCGTGAGGCGCAGCAGGTGCGCCTGTGCGACCGCTATGGTTGTGACCGGCCGGGCGACTGCCCGGCGCCCAAATCGCCCAACAGCCGCGAGCGGTGGCATTTCTGCGCCGATCACGCGGCCGAATATAACCGCAACTGGGACTATTTTCAGGGACTGGACCAGGAAGAACGCGAACAGCGTGAGCGGGCCGAGCGGCGGGATGCGAGCGGCTATCAGTCGAGTGCCTATCATGGTTGGGGTGGCCCCGGCGACGGCAGCCGGTCGCGCGACGAAATTCATGCGCTCAAGGCGCTGGACCTGGAAGACGACGCCAGTTTCGAGGCGGTGAAGAAAAGCTGGCGGCGGCTCGCCAAGGAAAATCATCCCGATGTGAAGCCGGGTGACGCGGACGCGGCGGTTCGGTTCCAGACCATCCAGGCGGCCTATGAAGTGTTGCGCGCCGCCGAGGAGCGGCGAAGCTGGAAGCCGCGCGACGCGGCGGACTGAAGGACCGGCGATTGAAGGATCATGTGCGTTCCAACTGGCAGCAGGCCGTGCTGATCTGCCGCAAATGCTCCAAGAAACTGGAGGGCGGCTTTGGTCCGCGGGGCGATGAAAGGCTGGCCAAGGCGCTGCGGCGGCACCTGGCTCTCAAGAAAGGGCGCAAGGCGGCGGCCGGCATCGTCGAGGTGAATTGCCTGGGCGTGTGCCCCAAAGGCGCGGTGACGGTGGTGAACGGGACCGACAGCCGCGAATGGCTGCTGGTCCGGCCGCAGGCGGATCTGGATGCCCTGGCGAAGGAACTGGGCCTGTCGCCCGACAAATATCGTTAATCCAATTCTTACCAGTACTTCCCTATGCAGCAGGCATGACGATTCTCGCGACCTTTCGGCGCAGCCTGCCGCTCATCGTCCAATGCGGATTGGTTCTGTTTGGCCTGACCGCGCTCTATGCGATGCCGCCGGCCAACGGCCAGATGCTGCTGGTGCCGATAACCGCAGACAGCCGTTCTGTGCTTGCGTCGGTTGCAATCACGCATGGCGCGCGGCTTGTCTCGGCGGGGCCATGGGCCGGGTCGTTGCTGGTCGAAGGACGCCGTGACCAACTCCTGCGGCCGCTCATCCGTCAAGGCGTCATCGCCATTTCAGCGCGTGCGGGTGGTTGCGGTGAGCCAAGCTGATGAGTGCGATCAACAGTCTTGGTCGCCTGCGGCTCCAGGGGTTGCGAATTTTACTGCTGGGCAGTTGGTTATGGACGGCCGCTCTTGGCCTCCTGACATGGGGGCTGGGTATTGAAGACGGAGGCCGGGCGCTCATTTTCTCGGTGCTGGCAAACGCGATGCCCACGGTCATGGTGCTTCGAAAACGCCAAGACCTGTCTGCGCGGCTCGTCGTCGGAACGCTGGCCGCGGTGCAACCAGCACTTGGTGTCTTTTTATTGGCCGGCCACCGGTGGCAAATGGATGGCCATATGTTCTTCTTTGTAGCGCTGGCGTGCCTAGCGCTGCTCTATGACTGGCGGCCAATCCTGCTGACCGCCGCGCTGATAGCCATCCACCATCTGCTGTTGAGCTTTGTTGCGCCGGTTTGGGTGTTTCCCGGCGGTGGTGATGTCCAGCGCGTTGCCATCCATGCGGTGGCCGTCATCATTCAGGCCGCTGTGCTCTGCTATCTTGCCGTGCGTTTGCGCGCCTTGTTGTTAGCGCTGGATAGCCATGTCAGCGGGGCGGCGCATCTTGCCGAAGCAGCCGAAGCCGGACGCATGGCGGCTGAAAACGCCATGGCGGCAAGCCGGGCGGCGGCCGCCCGCGAAGATACGGTGCGCGCGGAGCGTGAGCAGGAGAAGACACGTTTCGCTGCTGAGCGCCGGGCCGAGACGCTGACGTTGGTGCAGGCTTTCCGCCAGTCGATCGCTGATGTCGTTGACGCGGTCAGCGCCGCGACCGGCGATTTGGAGGAATCGGCGCGGGCGCTCAACGACCTGGCGCGCCGGGCCAGCGCCGGCACCGGCGAAACCTTTGCCGCCGCCGAGCAATCCTCCACTCGCGCCGCCGAACTGGCCGGTCGCATCGAGCAACTGTCCGAATCGATCACCGCCATCGCGACCGCCGCCACGCAACAGGCGACGCTGGGCAGTGCCGCGCAGCGTGTGTCGAGCGCAGGTCATCAGGCGGTGTGCGACATGGAAAACCGGACCGCATCCATCACCAGCTTCGCCGATTCCATCACGCAGATCGCCGCCCGCACCAATTTGCTGGCCCTCAACGCGACGATCGAGGCGGCCCGTGCAGGCGATGTCGGATTGGGTTTCGCCGTCGTGGCCCAGGAAGTGAAACAGCTTGCAGGCCAGGCGGCCAGCGCCACCGGTGAAATCCAGACGCTGGCGACCTCCGCGCAGCAGGGGGCCGGCATTGCGCAGGATGCGCTGTCGGATGTGGCGAACGCCGTCGAACAACTGGCCGCGGCGGCCGGTGAAATTCAACGGGCCGTGAATGATCAGCGTAACGCCACGGCCGCGATCGGCCAATCGGCGCGCGACGCGGCGCAAGGCGTGACGCAGATGGCGGGTCAGGTGGAGCGGGTGGCCGACATGGCGCGGAGTACGGAAAGCCTGTCTGACCGCCTAACGAGCGCGGCATCGGGTCTGTCGCTCACGGCGCGGGCGTTGCAGCGCGCGACCGACCAGTTCGTGGCGCAGTTGGAGGCCGCCTGAACGGGTCAAGCGGGACGGGCGAGCGGCAGTTCGCGGGTAGAGGGGCTATGGGTTGGCCGGTAGAGCATGCGATCCTCCCGCTCGATCCGTTCGGTGAGCGCTTTGAGGATCAGCCGGGTGTCAGCGCAATAAGCAGACCATTCGCGGGCGATGCGATCGTCACTCCAGCGAGTCATATAGGCGCCGAAGCGCTTGGCGAGCGCGCCGGTGTCCCGTTGCAGCGCCGCCGCCAGGTCGCGGGTCTGCGCATCGGCGGAACGGCTGAGCGTGGGATAAAGGAGACGATCTTCCAGTGCGAGATGCGTCATCAGCTGTCGGGCGAGTTGCCAGCGGAGCCGTCCGACGCCTGACGGCTGGCAGGTTTCGGCTACCGCCTGACTGAGCTGGCGCGCGGTCAGGCTGATTTCTTCATGCTGCCTGCGCAGCTCCCCCATATCCATGATTCGGCATCCTTGCTCCCCTGGAAAGCCGATCATGCCGATGAGGCATTTAACAAATTCTTGTGCCGTCCCCAGGACGGATCAAAGGATGCCGCCCCTCGTCCCGGTCGGGCGAGGGGCGGCGTCGGATCAGCCCGGCTGGTCGGCGCGGCTGACGCCTTCACCGTCGAGATTGAGGGCGGCGAAATCCCAGTTCAGCGCTTCCTTGAGCACGCGATCGGCATAGTTGGGACGCGCATTGCGATAGTCGATATAATAGGCATGTTCCCACACATCGACGATCAGCAGCGGCGTATGGCCTTCATGCGCGACGGGCGTGTCGGCGTCGTGATAGCTGGTCACTTCCAGCTTGCCGTCCTTCAGGATCAGTGCGGCCCAGCCGCTGGCGAAATGCCCTACGGCTTCGGCCTTCAGCTTCTCGATCAGCGCATCGACCGAACCAAAGGCTTCGTTGATCTTGTCGAGCAGGGCGCCGCTGGGCGCGGTCTTGGTCGGCGAGAGCGAGTTCCAGTAGAAGCTGTGGTTCCAGATCTGGCCGACCTGGTTGAAGAGGCCGCCCTTGGACGTTTTGATCAGTTCGACCAGCGACTTGCCTTGCAGCGCCGGGTCGGCGGTGACCAGCTCGTTTGCCTTGGTCACATAGGCATTATGATGCTTGCCATGGTGATAGTCGAAGGTTTCGGCCGACAGGATGTCGCCGAAGGCATCCTTGGCATAGGGCAGGTCGGGCAGAACAAAAGCCATGGCGGAACTCCTCGGTTGGGTTATCGAACGACCGCACAACGGCTGGCGCGGCCGGATGGTTCAATGGTCCGGGCGAGGCTCCAGGCCGCGCCGCGCCTCCCATATGCGCATGGCGGCGTCGAAAAAAAGGGGAATGTGCCTATTGCGAAACGATCGCAGAAATAGGCCGCTGCCGGGGCGCTGGCTTGACAGGCCCGCCCGCTGCGAACATGATCGCACCATGCAAAGCGGCGCAGCCTTTTCGCGCTTCCGTCATCACGGGGGCCAGCTTCTCGCGGGCGATCCGCCCCGGACCTGACAGGCGCGCGCGCCGGCGGGTCCGGGGCACCCTTCTTGACGCCAGAAGGCCCGACTGCCGGGCCAGCCTCTATCAGGAAGCCATTCCATGACCCTGCATTTCATCGGGGCGGCGGTGCCGCCCATCCAGCTTGTCGAAACCGAAGCCGACATGATTTCCGACCTCGCCTGGGCGGCGCGCGACCGTTACCCGGATGTCTGCCAGTTGCTGCTGGATGAAGTGGGGCGCGCGCATCTCTGCGCGGCCGCCGATCTGCCCGTCGATGTGGTTTCCATGGGTTGCGATGTCACCTATCGCGATGCGCGGGACGGGGCGCGACGCGATGTCCGGCTGGTCTACCCCAGCCATGCCGACGTGGCGTTGGGCCGCATTTCCCTCCTGACGCCCATCGGCGCTGCGCTGATCGGGATGCGCGCGGGAACGTCTATCCTCTGGCCCGACCGTGATGGCCATCTGCGCGACATCATCGTCGATGAGGTCATGCCGGGCCGAGCGGCTTGATTCAGCCTTGCGGCGGGGTGGTTTCGCCCACCTCGTCGCTGTCCAGACTGTCGCCCAGCGTCAGGCCGTGCCGCATCAGCATCGGTATGTTGGCCGCGGCGAAGACGACCGAGACGATGGTCACGCCCCAGACCTTGACCGCCAGCCAGGTGTCGAAGCTCATCGTCCGGCGCATCACTTCATTGGCCACCGCCATGGCGACGAAGAACAGCGCCCAGTTGCGCGACAGCTTCATCCAGCCGGTGTGCGTCAGCCCGTCATAGGCGGCCTGGAGCAGATATTTGAGCAACGGCTTGCCCCGCAGCAGCCCGGCGAACAGCATCAGCGCGAAAAAGGCGTAGATGATGGTGGGCTTAAGCTGAATAAAGCTCTGATCGCGGAAATAGATGGTGAGGCCGCCGAAAAAGAGGATCAGCAACGCCGACAGCCACAGCATCGGGGACACGCGGCCAAGCTTCACCTTGGAAATGATGACGGCGATGATGATCGCGGCCATGAAGGCGCCCGTGCCGAAAGTCATGGCGGTGATCGGATTGCTCGATCCCCAGACCCAGCCCGCGCCCTTATAAGTCAGGAAGAAGACCAGCAGCGGCCCGAAATCGAGCGCCAGACTGAGGGAGCCGTTATGAGAGGATTTGGTGTCAGCCATGGGTTTCTGTCTTTGTCCTCTTCAGCATGACGGAATGCGCGGATCAGCGCGCATAAGCCGTTCCCGCGATCGCGCGCGCCATGTCGCCGGGATCGAAGGGGCGCAGATCCTCGATCTTCTCACCCACGCCGATGGCATGGATCGGCAGGCGATATTTCTCGGCCGCGGCGACCAGCACGCCGCCGCGCGCCGTGCCATCGAGCTTGGTCATGACCAGCCCCGTCACCTGCGCGGTTTCCTTGAAGACCTCGATCTGGTTCAACGCATTCTGTCCCGTGGTGGCGTCCAGCACCAGGACAACGTCGTGCGGGGCGGCGGGGTTCAAACGGCCCAGCACGCGGCGCACCTTCGCCAGTTCGTCCATCAACTCGGTCTTGTTCTGAAGGCGGCCTGCGGTATCGACGATCAGCACGTCTATGCCGGTGGCGGTCGCCTGCTTGACTGCGTCGAAGACGATGCCGGCCGCATCGCCGCCTTCCTTGCCCGCGACGATGGGGACGCCCAGGCGCTCGGCCCAGATTTTCAGTTGGCCGATCGCCGCCGCGCGGAACGTATCGCCCGCCGCCAGCATCACGCCATAATCCTGCTCCAGGAAATTATGGGCGAGTTTGGCGATGGTGGTGGTCTTGCCCGATCCGTTGACGCCGATCACCAGGATTACTTGCGGGCGCGGAAATGCCTCAATCTCCAGTGGGCGCGCGACGGGCGCCAGCACCTTCTCGATTTCCTCCGCGATGATCTCGCGCAGATATTCCTCGGTCAGTTCCTTGTTATAGCGGCCCTCGGCCAGCCGGTCGCGCACCCGCGCGGCCATGGCGGGGCCAAGATCGGTCATGATCAGCGCTTCCTCGATCTCATCGAGCGTCTGGTCATCGAGCGCGGCCTTGGTGAAGAGGCCGGTCAGATTTTCGCCGAGCTTGTCGGACGTGCGCTTGAGCCCGCCGAACAGGCGGTCGCGCCAGCTATTGCCGTTATCAGTCATTGTCCCGCCTCTTGCGCGATCAGGACGCCCTTCTCAAGCCCCGTGATGGTGGCTGCCACGATAGAGGAGGGCGGGCGAGGCGACGAGAAACGCACCGGGGCGAAATTTTCGGCATGGCCGGTCAGGCCGCTGCGTTCGACCAGCACCGACTGGCAGGTGCCGATCAGGCCGCGCAGCCACGTCTCGCGTCGCGCCGTGCAGGCGGCGCGCAGCCGGGCGGCGCGGACTTTCACCGTGGCGCGATCGAGCTGCGGCATTCGCGCGGCGGGCGTGCCTTCGCGCGGCGAGTAGGGGAAGATATGGCCATGGACGATGTTGCAATCCTCCACCAGCGCCAGGCTGTTGGCGAACATCGCTTCATCCTCGGTCGGGAAGCCGGCGATGATGTCGGCGCCGATGCTGATGCCGGGCCGCGCCGCCTTCAGCCGCTCCACGATGCGGATCGCGTCGGCGCGGGCGTGGCGGCGCTTCATCCGCTTGAGGATCATATCGTCGCCGGCCTGAAGGGAAAGGTGCAGATGCGGCATCATGCGTGGTTCATGCGCGATCAGGTCGAACAATCGATCGTCAATCTCCACGCTGTCGATTGAGGAGAGGCGCAGGCGGGGAAGGTCCGGCACGCCCTTCATTATACGCTCGATCAGCAGGCCGAGCGAGGGGCTGCCGGGGAGGTCGGGACCGTAGCTGGTGACGTCGACGCCGGTCAGCACGATTTCCTTGTAACCCGCGTCGACCAGCTGCTTCGCCTTGTCCACCACCGCGCCGGCGGGGACGGAGCGGCTGTTCCCCCGACCATAGGGGATGATGCAGAAGGTGCAGCGATGGTCGCAGCCATTCTGCACCTCCAGAAAGGCGCGGGCGTGATCGGCGAAGGCGCTCGCCATGTGCGGCGCGGTGTCGCGCACGGCCATGATGTCGGAGACGCGGACCTTTTGCGGGGCGGGGGCGAAGGATGTCGCCTCCATCTTCTCCCGGTTGCCGATGACACCGTCCACTTCGGCCATGGCGGCGAAACTCTGTGGCTCGGTCTGGGCCGCGCAGCCAGTTACGAGGATGCGCGCGTCGGGGCGCTCCCGTTTCGCCCGGCGGATCGCCTGCCGGGTCTGGCGCACCGCTTCGGCGGTGACGGCGCAACTGTTGACGACGATCAGGTCGTCCTGGCCCTCCGCCATGTCCCGTATCGCCTCGCTCTCCGCGATATTGAGGCGGCAGCCCATGGTGATGATGTCAGGACCGCTCATCCAAAGCGCGCCCAGTCAGCCTCGCCGTCGAAGACATGGGTGGCGGGGCCGATCATGCGGATGGTGCCGCCCGGCGCCCAGTCGATCATCAGGTCGCCGCCCGGCAGGCTGACCGTCACCGGGCCGGTAACAGACTTGCGGCGGATGGCGGCGACGGCGGTGGCGCAGGCGCCGGTGCCGCAGGCGCGCGTCAGCCCCGCGCCGCGTTCCCACACGACCAGGCGGATGTGATCGTCACCGACGATCTGCGCGAAATTGACGTTGACGCGAGCTGGGAACAGCGGATCGGTCTCGATCAGCGGGCCGAGACGGGCGAAGTTCACACCGTCCATATCGTCGATGAAGAAGATGACATGCGGGTTGCCGACATTGACCGCGGCGGGGGCGGGGAGGTCTTCCCAGCTTGCGGCCATGGTCCGTGTGTCTATGGGATAGGCGAGGGGGATCGCGTCCCACTCGAACCGCGGCGCCCCCATATCGACGCTGGCGCCACCATCGACGGCCTTGGCGTCGAGCAGGCCCGCCCTGGTGCGGATCGTCACATCGCGGCCGACGAACAAAGGCACGCAGCGGGTGGCGTTGCCGCACGCCTCGACCTCGCTGCCGTCGGCGTTGAATATCTGCATCGACACGTCCGCGTCGGGGGCGTTGCCGATGACGATCAACTGGTCGCAGCCGATCCCGGCATGACGGTCGGCGATGGCGCGTGCGCGCGTTTCGGTCATGACGACCGCGCCATCGCGCGCGTCGATCACGACAAAATCGTTGCCGAGCCCATGCATTTTCGAGAAGCGTCCCATGCGTGCGCATGTAGGGGTGGCGAAGGGAAAAGGCCAGTGGCGGCGCGATTGCCCTCCCACTCCGTTCGGCCTGCGCTTGTCATAGGCCTATTCGTTATTTCGGCGCGACCTTGAATAGTATCCGCATGCTTTTGATGATCGGCACGGCTTTGCCATTCCCATCGGTCTGAGCGAAGGCATAAATCGCTTTTGCTTGGGCGCAGGCGACCTCGACCAGTTTGGGCGAAGATTTTACAAACTGTGATGGTTCGCAAACGGCCACATGGCCGGCTGGGTCGATCCTCGTGACGATGGCGACCCGTTCTTCCTGCGCTCCATTGGGCAATTTCTGGACATGCAGTTCCATGTCGATGGGAGGTTCGAACGGAGGGGAGCGGCGCGGGGGGGAACTGCGATCAGGATGAAGCCAACTGATGCGAGCATTGTAGTTACTATAGGTCGCAATTCCATTTTCGTCCGTTGCCGGCTTGAATTTGGCGCGCGCCCGCACTGCGACACAGGTTATTTGATCCATTTCGGGAAAGCCGCTGGATTGCGTGATGTTACAGGTTTCTACATGGCCTTCAGGCGAAATCAGTACGTCAAAGCTTACCATCCCTTCTTCACGGCGCCTCCTTGGACCTGGCGGATAGTCTGCATCGCTCAACCATTGTCCCGGATTGCCGATAGGCTTCGCCTGCGTCAACGCACTCGCCAGCATCAATCCAAGCAACACGCCCATATTTCCCCCTTACGCCACCGACGCCCGCTTCTGCCCATAAAGGACATACACCGCCAGACCGATCGCATTCCAGATCAGGCAGGCGACGATGGTTTTCATCGGCAGGCTGACGAACAGATAGGCGCAGCCCGCGATCGCGCCGATGCCGACGACCCAGGCGGCAGGCGTGCGGAAGGGGCGGCGCAGGTCGGGCGCGCGCTTGCGCAGGACGAGGAGGCACAGGCCCACGGCGGTGAAGGCGATCAGGGTGCCGGCATTGGCCAGCGCCGCAATCTCGTCGATCGGCAGCACGCCGGCGATGATCGCGACCAGCACGGCCGTCACCATGGTGATGCGGGCAGGTGTGCCGCGCTTCGAAATGCGGGCGAGCGATTGCGGCAGGAAGCCGTCGCGCGCCATCACCAGGAAGATGCGGCTCTGGCCATAGAGGAAGCCGAGCAGAACGGTGGGCAGAGCGATCACGGCAGCGACCGCGACGATGCGCGCGACCGTGCCCTGGCCCATTTCCCGCAGGATGAGCGCGAGCGGCTCTGGACTGTCGGCAAAGCGGGTGAAGGGCAGGGCGCCCACCGCCGCGGCCGCGACGAGGACATAGATGAGCGTGCAGACGATCAGCGACCCGACGATGCCGATGGCGAGGTCGCGGTCCGGGTTTTTGGTTTCTTCCGCCGCCGTCGAGATGGCGTCGAAGCCGTAGAAGGCGAAAAAGATGATCGCGGCCGCCGCCATCACCCCGCGCTCGACCCCGTCCGGCCCCATGTCCTTGGCGAAACCGAACGGCATGAAGGGGTCGAGATTTTGCGCGTCGAAAGCGGGCAGGGCGACCGCGACGAAGAGGCTCAATGTCGCGATCTTGATGAGCACCAATATCGAGTTCAACCGGGCGCTTTCATGGGTGCCGAACATCAGCAGCCCCGCGACCACGGCGATGATGAAGATGGCGGGCAGGTTGATGAGGCCGCCCAGTTCCGGCCCCTTTGTCAGCATTTCGGGAAAGCCGAAGGGGGTCAGCAGCGGCCCGGCATAGCCCGACCAGCCGACCGCAACGGTCGACACCACCAGCGAATATTCCAGGATCAGCGACCAGCCTACGACCCAGGCGATGCCTTCGCCCAGCACGGCATAGCTGTAGCTGTAGGCGCTGCCCGCCGCCGGCATCATGGTGGAGAGTTCCGCATAGCAGAGCGCCGCGCAGGCGCAGATCGCGCCCGCAATGGCGAAGGAAAGCAGCACCGCAGGCCCCGCCCGGTCCGCGCCCACGCCGATCAGGGTCAGGATGCCCGTGCCCACGATCGCGCCGACGCCCAGCGCCAGCAGATGGGGCCAGGACAGGGTCCGCGCCATCTGATGCCCGCTGCCCTGCGGCGTCATCGCCTCCATCGGCTTGCGGCGTGTCCAGCTCATGTCCATTGCTCCCCTATGCGTTGTCGGTTCCTGCTGGCGTAAAGCGGCAGGCGAAGCAAGGGGTGGGCGCGGTCAGGTCGGGGCGGGCGCATAGCGGAACTGCACCCGCACCACGCCATGGTCGCCGGTCCCCAGATCCTTGTGATCGTCCTGGTTCAGATGGTCATTCTCGATCGTCAGCTCGTGAAAGGCCCAGATATGCCGGGCGCTGCCGTTGTAAAATTGTTCGCTGAACAGGATGTGATCCAGCGATTCGCGCGACTGCTGATAGACATGGGTATAATAGACGTCGGTCAGGCTTTGCAGCTGTTGCAGCGCCTGCGCGGAATAAAGCGCCGCGTCCGCCCCGGCGAGCCGGCTGAACGGGCGCAGATAGTTGGGCTGCGCGGTGATGATGTTGAGCGTATTGCTATGCTGTCCGTCATTGAGGTCGCCCAGCACGACCGCCGGGTCGGCATTGCCCTTGATCCGGTTGGTCAGCAGCCAGCGCAGCGCGGTCGCTTCCGCCGTGCGCCGGATGGTCGAGAGCGCGCCGCCCAGCGCGGCCTGATGCGGGGCGTAGGTCGCCTTGTCGGCCTTGTACCAGGGTTCGCGAAAAACTTTGGTCGGCGCCTTGGATTTGAGGTGACAGACATAGATGTCGATCGGCGCGACGTCGCTGCGCGGTTCCACCTGGACATGCAGCACCGGACGGCTGAAGCCGGTGAGGTTGACCTGGATCGCGGGGGTCTGCGGATCGTCGCCTTCGCTTTCCAGCCGGAACAGGTCGGGGAAGCGGGTGATCCAGTCGGGCGCGCCCTTGAGCAAGCCCTTTCGCACCGCCGCCGCGCAGACGATGTGGCTGCCGTCGGCGTCCGGCGGGACCAGCAGATCATAGTCGTCGGCCAGCCCCGCCTTTTCAAACGCTTCTTGCAGCGGCGCGGGATGCCATAATTCCTGAAAGCCGAAGACGTCCGCTGCGACATGGGCCAGCATGGATGCGGTCCAGGCGATCTTCGCGTCATATTGCGCCTGTGTCCAACCGTCCGCATCATAGATGCGCTTGCCCGCCGCATTCAGATTATAGAGATTGAACGTGGCGAAGCTGATGTCTCCCTTGGCCATGACGATCCTTTCTGCCCGATCCCGGCCTTTCTGCCTGATCCAGGACATCAACGCCTGCTATGTGTCGCGCGCATGACAGCGCCGCGGTTGCACTCGTCACCGCTCTGCGCTATGGGCCGCTCTGCAATCGGATGGTTCGCCGTCCGGTCCCTGACAAATCCAGGACGCCCAATCGGGGCATCGGATGGACGCTGGTTGGCGAGGCTTCGCCCACCGGCGATTTTGTCGTTTAGGGGGATATGCAGTGTTTTCCGGGCCTTTCGGCCCAAATGAGGTGATGATGTTCGATTCGCTAAGCGATCGTCTCGGTGGGGTATTCGACAAGCTGCGTGGGCGCGGTGCGCTTACGGAGGACGATGTCCGCGCCGCGATGCGCGAGGTGCGAATCGCACTGCTGGAAGCCGACGTCGCCCTTCCGGTCGTGCGCCAGTTCGTCGATCAGGCGACCGAACGCGCCGTCGGCAGCGACGTGCTGCGCTCGGTCACGCCGGGCCAGATGGTCGTCAAGATCGTTTCCGACACGCTGACCGAAACGCTGGGCGCCGAAACCGCCGAGCTGATGATCGACGTCACTCCGCCGGCTGTCATCATGATGGTCGGGCTTCAGGGGTCGGGCAAGACCACCTCGACCGCCAAGATCGCCAAGCGGTTGAAGGAAAAAGAGCGCAAGAAGGTGCTGATGGCGTCGCTCGACGTGCAGCGCCCGGCCGCGCAGGAACAGCTGGCGGTGCTGGGCACCCAGGCCGATGTCGCGACCCTGCCCATCGTGGCGGGGCAGCAGCCGGTCGAGATTGCGCGGCGCGCGCTCCAGTCGGCGAAGCTCCAGGGCTTTGACGTGGTGATGCTCGACACGGCGGGGCGCCTGCATGTCGATCAGGCGCTGATGGACGAGATGAAGGCGGTGGCCGATGTCGCCAATCCCGCCGAAATCCTGTTGGTGGTCGATGCGCTGACGGGCCAGGACGCGGTCAATGTCGCGACCAGCTTCACCCAACAGGTGCCGCTGACCGGCGTGGTGCTGACCCGCATGGACGGCGACGCCCGTGGCGGCGCGGCGCTGTCGATGCGCGCGGTCACCGGCCGCCCGATCAAATTTGCGGGCATGGGCGAAAAGCTCGATGCAATCGAGCCGTTCCACCCGCAGCGCGTCGCGCAGCGCATATTGGGCATGGGCGATGTCGTTTCGCTGGTCGAGAAGGCCGCCGAATCGATCGATGCCGAGGAAGCGGACAAGCTGGCCAAGAAAATGGCCAAGGGTCAGTTCGACATGAACGACCTGCGCAGCCAGTTGAACCAGATGCGCCGCATGGGCGGACTGGGCGCGTTGGCGGGCATGTTGCCGGGCCTGAAAAAGGCGCAGGCGGCGATGGC
This sequence comes from Sphingobium sp. C100, assembly GCF_000508185.1. Taxonomy (GTDB): domain Bacteria; phylum Pseudomonadota; class Alphaproteobacteria; order Sphingomonadales; family Sphingomonadaceae; genus Sphingobium. The sequence continues at coordinate 2,388 of NZ_AYOY01000181.1, read as the reverse complement.
CAATAGCGGCGCCAATGACAAGACGCTGATCCATCTGGACGCCATGATCGGCTCCATGACGCCCAAGGAGCGGGAGAAGCCCGCCCTGATCAACGCCAAGCGCAAGATCCGCATCGCCAAGGGCGCCGGCCGGACCGTGCAGGACGTCAATCGTCTCCTGAAAATGCATCAGGAAATGGAAACGGCGATGAAGAAGATCCGCAAGATGGGCGGCCTCAAGGGGCTGGCCAAAATGTTCGGCGGGGGCGGTATGGGGGGCCTTGGCGGGCCGGACGGCGCGCCGGGTGGTCCCGACCTGTCGAGCTTGGGTGGATTGGGCGGCAATATGCCGAAGCTTCCGCCCGGCTTTCAGAATTTCATGAAGAAATAAACAGTTTCAACCGATTAGATTAGAGTAGAAAGGCAAAGTTCCATGGCAACGTCCATCCGTCTGTCGCGCGGCGGCTCCAAGAAGCGCCCCTATTACCGCATCGTGGTGGCCGACAGCCGCGCGCCGCGTGACGGCAAGTTCATCGAGCGTATCGGCAGCTACAACCCCGTCCTGCCCAAGGGCGATGAAAAGCGCGTGATCCTGGACGTCGAGCGCGCGAAGCATTGGGTTGCCGCCGGCGCCCAGCCGACCGACCGCGTCGCCCGCTTCCTGGACGTCGCCGGCGTGAAGGAGCGCATCGTGCGCAACAACCCGAAGAAGGCGGAGCCGGGCCAGAAGGCCAAGGATCGCGCTGAAGACCGCGCCACCAAGCTGGCCGAGGCCGAAGAAGCCCGCAAGGCTGCTGAAGAAGCTGCCAACGCGCCGGCCGAAGCCCCTGCCGAAGAAGCTGCTCCCGCCGAGGAAGCCGCTGCCGAGCAGGCCGAGGGCTGAACCTCTTGACCGACAAGCCCGTCACTCTCGCCGTCATCATCGGCGCGCATGGGGTGGCGGGCGAAGTCCGTCTGAAGCTCTTTGGCGAGGGGCCGGAAAGCCTCAAAAGCTACAAGAGTTTCGATGCGGCCGGGGCCACGCTGACGTTGAAGTCGGTGCGCCCCGGTCCCAATGGCGCGGTCGCCCGCTTCGCCGAGATTGGCGACCGGAGCGCGGCCGAAGCGCTGCGCGGGACGGACATCACCGTACCCCGCTCCGCCCTGCCGCCGCTGGGCGAAGGCGAATATTATCATGCCGACCTGATCGGCCTGCCCTGCACATCCAGCACCGGCGAAGCGCTGGGCGAAATCGTCGCGGTCGAGAATTTCGGCGCTGGCGACATCATAGAGGTGCAGCGTCCCGCGGTGGGCGACAAGCCGGGCAAGCGCTTCATGGCGCCGATGCACGTCGTCACTCTGAGCGAAGAGGGCGCCGTGATTGACGCGGCTTTCGCGGAATAAGCGATAACGGCCCTTGCGGGCATAAGGCAGCATGGCATGTTGGCGCCTTCATCCGGGGGATTGCCGATGCGCCGTGTTGCTTGCCTGCTGTTGTTGCTACTGATGGCCGTGCCACGGGCGCAGGCGGCTGACGAGCGGAGGATCGCGCACGCGCTGCCCGACATCGACCGCATCTTCGCCGACTTTCAGGTCGACAGCCATGCGCCCGGTCTGGTCTACGGCATCGTCGCCAATGGCCGGCTGGTCCATGTGAAGGGCTTTGGCGTCCAGGATCTGGTCCACCGGCGGCCGGTGACGGCGGACAGCCTGTTCCGCATCGCGTCCATGACCAAGGCTTTTACCGCCCTGTCGATCCTGAAGCTGCGCGAAGAGGGTAGGCTGTCGCTGGACGATCTGGCGGAAAAATATGTGCCCGAACTGCGCGGCTGGACCTATCCGACGAAGGACAGCCCGCGCATCCGCGTTCGCGACCTGCTGACCCACAGCGCAGGCCTGGTCGACGACAATCCCTGGGGCGACCGCCAGACGCCGTTGCCGCAGGGCGAGTTCACCCGGATGCTCGCGCGGGGCGTGCCGTTCAGCACGACGCCTGGCACAGGCTATGAATATAGCAATTTCGGCTATGCGCTGCTTGGCCGGATCATCGCCAATGTGAGCGGCCTATCCTATCGCCGCTATGTCGAGCGCAACCTGCTGGCGCCGCTGGGCATGACGTCGAGCAGCTATGAAGTGAGCGAGTGGCCGGTCGAGCGCCGCGCCATGGGCTATCGCTGGGAAGATGGCCGGTGGAAGCCCGAGCCGGTGATGCATGACGGCGCGTTCGGCGCGATGGGGGGATTGCAGAGCAGTGCGAACGACTATGCGCGCTGGGTCGCCTTCCTGCTGTCCGCCTGGCCGCCGCGCGACGATCCTGACGATGGCCCGGTGTCGCGGGCGACGGTGCGGATGCTGGCGCAGGGGAGCAATCATGTCGCCATCGCGCAGCGCAACGGGAAGAGCGGCGCGACCGCCTGCCGGCAGGGGGGC
>NZ_AYOY01000180.1 GCF_000508185.1 Sphingobium sp. C100 | reverse complement strand
CGCGGCGGCGGCCGCCGCCGCGCCGGTTGCGACCGGCGTGGACGTCGCCACGCTCAATTTCCGCTACCGCATCGACGGCGACAATGCCCCGTGGAAGCCGCTTCGCGCTTTCGACGATGGCCGTCAGGTCTATATCGCGTTTCCGGCCGGGATTTCGCAGGGCGAGATGCCGCCGTTGTTCGTGATTGGCGCGGCCGGCGGCGCCGAACTCGTCAATTACCGCGTCCAGGGCCGCTACATGGTGGTGGACCGGCTGTTCGCCGCCGCCGAGCTGCGCCTGGGCGACAAGCACAGCGAGCAGCATGTTCGCATCGAACGCGCCGACGGACGGAAGGGGCGGCGGTGACCGATCCCGTCGAACCGCCCGCCGCTGAGCCGGCTTCGCCGCGTCCCGATCCGGGGGCATTCCAGCTCCGGGGCGATCCGCCGCGCGTCATGCGCCTGTCGCGCAAAGCCCTGGCCGTTATCGGCATCGCCGCCGGCCTCGGTATCGGCGGCTCGCTCATCTACGCGCTGCGTCCGCCTGCCGAGAAGCAGGCCAAGGAGCTTTACAGCACCGAGACCCGCAACACGGCGGAGACCATCACCTCCGGGCCAAAGGACTATACGCAGGCGCCACGGCTCGGACCGCCGCTTCCCGGCGATCTCGGCGGCCCGATCGTCTCGGCCCAGCGGCGCGGACAGGAGGTGCCTGTGCCGGCGGTTGGCGCGAGCGGCCAGCGTGATCCGCAGGCGCAGGCCGCTGAGGCGGCGCGCCAGCGTGCCCAACAGGAGCGCGACACTGCCCGCACCAGCTCAGTATTCCTCGGTCATGGCGCGGCCGGGGCCGTTGCGACCGTGCCGCAGATCGCCGCTGTCCCGGACCAGGCGGTGGCACTGCCGCAGACCAGCCCGGCAGCCCAAGGCGACCATAGCGCCAAGCGCGCCTTCATGACGCAGGCATCTACCCAGCGCACCGTCAGCGTCGAGCGGCTGACGGCGCCAGTCTCGCCCAACGTCGTGCAGGCCGGCAGCATCATCCCTGCCGCGCTCATCACCGGCATCCGTTCCGACCTTCCCGGCCAGATCACCGCTCAGGTGACGCAGAACGTCTATGACAGCCCCACCGGCCGCATCCTGCTCATCCCGCAAGGCGCGCGGCTGATCGGCGAATATGACAGCCAGATTACCGCCGGCCAGACCCGTGTGCTGCTCGCCTGGGATCGCCTGATCCTGCCGGATGGCCGTTCGATCGTTCTCGAACGCCAGCCCGGCGCCGACGCCGCCGGATTTGCCGGCTTGCAGGACAAGGTGAACCAGCATTGGGGCGGTGTATTCAAGGCCGCGATGATTTCTACGGTGCTTGGCGTCGGGACCGAACTGGCCACCGACAATGACGGCGATCTCGTGCGTGCGCTTCGGCTCGGCACGCAGGACACCATCAATCAGGCCGGCCAGCAGATTGTCCAGCGTCACCTCAACATCCAGCCGACCCTCACTATTCGGCCGGGCTATCCGCTGCGCGTGGTCGTCACCCGCGATCTCGTGCTCGAACCTCTTGGAGCGACACGATGACGAAATTGAAGCTGGGACCACTGGCCGACGATCGGCCGGTCAAACTGACCGTGGAGCTGCCCGCCGCCGTCCATCGCGATCTTGTCGCCTATGCGGCTGCCCTCGCCGCCGAGACGGGCGGCCAGCCACCCGCGCCCGAAAAGCTGGTCGCACCCATGCTCGCCCGGTTCATGGAAACCGATCGCGGATTTCGCCGCCACCGCGCCCGGGCCGATTGATCCGCTCGGGCAGAGCGTCAATTTCCCATGAAGCGCTTGAAACGGTCCCGGCCTTCCGCTTCGACGACAGCTTGTTCCGCGTTCGAGCACTCGTCGCCCCGGACAGAGCCATTCGCGCAGCCCGCAACGACCTGGCGGGCTTCGTCGAGATGCGCCACGAAATAGGCTTTGCCGCGCGGCTCGGCAGTAGCTTGCGGCAACGGAGGCGCAGAGATTGCTGTTGGCGCCTTTGGTGCGATAACGAGGGGACGTAACGCGAAGCCCGCACCGAATCCGAGGACTAGTGCGATCAGCACGACGATCCATGCCTTTCCTTGGATCATGACGGTTCCTTTCCCGATGGTTGGGCAGTGTGCGAACTGGAGCTTGAGGGGAGCGAGTATCGAGTGGCCACGAAATCGAGGAAGCGACGCAGCACGGGGTTCTCGTTGTCCTCACGCCAATAGCCGGAATAGCCAACGCGGCTGTGGCCACTGGCGTCGTGGATCTCGCGGAACAGGACGCCCGGCACCTGAATACCGGCGGACGATTCAGCGAAGATCGCGAGGCGACGCCCGAGAGCGATGGAGCTGATGACTGTATCGCGGCCGATGTCCTCCATGTCGATCTCGGGCGCGTGGCCAGGACTTCCAAGCTTCCCCAGTAAAAGATTGCGCGTCTCGGGTCCGGGATCCCGCTTGGTCAACAGGAAGCGCTCGCCCGCGAGGTCTTGCCAGTGGATGCACTCGCGGGATGCGAGCGGATGGGTTTCCGGCATCACCACCAAATGGCGTTCGCTCCAGAGCGGTTGGCTCATGATGCCGGGATAGGCCCGCTCGCCGATCATGATCGCGATGTCGAGCAACCCGCTTTCGATACCGGCCAGCAGCATATCTCGGTCCCGCTCGAAACCTCGCACCTTGATAGCGGGGAATCGATCGTGAAATTCGCTCAGTGTGGCGCGCAGATTCCCGGCGGAGAAGGAGGTATAAAAGCCGACCGCCAGCCGTCCAGTTTCGCCATTTCGAGTGGCGCGAACCCAAGCGTTTAGCTCTTCGAATTCATTTACGATGCGCCGGGCAGTGCGGAGGTAGAGCTGACCGTTCGGTGTCAGAGTGGCGCCTCGGGTTTTGCGATCGAAGAGAGTAATGCCCAGCCGCCGTTCCACCTCTAAGATGTGACGGCTGAGAGTGGCCTGTTTGATGTTCAAGATGCGCGCCGCCCTGCTGAAGCTGCCGGAGTGTGCTGCCGCGATCAGGTAACGGAGCTGACGCAATTCGATCATTCCTGCGCAACAGAGAGAAAGCATTGGGACTTACCGCGCCTGCCAAATGCCGTCTGTCGGCCCAAGTTTCCAATGAGATAGAATATGATCATCGATTTTCTCGAAACCTACCCCCGCCATCGGCCAATTAATGGTGGTGGGGAGTGTCGCTTTCTTCGTGCGCTTGGTGATCGTGCATCTCCTCGGCATGATCACTGCTGTAACCAGCATATTGTTCTGCCGGCATTTCGGGCAACGCTTTCACGAAGGCGACGATGTTCCAGATGGTCTTGTCATCATGCGTGGGGCCAAAGGCGGGCATCCCACTCATCTTCACGCCGTGCTTGACCAGCCAGAAAACGTCCTTGGGATCCCATTCCCTGGCGGCTTCGGCCAGCGGCGGCGGTTTAGGGAGCATGACTTCTGCCCATTCGGCTCGACTTTGCCCTATGCCTCCATGGCAATGCGAACACATCGCCTTGTACTCGCCAGCCCCGGCGGCAACCATCGCCGACGTAAATTCGGCAGGAGGCTCGATGCCAGCCGCCTGCCGCCGGACAGAATTGTTCATCGTGGTTGTAAGCGCCCAACTGACGATCGGGTTGTGCCGATCGGTTGCGGCCACGTTATAGCTACCAGTCAAGATAACGATCAGAGCAACGACGATCAGCAAGATAAACAGAGTCGCCGCGCCTAATAATGCGCCTTTCAAGGTCGCGTTCATGCCTTCCCTCCTATGAAGCATTAGTTTGGTTCCGGTAGGCCGTTGCCTTTTCAGCCATGATTACGTCATGGCGAAGTATCGGTATCGTCGGCTTTCTTGCTGCGTTCCAGAAACACGTACTCGGCCGCGAAGACTACGGCGATGCCGGCAACCGCGTAGAGAACGATCGAGGGGTCGCTTTGCAGTTTCACCGCCGTGAACGCCGCAAGCACGGCGGCGTCGGCAGCCAGCGCAACAAGAAGGATCGAGGCCTTCGCGCCGACTTCGCGTCTGAGGTGTCGAAACACACCCCAATGCACGAGCATGTCCATGACCAGATAGAAGAAGGCGCCGAGCGACGCGATGCGCGACAGATCGAACAAGACGGCCAGCGCGCCGGCAACGACCACCGTGTAAAGCAGCATATGGCTGCGAATGCTGCCGCTCATGCCGAAATGGCGGTGCGGGATCATCTTCATGTTCGTGAGCATGGTCAGCATACGCGAAACCGCGAACACGCTGGCGATCACGCCCGAGGCCGTTGCGGCGAGCGCGATCACGACTGTGAAATAAAATCCTGCCTGACCTAGAGCTGGACCAGCCGCCGCAGCGAGCGAATAGTCGCGTGCGTCCACGATCTCATCGATCGTCAGGCTCGATCCCACTGCGACGGCGACCAGCAGATAGGTCGCGACACAGATGCCGATGGCGATCATGATCGTGCGGCCGACATTGCGATGGGGATCCTCAATCTCACCCCCGCTATTGGTGATCGTGGTGAACCCCTTGAAGGCCAGGATGGAAAAGGCGACCGAAGCGACAAAGGCTTCGGCGCCGTGCATTCCCACGGGCTCCGCGAACGCTCCACCGGAGAACCCGCTCGCCCAGATCGCAGCAATGGCGAACAGGGCGATGCCGCCAATCTTCACGGCCGACATGATGAGCGAGAGTCCGCTCACCGACCGGTTGCCTGCCGCATTGACGAGATAGGCGAAAACGATCAGCGCAACCGCGCCGATCGAAAGCAGCAGCGCGCTTCCTTCCAGGCCGAATGGCCGCAGCGCATAGGTCGCGAAGGTTCGGGCCACCAGGCTTTCGTTGATCACCATCGACAGCGCCATCAGGAGCGAGGCCGAAGCCGCGATCGTGCCGGGGCCATAGGCCTTTTGCAGGATCATCGCGATTCCGCCCGACGAAGGCCACGCATTGGACATCTTGATGTAGCTGTAAGCGGCGAGCGCCGTGACTAACGCTCCTGCGATGAAGGAGAGCGGAAAGAGCGGCCCCGCGAGTTCGGCGATCTGGCCGGTGAGCGCGAAGATTCCGGCGCCGATCATCACGCCCGTGCCCATGGCAACGGCGCCGGTCAGCGTTATCGAGTTACGGCTCAAATCACTGTCGCTGCCTGCGGCATGGTTCTGGTCGTGGTCGTGCTCCAAATCCTATGTCCCCGCGTCCGATAGAGTGGCGGGCTTCCATCTCGGAATGAAGGAAGGCACCTGAGCGGCGTAGCTTGCGAAACGCTCAGGGAAACGGGCGCCTGTTTCCGCTTCCTCCGCTCGCGCCAGTTTCACGTACATAACGACGAGGATGGGGAACATCGCCAGGGTCAGCAGCGTCGGCCATTGGAACAGAAATCCCAGCATGACGAGAATGAAGCCGAGATACTGGGGATGTCGCACGCGAGCGTAGGGACCGCTAACCGCCATTTCGCCAGCGCGCTGCGCCTTCCAGAGCACATGCCATGAAACGGAGATCAGCCAGAAACCGCCCCCGATCAGCAGGAAGCTCAGCATGTGGAACGGGCCGAAATGCGGGTTGGTCTTCCAACCGAACATCATTTCAAGCAGATGCCCTGCATCGTGGGAGAACCAGTCGACCCCGGGATAGGCCGATTGCAGCCATCCCGAGAGGAAATAGATGGTGAGCGGAAAGCCGTACATCTCCGCGAACAGTGCAACCAGGAAGGCGCTGAACGCCGAGAAGCTGCGCCAGTCGCGCTTTGTCCGGGGTTTGAAGAAACTGAAGGCGAAGAAAATGAAGATCGCGGAATTCGCGACGACCAGAAACCAAAGGCCATAGGCAGGGGCGTCGTGGTTCATTTATCGTGCCCTCCATGCCCGTGATGCATGAACAGATGCATGGCCGGACAAAGAAGGACGATCAGGAGCAACAGGCCTGTGCCCGTGAAAATATGCGCCCGATGCTCATAGGCGAGCAGGAAGGCGATGATGGCCAGGAAGGCGAGGAACACGGTGCCCGTCCGCGATCTCCAGAAACTCGGACGATGCCTTTCCTGTGCGGTGTGATCGCCACCGTGCGATTCCTCCATGACCATCATCACGTCCTTTCGATTGGGTTTGCTTCTTTGCGCCTCACACCTTCGCGGCTCTGAGACGCAGCGAATTGAGCACGACCGAGATCGACGAGGCGCTCATCGCGAAGGCGGCGAACATCGGGCTGATGAGAATGCCGAAGAAAGGGAACAGGACGCCCGCGGCGACCGGTACACCCGCGCTGTTGTAGATCAGCGCGAAGAACAGGTTTTGCCGGATGTTGCTCATCGTTGCGTGGGCAAGGCGCCGGGCGCGGACGATACCGTCGAGATTGCCCTTCACCAGCGTGATGCCCGCACTTTCGATAGCGACGTCGGCGCCGGTGCCCATCGCGATGCCGACATCGGCCTGGGCGAGCGCGGGCGCGTCGTTCACCCCGTCACCCGCCATGGCGACCTTCTTGCCGCCTTGCTGCAACTCGCGGATGATCCGCGCCTTGTCTTCGGGCAGAACATCGGCGCGGATCTCGTCGATGCCGAGACGCGCGGCGACCGCCTTGGCGGTGCGCTCGTTGTCGCCTGTCGCCATGATGATGCGGAAGCCGAGATCGTGCAGCGCCTTGATGGCGTCCGGTGTGGTTTCCTTCACCGGATCGGTCACGCTCACAAGGCCCGCGATGGCGCCATCGAGGATGATGAACATCACCGTTTCGCCTTCGTCGCGCCGGGCATTGGCCTTCTCGGCAAGTCCCGAGCCTTCGAGCCCGAGATCGCGGACCAACGCGATATTGCCGAGCGCCACCGCCTTGCCATCCACGGTGCCCTTCACGCCCTTGCCAGTGATTGCTTCGAAGTCGCTGGCCTCGCCCATCGCCACATTGCGCTCTTCCGCGCCGCGCACGATCGCTTCGGCGAGCGGATGTTCGGATCCGCGCTCCAGCGTCGCGGCGAGACGCAGCACTTCACCTTCGTCATGGCCCGGTTCGGGCAGAACGGCGACGAGCCTCGGCTTGCCTTCGGTGAGTGTTCCGGTCTTGTCGATCATCAGCGTGTCGATCTTCTCGAACCGTTCGAGCGCCTCGGCATTCTTGATGAGAACACCCGCCTGGGCGCCGCGTCCGGTAGCGGTCATGATCGACATCGGCGTGGCGAGGCCCAGTGCGCAGGGGCAGGCGATGATGAGCACCGCGACCGCCGCGATCAGCGCATAGGAGAGCGCAGGCGCCGGACCCCAGATGGCCCAGGCAATGAAGGCCAGCACCGCAATGCCGATCACGACAGGCACGAAGAGGCCCGCGACCTTATCGGCATATTTCTGGATCGGGGCACGCGAACGCTGGGCATTCGAGACCATCTCGACGATCTGCGAGAGCATCGTCTCGGAGCCGACGCGCGTCGCCTCCATGACGAGGCTGCCGGTGCCGTTGATCGTGGCGCCGGTGACGGGATCGCCGGCGACCTTCTCGACCGGAACCGGCTCGCCCGAGATCATGCTTTCATCGACCGAGGAACGACCATCGACCACCACGCCGTCGACCGGCACCTTGTCGCCGGGCCGCACGCGCAGCCGGTCGCCGACCTGAACATCCTCAAGCGCGACCTCTTCCTCGCTGCCGTCCGCGCTGATCCTGCGCGCGGTCTTGGCGGCGAGATCGAGCAGCGCCCTGATCGCCTTGCCCGTGCCTTCGCGGGCGCGCAGTTCCATGACCTGCCCGAGCAGCACCAGTGTGACGATCACGGCGGCCGCTTCGAAATAGACGCCGACATGGCCTTCAGGATCCCGGAAGCCGTCCGGGAAAATCCCTGGCGCAAGGACCGCGACAACGCTGAACAGCCAGGCGGCCATCACCCCCATGGCGATGAGCGAGAACATGTTGAGGTTCATCGTGCGGAACGAGTTCCAGCCACGCACGAGGAACGGCCATCCGCTATAGAGCACCACCGGCGTGCCGAGGATGAGTTCAATCCAGAGCGTCGTGCGCTCCCCGAATATCTCCCGCACACCGCCAAGCCCGACATAGGGGCCCATCGTGAAAACCAGCAGCGGCACGGTAAGCACCGCGCCGATCCAGAAGCGGCGCATGAAATCGACCAGCTCAGGGTTCGGTCCTTCGTCCGCCATCGCGGCCGATTCCAGTTCCAGACCCATGCCGCAGATCGGACACGAGCCGGGCTTGGTCTGCCGGACTTCCGGATGCATTGGGCAGGTATAGACAGCACCGCCATAGCCGGAGGGAACTGTGTCGTACTTGCCGGTCGCAGCGCCGGCGGACTGATGCTTGTCATGGCTGCAACAATGCGAATGGTCGTGCGACGGAGCATTGTCCGCAGGCACGAGGTGCATGCCGCATTTGGGGCAGTCGCCCGGGCTGTCTTGCCGGATTTCCGGGTGCATGGGGCAGGTATAAGTCGTCATCCCTGAATCCTCCGGCCGCGGCAGGCCCTTCTAGGCGCGCTCTCGATCATTGCGGCGTGTGTCCCTGATGCTGGCTGTGGTCGCCACCGCCCTGTTGCTGGGCTTGGCCATCGTGACGCGTTATGGGCTTGTCCGAGTTCCCACCCATCATGCCGCAATGCGCCATGCCGGAATGGTCGCCAGAGGCGCCTTCAGTCATCCCTGCGCCACCCATCCGGCTGTGATCCATCTGACCGTTGCCCATTTGCGAATGATCCATCATCGGGCATTGCATTTTGCCATCCTTGTCCTTCTGGCAGCAGGCCATCTGGTCATGCGCTGGTGGCGCTGGCGGCTCCGGCGCCTTCTGAGCCAGCAGCGCCGTGGGGACGGAAAGCGCGAGCGCGGTGAAACCGAAAATGAGCTTCTTCATTGCAGGGATTCCTTGAAAGTCCTTCGGACGTGTCCGAAGGTCAGTTGTAGCTGTTGAAGACGGAGCGGCCCGCCTCTCCGAACGCGACGACCTGATAGGGCTGCGCCTGGTCTCCCATCTCCATCCCCGGCGAACCGAGCGGCATGCCGGCGACCGCAAGCCCCCGGACACCGGCGGGCCGCTCCTTGAGCAACCGCTGGATATCCGCAGCGGGCACATGTCCTTCGATCACATAGCCACTCACCTCCATGGTGTGGCAGGACCGCAGATCCGCCGGCACGGCGTTATCGTCCTTGACGGTCGCCATGTCGGCGCTGTCTTTCACGATGACCTGCGCATTCATGCCGTGACGGACATGCTCGGCCCATTGCTCGCAGCAGCCACAGGAGGGATCGCGATACATGGTGTATTCGGTGGCCTGCGCCGCATTGGAGCAAGCGCCGAGGGCCAACAGAAGAGCCGACGCCATTGCGGGCTTAAAGCGGTTCACGCGCGGCATTCGCACATCATTTCTCCGATAGAGCGGGCCAAAATCATGGCCCTGTTACCTTCGCTACGCACGAGCCGACCCTGCCCCTCACTTTTTTGAGGGGCGCAAGGCGTTAAGGCGTATGGGTGCTATGACGCGCAGATGCGTATGGGATTACAGTCGAATGCGAGAAACGAACGAGATGGATCAGGAAACCCGATTGAACGATGCCCTGCACTCGCTGGGCGAGATGCAGACGGACGTCGTCCCGGAGGGCTTTATGGACAGCGTCTGGTCGCGCGCTGGGGAAATGGCTGAAGCCGCGAACGCGCGCTACCGCCTTGCCCTTTTCGCAGTCATCTTCGCTGCTGGAATGGGCGGTGGGATCGGCACGATCCAGACGCCGGTTAGGGCCGAGACAACGTCGTACCAGCTTTTTGCCGGCGCTGACCTGTCGCCCGCCGTTTTGCTGCACGTCGAGCCATGAAGCTGTCGGGCCTTCACATCGTTCTTGCCGTCCTGCTCGCTGTAGCGGCAGGATGCCTGGGCGCGATGCTCGCGGTACAATGGGGAGGCGCGGCCCAGCCTGGCAGCCTCCATGAGTTCGTGCATGATAAGCTCGACCTCACCCCGCAGCAGACCAGCGGGCTGGACCAGTTGGAAGCCCGTTTCGCGACGGAAAGGGCAGGACATGAAGCAAGGCTGCGCGCGGCCAATGCCGACCTCGCCGCAGCCATGGAGCAGGAGCATGGCTACGGTCCCAAGGTGAGTACAGCGATCGACCGGGTGCATGTGGAGATGGGCGAACTCCAGAAGGCGACCGTGCGCCATGTTTTCGCAATGCGCGCACTGCTTAACGAGGAGCAGCGGCAGAAATTCGACCATCAAATCTCTATATCCCTGACCGGCTCTGGCCGCGAATGATCGCTCGTGGTGGAGACAGGGGACAGCAGCGAATCTGACCTGATTGCTCAGGTAAAATCAGGCGGACGGCGGGCGTTCGATCGGCTTGTCGAGCCTCACGCGCCGCGCCTCCTCGCTCTCGCCCGGCGGATGCTGGCATCGCCATCGGAAGCCGAGGAAGCCGTGCAGAACGCGCTGGCCTCGGTCTGGATAAATCGCCAGCGCCTGGACGAAGGTCGGCCGGTCGGCGGCTATCTCACTACGACCACGCTGAACAAGTGCCGCGACCGCTTGCGGCGGCGCAAGGCGGCGAGCTTTCTTGGATTCGGTCGGGGGCTGGGAGAAATCATCGCATCTGACGACTCGCCCGGCCCCGAAGAAACCGCGCTGGATCGTCGAGAACTCGCCCGTGTACAGTCCGAAATCGAGCGCTTGCCGGTTCGGCTGCGCGAAGCGCTGGTGCTTGTTGCCATCGATGGGCGCAGCCAGCGTGAGGCGGCCGAGCTGCTCGGCGTGTCGGAAAAGACCGTTGAAACCCGCATATACCGGGCACGCAACAGGCTGCGCGAAAGTCTGCAATATTCCTGAGGGGTAGCACTGCCCGGCGCGTAACGAAGGGCAGAACCTCACGAACGGACAATCGCGATGACATCGATAAATCGCCGCAGATTCCTGCATTACAGCGCATGCGGAGCAGGTCTTGTTGGTCTTGCCGGCGCTATGCCTTCCTGGGCGCGGGGCGCGCATGGCGGGACACTGGCGCGCAAGGGAAGCGATGTTCTTTCGGGCGAACATCTGACCATGACGGTCGAGGACGCGCTGTTCACTACCGGCTCGCGCAGAGGGGCGGCCGTGACCGTCAACGGAACGCTGCCTGGGCCACTGCTGCGCCTGCGGGAAGGGCAAGATCTCACCGTCGACCTGATCAACAACGCCTCGGAGGGAACCTCGATCCATTGGCACGGGATGCTGGTCCCGTTCCTGATGGACGGAGTTCCGGGCATCACCATGGCCGCGGTCGAACGCGGAGAAACCTTCCGTTATCGCTTCCCGATCCGTCAGGCGGGCACTTACTGGTGGCATGCGCACACGCTGCAAGAGCCGATGGGGCATTACGGACCCATCGTCATCGACCCCGCCGAGCCCGATCCGTTCGAATATGAGCGCGAATATGTGCTGATGCTGACGGACTGGTCGCCGATGAACCCGCACGAGATCATCCGCAAACTCAAGGTCGGCGAGGGCTATTTCAATTACCAGCAGACGAGCTGGACCGACGACTATCCGCTGACCGGCGAACAGCGGCGCATGTGGGCGCGCATGCGGATGATGCCGACCGACATCGCCGACGTGACGGGCTCGACCTACACTTTCCTCATCAACGGTCACGGCCCTGAGGACGGCTTGGAGCTTGCCTATAATCCCGGCGAGCGCATTCGCCTGAGGATTATCAACGGTTCCGCCATGACGTTCTTCAACGTGCGCATCCCCGGCCTGCCGATGACCGTGGTGGCCGCAGACGGCCAGAATATCCGCCCGGTCGAGACCGACGAATTCCAGATGGGCAATGCCGAAACCTATGATGTGATCATCCAGCCCAGGGGCGCGGAGGCCTTCACCTTCGTTGCCGAAGCGATGGATCGTTCAGGCATGGGTGTTGCGACCCTGACGAGCAGGCCGGGTGCAAGCGCCGCCGTCCCCGCGCTGCGCAAGCCGCCGCTGCTCACCATGGCCGACATGGGCATGAGCGCTAGCGATCACGGCGCAGGCGGCATGACCGGGATGTCCGAGCGAGGCATGCACGATATGGAAGGCATGCCAGGCATGGCAGAAAAATCTGGCGACATGGCCGGAATGGACATGTCGGGCGGCATGAACATGCGCGACACCTCACGGCTGCCGGACAATGTGAAGGTCGGCCCCGGGCTCGACATGGTGGCGATGAACCCGATCGACCGGATGGGCGATCCCGGAATCGGTCTGGATGACGTCGGGCACCGGGTGCTCGACTACAAACAGCTCGCCGCAGTGAAGCCGAACCCCAACGACCGCCGCCCGACCCGGATGAAGGAAATCCATCTCACCGGAAGCATGGAGCGCTATATGTGGTCGTTCGACGGCAAGAAATTCTCCGCCGTCACCGATGATCCAATCCGCTTTGCCTACAACGAGCGCGTGCGAGTGAAACTCGTCAACGACACGATGATGGCGCACCCGATCCACTTGCACGGCCACTTCTTCGAACTGGTCAACGGCGCTCCTCCCGGCCACCAGCCGATGAAACACACGATCGTCGTGCAGCCTGGCGGCTCCGCCCAGTTCGATCTCACTGCCAATGAACCCGGCGACTGGGCGTTTCACTGCCACCTGATCTACCACATGCACACCGGCATGTTTCAGGTGGTCACTGTCCGCCCGCTCGGCGGAGGAGACGAGTGATGCGCCACGCGAGTCTTCTCCTGCCGCTGCTTGCGATCGCGACGCCAGCTCTGGCCCAGGAGCATCAGGGCCAACCCGGCGAGCAGCAAAAGCCGATGGACCACTCCACCATGGACCACGGCGGGATGGACCATTCCGCCATGCAAGATGGGCAGGTGGATCATTCCGGGATGGACCATTCGTCGATGGCCTCCCAGGCCGATGAGGCGATTCCCCAGGGACCGCCGCCGCCCGAGGCATTCTCAGGGCCGTCCTTTGCCGCCGATGCCGTTGTCGGTGCGGACCGCATGGCAGCCTCCCGCACCAAAGTGGTGAAGCAGGTCAGCGGTGAGATGCCGGTTTACTGGTTCCAGGCCGACCGCGCCGAATATCGCGCTCGGGTCGGTAAGGACGGCTATCTCTGGGACGTACAGGGCTATTACGGCGGTGACTACGACAAGCTGTGGCTCAAGTCCGAAGGCGAAGGCAGCTTCGGTGAAAAGCTTGAAAGCGCCGAAGTTCAGGCGCTGTGGAGCCATGCTATCGGCCCGTGGTGGGACCTTCAGACCGGCGTCCGGCAGGACCTTACCGGCCCGGCGCGCACGCACGCAGTTATCGGTTTACAGGGGCTGGTCCCCTATCAGTTCGAAGTCGATGCCGCAGCCTTCCTGTCTAACAAGGGTGATCTGACCGCACGCATAGAAGCAGAACTGGACCAGCGCATTACGCAGCGTTTGATCCTGCAACCGAGGATCGAAGTGAACGCGTCCGCGCAGGACATTCCCGAACTCGGCATCGGCGCTGGTCTCGATAAGGCGGAACTGGGCGTCCGCCTGCGCTATGAATTCGTACGCGAATTCGCGCCGTACATCGGCATCGAACAGGAATGGAAGATCGGCGATAGCGCGGACTATGCTCGCGCGGCAGGCGAAGACCCGAGTGTCACTAACTACGTCGTGGGCGTCCGCTTATGGTTTTGAGGGTGCGCTTCCGCCTCAGGCTTCAACTGTAATGAATCGCGGCGGTCGGCGTCAATTGATGTGAACGGACGATCATGACGAAGAACGAACGCACATCACGCAAGGTCCCTGACGAGCCTGAGCTGGAGGCAGCAAAGCCTGCGGATGCGGCTGTCCGCCGTGCTTTGATCGAGGCGCGGGAGGAGTTTCTGCTCTTCCTCTATCAAAGGGTCGGCAACAAGAGTGATGCCGAGGAACTGCTCCAGAGATTCTCGCTGAAAGCGCTTGAGCGCGCGGAACAGTTGCGGGACATCCGCAGCGTCCGCGGATGGCTCGGTCGAATTCTAACGACGACGCTGATCGATCATCATCGACGTGTCGGTCGCCACCGCAAAAGGGAAATCGGCACAGACCCGTCCGATCTGGAAAGTCTGGCGATCGAACCGGACCATGAAATGGACGAGGCGATCTGCAATTGTCTGCACAAGCTCCTGCCGACCCTGAAGCCTGAATATGCCGAGGTCCTGTGGCGCTCCGACATTCTGGACGAACCAAGGGATCGCATCGCGGCTAGCCTGGGAACGACGCTGAATAATGTCACCGTGCGTCTTCATCGGGCGAGGCAGACGCTGCGCAAGCGGCTCGAGGAAATGTGTCTGTCCTGCCCGACGCACGGCTTCCTGGCATGCGAATGCGAAGAGATCGAACAGGCCAGAGCAAAACACGAAAATTTGAAAGGGAAAGACCTCGATGGACGGCAATAAAGAAAGCGTAGCGGCAGCAGGCTTCGTGCAAATGAACGACCTTCTTAGCTGGTGGAAGTTGCCGATCACCAACGGCGCCGACATACTTCAAGGCAATTTGCGGAGTGTGCAAACTCTCGGGCGCGAAATGCAGAAAGTTCTGACCGAGAGCTTAAGTTCGGAAGTCAAGGCGGCGATCGAGAGCAATGAACGCATCCGCCAAGCATTTCAGGAAATGCTGCAAAGCCGACAGCCGCAGAACATCCTGGCGACCGAAGCCGAGATTGCATCGCTCTTCCTCGAGCGCTCGTCCCAACAGGCCAAACGCTGGTCGGAAACGACGCAGAAGATTGGCGAGTGCTGCATGGCGATGGCGCGTGATATGGCGGGTGAAGCGCGCCAGCAGGCGACCGAACACGAAAGGTCATCGCCGAAGTCAGCGAAACCGCAAACCGGCACGGCTTCCTAGGTGGCATGAGTACGCTTCTCTATTTCGCTTTCTGGGCCGCCCTGTTCTTTGTGATGATGCGGTTTGGCTGCGGGGCTCATGTGATGGGCCACGGCCACGGTGGTCATTCGGGAGGTCATTCCGATCCACCGGGCGGCCGGACGCCGCCAACACGCGATATCGATCCGGTCTGCGGCATGAATGTCGAGACGAACAGCGCGAAATCGAGCGTCTTTGGCGGACGTGTCTATTATTTCTGTTCAGCCGAGCATCGCGAAACGTTTGAAGCCGCGCCCGAACGGTATCTGGGCGAGCAAGCCAGAACCCTTGCAACGGAGCATCGTCATGCCTGAGCCGATCAGACCGCCGCAAAACGGCGCCGGAATTTCTGTTGTGAGAGCAGCAGGCAGTCCGCAGATCCCGCTTGTCACGTTCGGTATGAGCCTCGGGATATTCCTTGCCTTCACCTATGTGCTCTGCGTCGGGCATGACCTGCTCTTTCCAGCACAAGAGATGCATTCGACCTGGGAGCGCTTATTACCCGGCTTTACCTGGCTGGACTGGCCCAGCTTCATTTTGGGGCTGATCGAGAGCTTCGCCTTTGCTTGGTATGTAGCGCTGATCTTCTGCCCCTTGTTCAATTTCCTGGCCGCACGGACAAACCGCAGGAGCCAAGCATGACCGACGTCAAGCAAACACGAGCGACAGACAACGGGAAAGCCAAAGCGTTGCGCTCGGCCACGGGATCGCTGCCCGCCGGGGTACAGGCGGTAGCAGCGCTTCCGGCGATCGTTCCTCATAAGATCGATCAGGTCGAGGAAAATGCATGGCAGGGTTGGTGGGCGTATCAGCGAGACCTATGGGAGCGAGGTATCCTGTTCTGGGATACGCTTCGGCAGCGTGCGGACAACATGATTGCGCACGAACGCGCGGGAAAACCTCCGCTCCTCGATTTCGACTATGAAATGATCCTCGATGCGCGACGCTTCGAGGAACCGGCGAATTACGCGCTTTTGCGCATCACTCGTATCGACGAGGCTTGCCTGGAAGACTGTCTCGATCCCGAGAAGCCACCTGTTGTGGTTCTTGATCCGCGCGCCGGTCACGGTCCAGGCATCGGGGGATTCAAGCGCGATTCCGAGATCGGCATCGCGATGCATCAAGGGCATCCCGTCTATTTCGTGTCGTTCTTTCCTGAACCCTGTCCCGGTCAGACCCTTGGGAATGTCCTGCACGCATTGCGCCGTTTCGTGGAGGAAGTGGCACGCAGACATCCCGACGAAGCGCCGATCCTATATGGCAATTGCCAGGCAGGATGGGCCGCCACACTGCTGGCCGCGGATTGCGAAGGTCTGATCGGCCCTACCGTTCTTAACGGCTCGCCGCTCTCCTACTGGGCTGGAAAGTCGGGCGTGAATCCTATGCGCATCGCGGCGGGGTTCGTGGGCGGCGTATGGATGACGCATTTCCTCGCCGATCTGGGCGATGGTCGTCTCGACGGTGCGTGGCTCATCGCGAACTTCGAGAATCTGAAGCCTGAATCCGTTTGGGACAAATATGCGAATCTCTTCACCAATCTCGACACTGAGCGGGAGCGCTTTCTCGAGTTCGAGCGGTGGTGGAATGCCTGGTATTTCCTGAGCCGTGAGGAAATCGTGGCGATCGTTGAAAATCTCTTCATCGGCAACAAGCTCGAGGAGGGTAAGCTGAACATCTGCCATGGCTGTTCGGTGAATTTGCGCAATATCCGCAATCCCTTGGTGATTTTCGCTTCCTACGGCGACAACATCACCCCTCCGCAGCAGGCACTTGACTGGATACCGGCTGTCTATCGCGACACCGCCGATCTCAAGAATGCCGGGCAGCGCATCGTCTATCTGACCAATCCGCATATCGGTCATCTCGGCATCTTCGTGTCGGCGAAGGTTGCGCGGTTCGAGCACCGCGCAATTCTGGAGAGCATCGAGCAGATTTCGGCGCTGCCGCCCGGTCTTTACGAGATGAAGATCGACAATCCCACGGGCGATCCCGATTGCCACAAACGCGAATATACCGTCCACTTCGAAGAGCGTGACGTCTCCGATATTGAGGTGGACACGCCGCGCCAGGCCTTCGAGCGGGTCAGGGAAATGTCGGAGGCGAACGAGGCATTCTACAGCACCTTCATTAGCCCTTTCGTCCAGAGCCTTTCCAACCCCGCAACAGCTTCGATGCTCGAATGGCTGCATCCCATGCGGACGAGCCGGTATCTCTTCTCGGAGGAATTCAACCCCTGGATGCGGGCAATAACGGCTCTAGCGTCGATGGTCGAACGTGGCCGGAAGTCGTTGCCGCCCACCGACCCATTCCGTGCGGCCGAACGAGAAGCAAGCGAACGGATTTCCAAGATCATCGAAAAGGCTCGCGAGCAACGCGATGCCATCGAGGAAAATGTGTTCGAACTGGCCTACGGTTCGGCAATGGGCAAGCCTGCAGATGGCACAGAAAACGGTGCGCGCTGAACAGCTAGCCGGTGCATGCATTCGCAGGTTGACCGAAGTGGCGCCGGCGATCGGCATCGAATCTTCGAAAGTCGGTCTGGCGAGTACAATACTAGCATCACCGCCGAGCCCCGCCATCATCTCCGGAGCGCTCAGATGACCGGCCCGATGATCGAGAACCGCACGTTCGACGAAATCCGGATCGGAGATACGGCAAACGTCACCCGCACGCTCACGTCCGATGACATCTGGTTATTCGCGGCCGTCTCCGGCGACGTGAACCCTGCGCATATCGACCCGGACTATGCGGAAACCGACCTGTTTCACCATGTTGTCGCTCACGGCATGTGGGGTGCCGGCCTGATCTCGGCTGTGCTCGGGACGGAGCTGCCGGGCCCTGGCACGATCTATCGGGGCCAGTCGCTGCGCTTCCTGGCACCGGTAAGCGTAGGGGACATGATCACTGCCAGCGTGACGGTTACAGATAAACGGGAACTGGATCATTTGATCCTGTTCGATTGCCGCTGCGTCAGCGCTGAAGGCCGCGAAGTCATCACCGGACAAGCCGAGGTGATGGCGCCGACCGAAAAAGTGGCCCGCCGGCGCGTTCCACTGCCCGAAATACGCCTGATCGGACATGAGGGCCATCGGCGCCTGCTCGATCAAGTTGGCACTCAAGGTCCGATAGAGACGGCAGTGGCCCATCCGTGCAGCCCGGACGCGATCGTCGCCGTTGCCGATGCGGCGGAGGGCGGAATGATTACGCCCATTCTGGTCGGTCCAGAGGCGCGCATCAGGCAAAGCGCGCAAGTGGCGGGCCGAAGCATCGATGCCTTCCGGATCGTCGACGCGCCGCATAGCCATGCTGCTGCGGCAAAAGCGGTGGCGCTTGTGAGCATGGGTGAGGCAAGGCTGCTGATGAAGGGCTCGCTTCATACCGACGAACTGATGAGCGCGGTGCTTGCCTCCGACGCCGGTCTGCGAACCGAGCGCCGGATTAGCCATGCCTACATCATGGATGTGCCGGGCCATGCCCGGCCCCTCATAATCACTGATGCCGCCATCAACATCGAGCCGACACTCGATGACAAAGCTGACATTCTGCGCAACGCCATCGACCTGGCACATGTGATGGGTATCGAGCGGCCAAAGGCGGCGATCCTCGCGGCAGTGGAGACGGTCAACCCCAAGATGCGTACTACGCTGGAGGCGGCGGCGCTGTGCAAGATGGCGGATCGCGGCCAGATCGCCGGTGCGATTGTCGACGGTCCGCTCGCCTTCGATAACGCGGTCAGTGCTCAGGCCGCAGAGGAAAAGGGCATCATCTCGCCCGTGGCCGGCCAAGCTGACATCCTGATGGTGCCCAATCTGGAGGCCGGCAATATGCTGGCCAAGCAATTGACATTTCTTGGCGGCGCGGATGCGGCTGGTGTCGTGCTGGGTGCGCGAGTACCGATTATTCTCACCAGTCGCGCAGACAGCGTGCGCACCCGTCTTGCCTCCTGCGCCGTTGCGCTGCTGCTCGCGCGGGCAGCGACCAAGGCTGCGCCCGGACTCCTCGCTGAGCAACCGGCGTGACGATCCTGTGCCTCAACGCCGGTTCATCGAGCATCAAGTTCGCGGTCTTCGCCAACGCGTGCGAACGTGAGCCGACGCGGCTCGCCCATGGCAAGATCGACGAGATCGGCATTGCACCGCACCTGATCGCCCGCGATGCGAATGGGGCTGTTGTGGTGGAGCGCCGCTGGGGCGATGCGACGCTCAGCCACGAAGCATTGCTCGGCAAGCTGCTCGAGCGCCTGGAGAGCTGGATTGGTTCCGGCCTGCATGCCGCCGGGCATCGCGTTGTGCATGGCGGCGACCGCTTCACCGCGCCGGTGCGCATCGATGCTGACGTGCTGGCAGCGCTCGATGCGCTCTCTCCCCTGGCTCCGCTGCATCAACCTCACAATCTTGCGGCGGTGCGCGCTATCGCGCAGCACCGGCCGCGCCTGCCCCAAGTCGCCTGCTTCGACACGGCCTTCCATCAGGCGCAGCCCGAGGTAGCGCGGCGCGTGGCCCTGCCGCGCGGGTTGAGCGCGAAAGGCATCCGACGGTACGGCTTCCACGGCATTTCTTATGCCTATATTGCTCGCTGCCTCGCGGAACGGGACGCGCCCACAGCCGGGGGGCAAGTGATCGCGGCGCATCTGGGCAATGGCGCCAGCTTGTGCGCGATGAAGGGCGGACACAGCATCGAATCCACCATGGGCTTCACCGCGCTAGACGGATTGGTAATGGGGACTCGTTGCGGCACCATCGATCCCGGCATTCTCATCTACCTGATGCAACAGGGCATGAGCCTCAAGGCCATTGAGCATATGCTCTATTCGGAATCGGGGCTGCTCGGTGTGTCCGGCGTCTCGAGCGACATGCGCACCCTGCTGGCCAGCCATGAAACTGCTGCGGCTGAAGCCGTCGAACTATTCATCTATCGGATCGTGATGCAATCCGGTGCGCTTGCCGCCTCGCTCGAGGGCCTGGATGCGTTCATATTTACCGGTGGCATCGGTGAAAATGCGGCGCCGATCAGAAACCGGGTGGCAAGAGGGCTGCAGTGGCTGGGCGCCTGCCTTGATCCGTCAGCAAATGAGCGAGGCGACTATCTCATAAGTGCGCCAGAAAGCCGGATTAAGCTCATGGTCCTACCAACTGACGAGGAACGGATGATTGCCATCGACACCCAGCGTATTCTCCGGACGGAGCCGTCGTGAAGGCGCTCGTCGATCTTTCGGGCAAACGGGGCCTCGTGATCGGTATAGCCAACGAGCATAGCATTGCCGCCGGCTGCGCGAAGGTATTTCGTGATTGCGGCGCCCGGATTGGCGCTACCTACCTTAACGAAAAGGCTCGCCCCTTCGTGGAGCCGGTCGCCGACGCATTGGGCGCAGAATGGCTGGTGCCCTGCGATGTGCGCGAATCTGGTCAGACCGAAGCGCTCTTTAAGCGGGTGGAACGCGAATGGGGCGAACTCGACTTCCTGCTCCACTCCATCGCCTTCGCACCCAAGGAAGATTTGCAGGGTCGGATCGTTGACAGCTCGGCGAAGGGATTTGCCACCGCAATGGACGTGTCCTGTCATTCCTTCTTAGAGATGGCGCGCCGCGCGGAACCCCTGATGCATAACGGCGGTTGCTTGCTCACCGTCACCTTCTACGGCTCCGAGCGCGTGGTGGAGCACTATAACCTGATGGGGCCCGTCAAGGCAGCGCTGGAGAGCGCCACGCGTTACGTCGCAGCGGAACTTGGGCCAAAAGGTATCCGTGCGCACGCAATCTCGCCAGGTCCGATCGCAACGCGCGCTGCAAGCGGTATCGACCGCTTCGACGAGATGCTGAATCGCGCAGCCGCTGCCGTTCCGGAACGGCAGCTCGTTACTGTCGCCGATGTGGGCGCGCTCGCTGCGTTTCTGGTCAGTGATGCAGCGCGCCGTATCACCGGCACGGTGATTCCGGTCGACAGTGGACAGCATCTGCTCGCCTGACAGAATTCAAAGTGAGAACGGGAGGAAACAGACGTTTCTGACCTAACACTGTAAGCTTCGGCGCCCGGTTTCGTCTTTAGGATCACCTACCGAACCCGGAACGAACGAATGCCTCGAAAAAATAGAGCGAATGCAAATTCAAGATTGCCGCTGATTTCCGGCATGATTCAAAAGCTCGTGCAGAAAGGCCGCCTCACCATCACAGACAGCGCAGGCCATTGTCATCATTTCGGGAGCGAGGATTGCGATGAGCAGGTCACGGTGCGTCTGCATGACAAAGTCCTCCCACTGAAACTGGCCTTGTCACCCACACTCGCTCTGGGCGAAGCTTATATGGACGGTCGGATCACCTTCGAAGCAGGCTCGATCCGCGACCTGCTCAGAATCACCACCTCTAACCTGCAAGCCCTCGATGAGCACCCTGTGCAAGTGATCCGGCTAGCGTCCGCGCTCGTGGTGTAATTTCCGGTGTAGGCGATGGTGTATTCCGGGGTGGGGCATGCCCCGCCCCGGAATGCGGCATCGCTGGTGGCCACCGGGCTCATCGTTATGGTGGAGTTTGCACACTTCAACCGTGACGAAGAGGAGTTCCCGATGACCGAGGACAGATTACTGATCGAAGAGCTGGCTGCGAAGGGCGGCCAACCGGATTTTTTACGCACCATCGCCGAGAGCGTGCTGCAACTGATCATGGAGGCCGATGTTGACGGGCTGATCGGCGCGGGCCGGCACGAGCGCAGCGGGGAGCGCGCCACCTGGCGCAACGGCTATCGCGACCGCTCGCTGGACACCCGGGTCGGCACTCTCAATCTCAAGATCCCCAAGCTGCGAACCGGCTCCTACTTCCCCGGCTTCCTGGAGCCGCGCAAAATGGTGGAGAAGGCGCTGGTCGCCGTCATCCAGGAAGCGTGGATCGGCGGCGTCAGCACGCGGCGGGTCGACGAACTGGTCCAGGCCATGGGCATGACCGGCATCTCGAAGTCCACGGTCTCCAAGCTGTGCAAGGACATCGACGAGCGCGTCCAGGCCTTCCTCAAGCGCCCACTGACCGGCGAATGGCCCTATCTCTAGCTCGACGCCACCTATCTCAAGGTGCGCGAAGGCGGGCGGATCATCAGCGTTGCCGCAATAATCGCCATGGCCGTCAACACCGAGGGCCGGCGCGAGATCGTCGGCCTGCATATCGGGCCTTCGGAAGCCGAGGTCTTCTGGTCCGACTTCCTCAAGGACCTCGTCCGGCGCGGCCTCACCGGCGTGAAGCTGGTCATCTCCGATGCCCATGAGGGCCTCAAGGGCGCGATCACCCGCGTCATGGGCGCCACCTGGCAGCGCTGCCGCGTCCACTTCATGAGGAACGCGCTGTCCTACGTGCCCAAGGGCCAGAACACTGTCGTCGCCGCCGCGATCCGCCAGGTCTTCCTGCAGCCCGATCAGAAAAGCGCAACGCAGGTCTGGCGACAGGTCGCCGACCAGTTGCGCACCCGTTGGCCCAAGCTCGGCGCGTGCATGGACGAGGCCGAAACCGACGTGCTCGCCTACACCGGCTTCCCCACCCAGCACCGCACGAAGTTACACTCGACCAATCCGCTCGAGCGGCTGAACAAGGAGGTCAAGCGACGCGCCGACGTCGTGGGTATCTTCCCCAACGAAGACAGCATCGTGCGCCTCGTCGGCGCCGTGCTCCTCGAACAGAACGACGAGTGGCAGCTCCAGCACCGTTACATGCAGATCGAAGGCATGGCCGAACTCAACCAAACCATCATGATCGAGGAGGAAAATCAGCCCCTACACATCACCGCCAAAGCCGCCTGACGATGACCCCCGGCCACCGCCGAAATTACACCACGTTGACGGACGCGACCGTGATCCGCGCCAGATTGGCGGCATACAAGCCTTTCCGCGTGGGACGTAATCATAGAGCCAGATCACGCCGGAACGTAGCGCATCATTACGATCTCTCAGGCACACTCTACGACCTCTTCCTCGATTCCGATCGCCAATATTCATGCGGCTATTTCCCACAGGGAACCGAAACTCTTGACGAGGGGCAATCCGCCAAGAAACGGCATTTGGCCGCTAAGCTCCTGCTTTGTCCCGACCACAGGTTGCTAGATATCGGATGCGGCTGGGGTGGGCTCGCACTCGAGTTCGCGCGAACCCACGGAGTATCAGCGCGCGGCATCACTTTGTCTCGGGAACAACTCCAAGTCGCGCGCAAGCGAGCGGAGGAAGAGGATCTCGCCGATCAGGTTCGGTTTGACCTGCTGGATTATCGTGACATCGACGAACGGTTTGATCGGATCGTTTCAGTCGGCATGTTCGAACATGTCGGCCCACCCCACTATGGTACTTTCTTTTCGACGATTGCCCGCTGCCTTGCGCCTGACGGCATCGGCGTCATTCACTCGATCGGACGCCGATCTCCACCGGGAAGCGATGACCCGTGGATTTCCAAGTATATTTTTCCCGGCGGATACGTTCCGGCCCTTTCAGAAGTTTTGGGCGCGGTTGAGCGAAGCGGACTTTGGGTTACCGACGTCGAGATTCTTAGGCTGCATTACGCGGATACGTTACTGCACTGGTATGATCGCTTTCAGCAAAATCGTGCTCAAGCGCGCGCGCTTTATGACGAGCGTTTCTGCCGCATGTGGGAATTCTATCTCGCCGTCTGCGAAATGGCCTTCCGGCAAGGCGATCTCATGGTTTTCCAACTCCAAGTCGCGCATCGACGTGATGCCGTTCCTCGCACGCGAGACTATATGCTCTCGAAGGAATCTGGCTGATATGGGGCTCGGGATTTTGTTGCGGTTGGGCCTAGCCACCAGGCAAGCGTCTCTTGTCGACCAACGGTTTGCCTCGACAGACCTTAACCTCGGCTCACATTCTCGATTAAACCATGTCGAGATATCCTAGGTCTTCCGCAATCATTCCCGAACACGCACGTCAGGCGGCGAGAGATGCACCTTCGTCAACCGAGGGAGTTTGGGCCAGTGGAGACAAGAACCGCGTCAGCGCTGCCTTTCGGGACGCTCGGTCAAGCGCGTAGTTCGTATGGGTCACCGCTACGCCATCCAAGAGCGCCTGTATGTAACCCGCCACCGTGTCGGCGGCCATGACGAGCGCTGCATCGAGCGTGTGAACATAGCGGCTCGTGATAGACCCCGAAGCATGACCCAGCAGCGCCGCGATGGTGATCTCGGTAAAGCCGAGATCGTTGGCGATGCTGGCGAAGCTGTGACGCAGCACATGCGCGGTGAGGTCAGCCATTTCGGTATCCGCGAAAATTCTCTCCCAATGCCGAGGGAAGCTGCCAAACGGCCCGTCCGTGTTCCTCTCGCCCGGAAACACATAAGGGCTGTCGCCATCCATATCCTGTTCGTCAAAATACTCGACGATGGGCAAGCCCATTGGGCGAACGGATTGGCCCTCCTTAGTATCCTCGAAGCGGAACGCGCTTCCAACCGTGTCTATCTCGGCCTTTCGCACCTCGATGATCTCGCCGCGACGGCAGCCTGACATGGCGATCAGCCGGATGATGTCGACGGTGCGCGTATAGCGCTCATCCTCGGCCGCTTTGGCGAGGATGCGGCCGAGCGCACGATATTCATCCTCGTTCAGCCGACGCTTTCGCACCACGTCCTTGGGCTTGCGGACACCGTGGGCGGGATTGTTCTCAATGATACCCAATTCATCCCGCGCGTAGGTGAAGATGCCGCCCAGCAGCCCAACCGTGCGGCTCGCCGCCCCAAGGCCGCCCCGGACAATGGACTTACCGCGCAGATTTTTCGTCTTCTCGGTCGTGCGGGTCTTGCCGGCCATGATATCCTTCATCATCGCCGTCACGTCCGCCTTGGTCACGTGCGTGACGCGCTTAGAGCCGAGCAGCGGAATGATATGGCGGGTAATCCGACCAAGATCGGTGATCTTGGTGCTGGCCTTCTTGGGCCGCCCGCCCTTGCCGAGAATCCGGCCGGCTTCCAGTTCCGCCATATAGAGTTCGCACAGCTCCTTGACCGAAATCGCCTTGCGGGCGCTGTTCCGATCTTCGAGTGGGTCGTTGCCCTTGGCGACGTCGGCCAACGCCTGGATCGCCAGCGTGCGCGCCTGTTCGGCGGTGACGGTGCCGTGGCGACCGAGCTTCATCCGGCGCCGGACATTGTTGGCATTGCGGTAGTCGACGAAATAGGTGCGCGTGCCCGAAGGCAGCACGAACACGCCGAAGCCCTTCAGATCGCTGCACCAAACGGTATATTGCCGATCGCGTGGTTCGGCTTTGTCGACGACGATTTTCGTCAGTTTTGGCATACGCACCTCGCTAAAGCGGCTCCAAAAAACTCACCAAAAACTCACCAGCAGATCGAAAACTGTGGGGTGTCTTTGCGTAGTCTGGAAGACCCTATCTGTCAATAAAGCACTGTATAAACAATGACTTGTCGCGCTCTAGCGTTGGATTGAAAAGCCTAGCGTAGCGTTGTAGTTCTAGCTCCGAAGGCAAAGGCCAGTGGTTCGAATCCACTTGGGTGCACCATTTTCCCTGATCAGCGACAATTTAAACACCGCTTGGGTAAGCGGTGCCCGGCACGCCGGTCGTGTACCGGCTTGGCGCGGGACACCCGCCATCCGCATTGCCACACAGGCGCGGCTCGCCCAGGGCGTGCCCATGGCTGCCTTTCAAGATCAGCGTTATAATAACCTAGGATAATTTCGCTTTTCATTCAGCGACTTGCGTTTGCACCGAAGGCCAAATCCTGTATATTATATTGATCTATGTTAAGATTTTGACGACTAGGGACTGGCGCCCGCCCTCAGTTCGTTCCCGATGAGGCTTGTGAAAAGACTATCTTCGATGGATGCAAAAGCGATTTATGAATGTTTTCGACACCGCCGCACGGCACTTGATGGGCAGCTTCAAGATGGTGATGCGCTCATGGAAATCAGGATCAGGCGTGTCGTACCCAAGGGGCTGCTGATCGGGGCCAGTTACACTCCCTCCCTCAACGCGCGTGTAAAAATATATGTGGATCGCTTTGCGGTAGAGGGTGTCGTCGTCAGGCGTAACGAATTCGAATGTTCAATCCATTTCATACGTCCGGTCGAACGCGACAATCCATATTGACCCGGCTCGCCGCAGAATTCGCTGCCACCGGCGGCACGAGAATATCGATCAATATCCCGCTTCCACTGCCAGCCGGATCGCATCCGCCGAAGTAGAAGCCCCGAGCGCTTTTTGTAAGGCGGCCTTGTGCATCTTGACCGTCCTTTCCGACAGACCAAGATTATAGGCAATCTGCTTATTCAACTGCCCGGCCGCCATCTGGATCAGCACTTCCTGTTGTCGCTTGGTCAAAGCTGACACCTTACCCATCGCCTGGGCACGCCGGTTCCTTCCCAACAAGGGGTCGTCGACTTCCATGAGTGAACCCAGAAAATATTGCAGCTGTCCCTTGTCGTCGAAAATCGGCGCGATGAGGACCGCATTGCGAAACGGCGAACCGTCCTTCTTGTAGTTCAGTATCTCCTCCAAGATCGGCCGGCGGTCATGGATTGCCGCACGCAGATTCTCGGTCTGTCCGGGGTCGGTGTCAGCCCCCCTCATGAAACGGCAATTGCGGCCTATCACCTCGTCGCGCGCATAGCCGGTCAGACCCAGGAAAGACGTGTTGCAGTCAATAATGGGATTGTCCGGCCGCAATGGGTCGCAGATCACGGCCGCGATCGGACTTTTCGCGATGAGGTCAGACAAGGGCATGGCCTGTCTCAATCTTATTATACTCAAACATCCCGCCTGCATCATAGGACGGGTGGCAATCCCTTTTCAACCAAAGCAGCAGCGATAATTCGAAGTTTTGCCGTTATCGTTCGAACCCAACAGCTAATGAAATAGATCACAAGAGTTACGAATAGGGATAAATATGCAAAACTATAACTGAATAAAATTCAATATTTCTTCTATGCGCTTAAGTCTATCTCGAATATTCAAAGAGATTCATTTCGATATCGCAATAAAATCCAGCCGCGAGGCCTCTGATTATGCTTTACATTTCCTTAACAGGCCGACAGAGCAGGGTGTATCGTCGCGAATCGCGGCGGGCGTAAAAAAGCGGGCGCAAAGAGATAAGTATATGAAATATAGTATTAATATATGTTACAAAATAGTCAATTCTGTA
>NZ_AYOY01000179.1 GCF_000508185.1 Sphingobium sp. C100 | reverse complement strand
GCCGGCGCCCGCCGCCGCATCGCCAGCTCCGGTCGCTGCCGCCGCGCAGGATTTCGGCATCCCGCACGAGGTCGTCAAGCTGAGCGGTATGCGCAAGACGATCGCGCGCCGCCTGACGGAATCCAAACAGCAGGTGCCGCATATCTACCTGACGGTGGATATTCAGCTCGACAAGCTGCTGAAGCTGCGCGGCGAGCTGAACGCCGGGCTGGCCAGCCGCAACGTCAAGCTGTCGGTCAACGACATGCTGATCAAGGCGCTTGGCGTCGCGTTGATCGAAGTGCCTGAATGCAATGTGCAGTTCGCCGGCGACCAGATGCTCCAGTTCAAGCGGGCCGACATCAGCGTCGCCGTCTCCATCCCCGGCGGCCTCATCACCCCGATCATCGCCGATGCCGGCGGCAAGGGCGTCGCCGCCATTTCGACCGCGATGAAAGACCTTGCCACCCGCGCCAAGGAAGGCAAGCTGAAGCCCGAGGAATATCAGGGCGGCACCGCATCGCTGTCCAACATGGGCATGTTCGGCATCAAGCAGTTCGAAGCCGTCATCAACCCGCCCCAGGCGATGATCATGGCGATCGGCGCTGGCGAGAAGCGGCCGTTCGTGGTCGATGACTCGCTTCAGATCGCAACCGTCATGTCGGCGACCGGCAGCTTCGACCATCGCGCAATCGATGGCGCGGACGGCGCGCGCCTGATGCAGTTGTTCAAGCAGCTGGTCGAAAACCCGATCGGTATGCTCGCCTGATGGGCCATGTCGAAGAGCAGCCGCCGGAGCACAGCCCGGCGGTTCGCGTCATCGCCATGCCGGCCGATACCAATCCCTATGGGGATATATTCGGCGGCTGGTTGATGAGCCTGATGGATTCGGCCGCCGGTTCCGTTGCCGCCCGGCACAGCCATGGCCGCGCCGTGACCATCGCGGTGGAGGGCATGACGTTCCTGCGCCCGGTCGTGGTCGGCGATGAAGTGTCGGTGTTCGCGACCCTGAAATCCGTCGGGCGCACGTCGATGAAAATCGACGTGGAGGCATGGCGCCGGACCCGCCATGACGATCGCAGCTATCGCGTGACCCGCGCGACCTTCACCTTCGTGGCGATCGGAGAGGATCGCCAGCCCCGTTCCGTGCCGCCGCTGGCGGAATAAGATTAGAGAGACTGACCATGGCTGAGAATTACGATGTCATCGTGCTGGGCTCCGGCCCCGGCGGCTATGTGGCCGCGATCCGTTGCGCCCAGCTGGGACTGAAGACCGCGATCGTCGAGCGCGAAAATCTGGGCGGCATCTGCCTCAACTGGGGCTGCATCCCGACCAAGGCGCTGCTGCGGTCGGCTGAAATCTTCCACTATATGCAGCACGCCAAGGATTATGGCCTGGCGGCAGAGAAGATCAGCGCCGATATCGAGGCGGTGGTCAAGCGTTCGCGCGGCGTCGCCAAGCAGCTGAACCAGGGCGTCACGCACCTGATGAAGAAGAACAAGATCAGCGTCCATATGGGCGACGGCAAGCTGGTGGCCAAGGGCAAGCTGTCCGTGACCAGGGACGGCAAGACCGAGGAACTGACGGCCAAGCATATCATCATCGCCACCGGCGCCCGCGCCCGCGACCTGCCTAACCTGAAGGCGGACGGCAAGCGGGTGTGGACCTATCGCCATGCCATGACGCCGCCGGAAATGCCGACCAAGCTGCTGGTCGTCGGTTCAGGCGCGATCGGTATCGAGTTCGCCAGCTTCTACAACGACATGGGCGCTGACGTGACCGTGGTCGAGATGATGGATCGCATCGTTCCGGTCGAGGATGCCGATGTGTCCGCTTTCCTGGAAAAGGCGGTCAAGAAGCAGGGCATGACCGTCATGACCGGCGCCAAGATCGAAAAGATCGCGACGGGCGACAAGGGCGTGACCGCCACGATCAAGGGCAAGGACGGCAAGGACGTGACGGCTGAATATAGCCATGTCATCGTCGCGATCGGCATCGTCCCCAATGTCGAGAATCTGGGGCTGGAAGATGTCGGCGTCGAACCGGACCAGCGCTATCATATCAAGACCGATGCCTATGGCCGCACCAATGTCGATGGCATGTGGGCGATCGGCGACGTCACCGCGCCGCCATGGCTGGCGCACAAGGCGAGCCATGAAGGCGTCATCGTCGCGGAATCGATCGCGCAGGCGCTGGGGAACAAGGATGTGCATCCCCATGCCATGGATGTGCGCAACATTCCGGGGTGCACCTATTGTCATCCGCAGATTGCTTCTGTGGGCCTGACCGAGGCCAAGGCGAAGGAAGCCGGTTATGAGGTGAAGGTGGGCATGTTCCCCTTCATCGGCAATGGCAAGGCGATCGCGCTGGGCGAGGCGGAAGGCTTCACCAAGACGGTGTTCGACGCCAAGACCGGCGAGTTGCTGGGCGCCCATATGATCGGCGCGGAAGTCACGGAGATGATCCAGGGCTACACGATCGGCAAGACGTTGGAGACGACCGAGGCGGAATTGATGCACACGGTGTTCCCGCATCCCACTATTTCGGAATCGATGCATGAAAGCGTGCTGGCCGCTTATGGGCGCGCGCTTCATATCTGATCGAAGGACAGGACCGGCAAAAGGCGCGGGGGCTTTGGCTCTCGCGCTTTTTTGCGTTTTGCTGATCGCGCTGGCGCAGCGGGCAGGGTGGCTCGATGGGCTGAATGTCGGGTTGATGCAGTGGGCCGGCACTGCGCGCGAAGGTGGGATCGGTCAACATGTCACCACGGCGATGCGGCTGGCATCGGCGATCGGGGGGACGGCGGGTCGGCTGGCATTGCTGGCCGTGGTCGTGCTGCCCTTCATGACGATGGGCAGACGTGCCGCCGCGTTGTGGCTGGCCGTGACGATGGCGGGCGGCACTTTGCTTAATCTGGCGCTCAAGCAGATTTTCGCCGCACCGCGCCCGGATCTGCTGCCGCATCTCGACATCGTCCACACCTATAGTTTCCCGAGCGGCCATTCGGCGGGCAATATGATGTTGTTCGGGGCGCTGGCGATGCTGGCGGGACGGCGTGGCGGATATTGGGCAGCCGGTGGCGCTATTGCCTTGATCGGGGTCAGCCGGGTCTGGCTGGGCGTGCATTGGCCGAGCGACGTCATGGCAGGCTGGATCGAGGGGGCGGGCTGGCTCGCTTTCTGTGGCGTCTGGCTACCAGCGCGGGGAGGGCAACAACAGCGCGCGGGCGATGCCGTCATGCGGCGGCATCCCGTCGCTGGTGATGAAGCCATGGACCCAGAAACTGTCGAAGACCGTCACGGCGGCGATCAGCAATAATGCGATCCCGGTGATACCCAGCAGTCGCTGGGCGCCGCGCACCGGATCGGCCGGCGAAAGAGCGAGCAGCAGCAAAGGCAGGACGGGCAGGAAATAACGGCCCTGCGTCCCCTGGACATAGTCGGCGCCCAGCGGCGTGCCGGTCAGATACATGGCGGTTTCGATCAGCAGCGCGACGCCGGCGGCGACCACGAGCCACCAGAGGCGCTGCGCGATCCCGAACCGCGCGCCCGAACCGCTGGCGACCCCCGCGCCCAGCATCAGCGCGGCCAGCGGATAGGCGAGCAGGGGCAGCAGGATGGCATTCCAGCCGAACCGCCCCACGATCTGCAAGGCATAGACCGGAGCGCGCTCGATCACGCTGGACAGGAGGATGTGGGCATAAGCGACGGGGTCGGCAAGGACGATGGCGAGCTGGTCGCGCAGCGGCGCGGTCATCATCGTTTCGCCGGTCCTGCGCGACTGGATATGATAGAGCGCCTGGCTGCCGCCGGAATAGTGCATCCAGCCGATGAAGGCGAACACCCCAAATGCCATGGCGCCAAGGATGAGCCATGACCGCATGTCGCCGCGTGTTTGCGGCCAGCGCAGGCCGGCCGCCATGAGCGGCAGATAGACCCCCTTGCACAGCGCCAGCAGCGGCCCGGTCACGAGCAGGGCGGCTGTGCGCGCGGGCGCTGCGCCCATGAAGCCGACGCGCAGCGCGATGGCGAGGCCCAGAAAGCCGAAGCCGTTGATGACCGCGTCGGGCGAGAGCGATCCCGTCTGATAGGCGAAAGTCGGCAGCAGGGCGGTGGCGAGCAACGCATTGCGCCCGAATGGCAGTAGGCGCAGCGCGGCGATCAGGAGGATGATGCCGGCAAGCGCATTGACCAATCGACCCGTGTAGAAGGCGCCGAGCGCCGGCAGGCCAAGGGACTGGCCCAGCGCAAGGCCGGCCGCGCCCGGCGCATAGAGGCTGGGCGCATAGCTGGCGACGTTGGGAAAGTCGGCAAAGGCGGTGCCGGGACGCTTATCGTCGGCCGACCAGCTGTTCGTCAGTTGATCGGGCGCGAAGCGGCGTGGCGTGGCCGGGACATCGGTCGGGAAATCCACAGCATGAATGGCGAGCGCGGCGCGGGGCAGGTCAGTGCCGATCGCGTCGTCCTGCTGCCGAGTCAGCAGATCGCCCTGCGTCAACGACAGGGCCTTCATATAATGCTGGTTTTCGTCCGGGGCCTGAAAGGGCGGCGTCACGGCGGCGAAGAACAGGGTCGCTGCGACGATGGCGGCGAGCAGCAGTTTTTCAGGCACGCTCCACGGCGCGGCGAACAACATGTCCGCGCGCGCCCTGCCGCCAAATTGGGTCCGCTCGTTCCGCATGAGCCTCGATCGATGTCGGCGTGACCTGCGCGCCTTGTTTCCGCCAATCTAGAAGATGGCCGTTAACATTTCGCGATTGTCAGGAATCATTGCCTCGTCGGAGCGGAGGGATCAGGACGAGGCCAAGCGCCGCGCCTCAGCCGCTATTCCTCTTCTTCTTCCCGCGCCACGGGGGGGTGCAGGCGCAGGCGGGTTACGCGGCGGCTGTCGCTCGCCATGATCTCGAGCTTCCAGCCGCTTTCGCTATGTTCCAATATTTCGCCGGTTTCCGGCACGCGGCCCGCCAGGACGAAGGCCAGGCCGCCCAGCGTGTCCACATCCTCCTCCACATCACCCAGCTTCGGATCGATCTCTTCGGCGACATCGTCCAG
Source organism: Sphingobium sp. C100 (assembly GCF_000508185.1). GTDB lineage: Bacteria > Pseudomonadota > Alphaproteobacteria > Sphingomonadales > Sphingomonadaceae > Sphingobium. The sequence continues at coordinate 22,029 of NZ_AYOY01000179.1, read as the reverse complement.
TTCGGCGCGGGCGTCGGCATCCCAGAGGCCGCCTTCAAGCGGGACCAGCATCGCTTCGGGGGCGTCGTCATGCTCATCCTCGACGTCGCCGACGATTTCCTCGACCAGATCCTCGAAGGTCAGAAGGCCTTCGGTCCCGGAATATTCGTCGAGCACGATGGCCAGGTGGGTGCGCTTGGCGCGCATTTCGGCCAGCAGGTCCAGCGCACCCATGCTCTCAGGCACGTAGAGGGGCTGGCGGATCAGCGGTTCCAGACTGTCGGGCATCGGCGTCTTGCCCGCCAGGATGGCGAAGGCGTCGCGGATATGGATCATGCCCACAATCGTATCGAGATTTTCGCGATAGACGGGAATGCGGCTATGGCCCGCTTCCGCGAAAAGGGCAGCGAGTTCGGCGAAGCTCGCCTTTTCCTCGATCGCCACGATGTCCGAGCGCGGAACCGCGACGTCGTCGACCGTATGTTCGGAAAAATGCAGCAGGTTGCGGACCATCTGCCGCTCGATCGCTGAAAGGTCACCCTTTACCGGCGCGGCGCGATTGTCTTCCTGCTCATCCTCGTCATATTCGTCGAGCGCTTCCTCCAGTTCCTTGCGGAGGCTGGTTTCACCATTCTCGCCAAACAGGAGCGACTTGATACCGCTCCATAAACCACCCTCGCTATTACTGTCCGCTTCTTTCGAACCGGCGCTGTCCTTCGGGCTGCCCTCAGCCATATATATTCCTAGTCCCCAGTTGCACGATCCCCATAGGGATCGGAAAGGCCCAAGCTGGCGAGCGCCGTGATTTCGAGCGCCTCCATGGCTTCCGCCTCATTGTCGTCCATATGGTCATATCCAAGCAAATGAAAAGTCCCGTGGACGATCAGATGCGTGGCATGATCGGCAATCGATATGCCTTTTTCCGCGGCTTCGGCAGCGCAGACGCCCTCCGCCAGCACGATGTCGCCCAACAGCACTTCGCCATCGTCGGTGTTGCCGGTGCCTTCCAGAAGATCATGCTGGACCATCGGGAAGGACAGCACGTTGGTCGGCCTGTCCTTGTCGCGATAGGCGCGGTTGAGGGACTGGACCTCTGTGTCGCTGGTCAACTTTACCGCGACTTCATAGAGCGCCGCATCGGTCGCGAAAGCGGCATAGGGACTGTGCGCGATGGCGGTGCTGACGGCGCGCTGGGCGAGCGACTCCCAATCTTCGCCAGGCCAGCCATCTTCGCGGAGAAGGGCGACTTCAATCATGTTAATATTCCCCGAAATTCAGGCGTCCGGCCCTTCATAGGCCTGGACGATGCGGCCCACGACCGGATGGCGAACGACGTCGCCAATGCCGAAGGGCACCATCGCGATGCCGTCCACACCGTCGAGCCGCGCGACCGCATCGGCGAGTCCTGAAATGCCCGGTTGCGGCAGGTCGACCTGCTTGGGATCGCCGCAAACGACCATGCGGCTGCCTTCGCCAAAGCGGGTGAGGAACATCTTCATCTGTGCGATGGTGGTGTTCTGCGCTTCGTCCAGCACGATGAAGGCGTTGGCCAGGGTCCGGCCACGCATGAAGGCGAGTGGCGCGATCTCGATCTCGCCCGACGCGATCCGCCGTTCGACCTGCTCGGCCGGCAGCGTGTCGTGCAGCGCATCGTAGATCGGACGGAGATAGGGATCGACCTTCTCCTTCATGTCGCCGGGCAGGAAGCCCAGCTTTTCCCCCGCTTCCACCGCCGGGCGCGACAATATCAGCCGATCGACGCTGCCGGTGATGAGCTGGCTGACCGCTTGCGCCACCGCCAGATAGGTCTTGCCCGTGCCTGCCGGGCCGAGCGCGAAGATGATGTCGTTGCGGTTCAGCGCCTCAATATAGGTGACCTGCGTGGCCGAGCGCGGCACGATGGTCTTCTTGCGCGTGCGGATCATCACCTTGGGCGGTTCGGCGACGTCATGGCGAATGATGCCGTCGAGCGTGGGTTCGGACGACATGGCGATCACCGCCTCGACCGCGCCGGAGTCGATTTCCTGCCCCGCCACGATGCGGTTGTAGAGGCCGGTCATCACGTCGCGGGCGCGGGCGGCGGCTTCGGCCTCGCCCTCGATCTGGAGCTTGTTGCCGCGCGCGGCGATATAGACGCCGAGGCGGTTTTCGATCGCGACCAGATTCTGGTCATATTGGCCGAACAAGGCGCCTAGCAGATGCGGCCGGTCGAAAGTGACTTCGAGCCGGGCGCGCTCGGTGGCTTCGGCGCGGCTATTGTGGTTGGGTTTCTTCGACATTCAGCAGCCTCCCTCGTCTGTCATCCACTTCAATCGGCCATCGGGCGGCCCGTTGTCGGGGAGATGCGTTCCCACATAGGCGGGACTGACGAGGCTTTGGTTCAAGCGGCCTTCCTCCTGCTGAGTTCGCCGGCCAGGCTGTTCGGGCCGGCGCTGATGATGTCGACGTCGATCATGTCGCCAATGGACAGGTCCGGCGCGGTCACGACGACCGACTGGAGCCAGGGCGATTTGCCGATGAGCTGGCCGGGATGACGGCCCTTGCGCTCCAGCAAAATGTCGGTGGTGCGGCCCACGGTCGCGGTGTTGAAATCCGCCTGCTGCCGGTTGAGCAGCGCCTGGAGGCGGGCCAGCCGTTCATCCATGACCGTGAGCGGAATCTGCCCGTCCATCTCGGCGGCGGGAGTACCGGGGCGCGGGCTATATTTGAAGGAATAGCATTGCGCATAACGCACTTGCTCGACGATCTTCAAAGTGTCCTCGAACTCCGCATCGGTTTCGCCGGGGAAGCCGACGATGAAGTCGCCCGACACTGCGATGTCGGGTCGCGCCATGCGGACCCTGTCGATGATGCGCAGATAGGATTCTGCGTCATGGCTGCGGTTCATCGCCTTGAGGATACGGTTGTTGCCCGATTGCACCGGCAGGTGCAGGAAGGGCATCAGCTTGTCGACCTCACCATGGGTGGCGATCAGGCCGTCGCTCATGTCATTGGGATGGCTGGTGGTGTAGCGAAGGCGCTTGAGGTCTGGTATTTTCGCCAGCTCGCGGACCAGTCCGTCCATGCCCTGCGCGCGGCCCTTGTCGTCCTCACCGGTCCAGGCGTTGACATTCTGGCCCAGCAGCGTGATCTCACGCGCGCCGCCATCGACCAGCGCCTTCGCCTCGTCAATGATCGCGTTCCACGAGCGGCTGATTTCCGCGCCGCGCGTATAGGGCACCACGCAATAGGTGCAAAATTTGTCGCAGCCTTCCATGATGGTCAGGAAAGCGGTGGGCCGCGCCTGTTTCGTGCGCGCGGGCAGGGCGGCAAACTTCGACGCCAGCGGCATGTCGGTGTCGACCGCCTCTTCGCCCCGCCCGGCCCGGTCGATCAGGTCGGGCAGGCGATGATAGGCCTGCGGGCCGACGACAATATCGACATTGCGGGCGCGGCGCTGGATTTCGCTGCCTTCCGCCTGAGCGACGCAGCCGGCCACGGCGATCATCGGGCGGCTGCCATCCTCGCGGGTCAGACGGCCGATGTCGGAATAAACCTTGTCCACCGCCTTTTCGCGGATGTGGCAGGTGTTGAGGATGACGAGGTCGGCCGCGGCGCCATCCGTCGCGGCGGTCATGCCGCGCGTGCCCAACATCTCGGCCATGCGTTCGCCATCATAGACGTTCATCTGGCAGCCGAAGGATTTGACTTGGAAGGTCGCTGGAGTCTTTTGGGCGTCGTTACGATTCATGCGATCCAGCTATACAGGCGGCAATGGAAGAGCGGAAGAGCGCTGATGGGTGGCGATGCTCATGGCTATCCTGTCGCGCGCCAAGGCGGCGATGGCCTTGCGATCCGCACAGACCGCGGGGTCGAACGGTTCGAGGAAGTGCAGCGTAATCGATAGCGTGCCCCGGCGCCCCAGTACGCGCATGGCGTTGGCGCCCGCCGGTTCCTCGCCCAGCCAGGCAATGTCATCGGCCGCGGGGCCATAATCGATGTGGATCGGCTGGATCATCATTGCGCGCGGCGGCGGCAGCAGGACGGAGAGCAAGGATGGCTTGAACGGCAGCAGCGTGCGCCCGTCGCCCGTCGTGCCTTCGGGGAAAAGCGCGACGGGTTGATGCCCTGACAGGGCAGTTCGCAGCGTCTCGATCTGGATCGCCAGCGCGCCGCGTTTCTCCCGCGAGACAAAGAGGGTATTATTTTGCGCCGCCAGCCAGCCGATGACGGGCCAGCGCGCCACCCCATCATGCGACACGAACGCCGCGCCGGTGGCGCCGCCCAGCGCAAGAATGTCGATCCAACTCACATGATTTGCCAGCAGGAATATGTCGCCATCAGCGGGACGACCCGCTATCCGCACGCGCGCGCCGACCGACCGGGCCGCCAGCGCGAGGAAGCGGGGCGGCCAGGGCGACCGTCTGCCGGTCAGCCGATAGACCAGATGCGGCGCAAGGCAGGCAAGCAAGCTGCCGGCCAGCGCGGCAATCCGCGCCGTCCGTCGCAGCGGCGCCAGCGCGTCAGTTTTTGCGATCGAGCGCGACGCCGTAAAGCTCCATGCGATGATCGACCAGGCGGAAGCCCAGCTTTTCAGCGATCTGCTTCTGCAACTGTTCCAGTTCGGGATCGACGAATTCGATGACGTTGCCGGTTTCCACATCGATCAGGTGATCGTGATGGGATTCGGGCGCGGCTTCGTAGCGCGCGCGACCATCGCCGAAATCATGGCGTTCCAAGATGCCCGCTTCCTCGAATAATCGCACGGTGCGATAGACTGTGGCGATCGAGATGCCGGGATCGATGGCGGCGGACCGCTTGTGCAACTCTTCCACGTCGGGATGGTCTGTCGCTTCGCTCAGCACCTGGGCGATCACACGGCGCTGCTCGGTGATGCGCAGCCCTTTTTCATGGCAAAGGGCTTCGACGTCTATTTTGCGGTTCATGCGGGCTCGCTTATTGGCTTCATGCGAAAAGTCGGACAAAGCCTAGCGGCTTTTCCCGCAACAGGAAAGGGGCGCGCCAGCGACGCGCCCCTTTGCATGTAGGACCTATAATCAGCCCGGCCGCTTATTTGCTGCGGGTGCGGCGACGCTTGGTGCCAAGGCCGATCTTCTTGGCCAGGGTGCGACGCTGTTCGGCATAATTGGGCGCCACCATCGGATAATCGGCGGGCAGGCCCCATTTGGCGCGATAATCTTCCGGCGTCATTTGATAATGGGTCATCAGGTGACGCTTGAGCATCTTCAGCTTCTTGCCGTCTTCCAGGCAGACGATGTAGTCGGGCTTGATCGATGCGCGGACCGACACAGCCGGTTCCGGCTTTACTTCCGGCGCGGCAGCGGGCTGGTTCAGCGTCGCCAGGGCGGCATGAACATTGTGGATCAGCGACGATACGTCCGAAACAGCGACGCTGTTGTTGGAGACATGCGCGGCGACGATATCAGACGTCAACGTGATGAGCAGCTCGCTCTGGGCCGATTCGGTTTCCATTTTCCTGTTTCCTACGAAGGCTATATTGTTGTGCGACCCGCCCTAGGAAATGTTTTCAGGAGCGGTACTGCTTCGCTAGACCTGTCAGGTGCTTTTCGCAATAGCTGATTTGGTTATATACGCATGTCTATGCGAAAACTAAGTGCATCATATAATTGACCGTCATTACCGCGATAGTAACCGGGGCGGCGATGCACGAATTCAAATTTCGCTTTCTCATACAGACGAATGGCGTTGTTACTGGCGCGCACTTCAAGATTCATGGATGTGATGCCTTTGCGGCGCGCTGTCCTGAGGCTGTCGTGCAGCAACGTCTCGCCAACGCCGCGACCGCGCCAGAGCGGGGCGACCGCCAGCAGCAGCAGCTCGCATTCGTCCAGCACCGACCGCACCAGTGCGAAGCCGAGCGGGGTGGCGTCGATCCGCGCGATGGTCAGCCATGTTCCGGGCATCGTCATGACGCCCGCGAGTTGCGGCAGGGTCCAGGCTTCACCATAAGCGGGATCGAACGCCGCGACCATGACATCCATGGCATCGGCCATGGCGTCGCGATCGACGGCCTCGTACAGATCGAGGGAGAGGTTGTGCATCATGACAGGCCCCGTTCCGCCATGGTTTTCGCGTCGGCGCCCCGTCCGTAGATGGGCGTGGGCGGCAGGCCGGGCAGATCGTCTATCAGGGGATAGTCTCCGGCATCGGGATAGAGGTTGATCGCGGTGCCGCGCCCGCGCGCCGCCACCAGCGCCTCAGCGCCGGTCCCATAGATGGTCGGGGCGTCGATCTGCCCGGCGAGCTGCGCGATCGGGGTGGAGGCGATGGGGCTGGTCGGGGCGCGGCCGTCCGGCGTGAAGCTTTGCCAGAACAGTTCGCCATGGCCGCCGGTGATGGTAACGATCAATGGGCCGCCATCATGTTCGCGCGCCGCGCGGGCGGCGATGATGGACAGCGCGTCATAACCCCGCAGCGGTAGGTTCCATGCCAGCGCCAGTGCGCGGGCGGCAGCGATGCCGATGCGGACGCCCGTAAAGCTGCCGGGGCCGACATCCACGGCGATCGCGTCGGCGCGCCCGCCGTCGGGCAGGGCGGCGATGGCGGGCAGCAACGCTTCGGCATGGCCGCGGCCGACAATGTCATGATGCCTGCCAATCGGCACGCCATCATCCAGCAACGCCACCGACAGGGCCTGTGTCGCAGTGTCGATCACCAGCAGGCGCAAAAAGGACTCCCGTATAGCGGCCGCAGGATGCGGATTCGCCTAGCGGTTAGTCGATCCGGCGCGATTTGCCAAATGGCCAGGCCGCGTCAGACCGCGCGCACTTCGGTGACTTCGGGAACATAATGTTTGAGCAGTTGCTCGATGCCGTTCTTGAGCGTCGCGGTCGAGGAGGGACAGCCCGAGCAGGCGCCCTGCATCTTGAGATAGACCGTCCCTTTGTCGAAGCCGCGATAGACGATGTCGCCGCCGTCATTGGCGACGGCCGGGCGCACGCGCGTATCGATGAGGTCGCGGATCTGTTCGATGATCTCGGCGTCTTCGGGCGCGTCGGCAAAGCTTTCCTCGTCAGCGGACACATGGATGTCGCCGGCGGAGCCGGGGGCGAAGAGGGGCATATCCGCCGAAAAATGATCGAGCAAAGTCGCCAGCACATCGGGCTTCACGTCGCGCCAGTCCGATCCGGCCCCGATGGTCACCGAAATGAAGTCGCCGCCGAAAAAGACGCCGGTGACGTCACCCAGGCCAAACAGGGCGTTGGCCAGCGGCGATGCTTCGGCCTCCTCCGGGCTGGCGAAGTCGCGCGTTCCGGCGACCATGACGGCGCGGCCGGGCAGGAATTTGACGGTCGCCGGGTTCGGCGTCGGTTCGGTCTCGATCAGCATGATGCGCATGTGGCGATTTGCCGATGCAAGATCAACCCGCCCGACGCTTTGGGCGGAACTTCTGGCCGGGCGGAACTTCGGGCGCGACCGATAATTGACAGGGGCAAAGCCAAGGAGATGTGATGATGAGTACGCAAGCCGATATCCGCGAACGTTTCTGGGCGGACCTGGGCTCCAGCCCTTTCGTCATGGTCGGCCTGCAAGGGGTGCAGGACCATAGTCTGCCGATGACGGCGCAGCTCGACCCGGCGGCCAATCATTGTTTCTGGTTCTATACCGCCAAAGATAACCGCCTTGCGCCCGGTGGTGCGGCCATGGCGCAGTTCGTCGCGAAGGACCATGCTCTCTTCGCCTGCATAGACGGGGTGCTGACGCCGGAAACCGACCCTGCCGTCATCGACCGCTATTGGTCGAAGGAGGTTGAGGCCTGGTATCCGGGCGGGCGCAATGATCCCAATCTGCTGATGTTGCGATTCGACCTGGGCACGGCGGAAATCTGGCGCGCCGATCTTTCGATCAAGGGTATGTTCAAGATGATGTTCGGCGGCGATGTGCGAAGCGAAATGAAGGGCAAGCACACCGAAATAGCGCTTTGAATCCATGTTGGACGAGCAAGCGGTCGCCCCCTGTGTGCGGCCGCTTGCTTTTCAATTGGTTTCAGGCCATATGCGCTGCGGCGCAGCAACCGGCCTTCAGGGGCCATAGCGATTGGCAGCGTGATCGTCCCGAACCCTTGAAGAGGGTGGGGGACCGGCCAATGACAAGTCTGCGCTGAGCTTTGAGGCTTCCCTTTTCACGCGGGTCGTTTCGTAACCCGCCTCGCGCCCTTTCTGTGCTTTACAGACGGTCGGCGCCCGGCCGACTTGTGAGTAATTCATGGAATTCACTGATCTTGGCTTGTCAGAGCCGATCCTGAAGGCGCTTGCCGCCAAAAAATACGCCAACCCGACGCCGATCCAGCAAAAGGCCATTCCCGTGCTGCTGGAAGGGCGCGACCTGTGCGGCATTGCCCAGACCGGAACCGGCAAGACGGCGGCCTTCGCGCTGCCCAGCCTGGACTATTTTGCCCGCAATCCCAAAGTCACGCCCATGCGCGGCTGCCGGATGCTGGTGCTGTCCCCGACGCGCGAACTGGCGGCGCAGATCGCGCAGAGCTTTCGCGATTATGGCCGCTTCCTCAAGCTGAGCGTCGAAACCGTTTTCGGCGGCGTGCCGATCAACCGTCAGATCAAGGCGCTGTCGAACGGCGTCGATATTGTCGTCGCCACGCCCGGTCGCCTGCTCGACCTGATCGATCAGCGCTGCTTCACCATCAAGGATACGGAAATCTTCGTCCTCGACGAAGCCGACCAGATGATGGACATGGGCTTCATCCATCCGCTCAAGCGGATTGCAAAGCTGCTCCCCGCAGACCGGCAGAATCTCTTCTTCTCGGCCACCATGCCCAAGGAGATCGAGTCGCTGGCGGGCCAGTTCCTGAAAGACCCGGTAAAGGTCAGCGTTGCGCCGCAGTCAACCACCGCCGAGCGGGTGCGCCAGCAGGCGACCTTCGTCAACCAGGCGGAAAAGCAGGCGCTGCTTCATATCACGTTGGAACAGGAAGAGATTGATCGCGCGTTGATCTTCACCCGGACCAAGCATGGCGCCGACCGCGTCGTGCGCTTTCTGGAGGGCGCGGGCATCCAGGCCTTCGCCATCCATGGCAACAAGAGCCAGGGCCAGCGCACCACCGCGCTCCAGGCCTTTCGCCAGGGCAAGGTCAAGCTGCTGGTGGCGACCGACATCGCCGCGCGCGGCATCGACGTGTCGGGCGTCAGCCATGTCATCAATTTCGAGATTCCCAACGTGCCGGAACAATATGTCCATCGCATCGGCCGCACCGCGCGCGCCGGGGCGGAAGGGGTGGCGATCAGCTTCGTAGCGGACGACGAGCGGCCTTATCTCAAGGCCATCGAGCGGGCGACGCGCGTGAAGCTGGACATGGTGGCGCTGCCGGAGAATTTCCTGGAGGCCGTGCGCAGCCTGCCCAAGCCGGCCGCGCCGAGCAAGGGGCCACGGCAGACGCCGGCTCAGCAGACCAAGCGCGCCGATGGACAGCGCCGGTATCAGGACCAGCAAAGGGCGCAGCGCGGCTCGCCCGACAAGGCGCACCGCGCGGACGGCGAAGGGGGCGACAACAAGCCGTTCCGCCGTCGGCGTCGCGGCGGCGGCGGGGCCGTGGGAACGCACAAGGGTGCGGTGCAGCGCACCGGCGCGCCGCGCTAAGCCTCGCGCCGCCATTGGTTTTGAGCGGGCCGGACTGCGGGTAGCGTGCTACTCCCGGTTCGCCCCCGTTCGAAACCGACGGGTCGCGAGCGCGTCGCCGCCCGAATAATCTTCTCTCCGCGCCGCCATCATTGTCAGTGGCCATTCAGGAAAGTGCGGTTAGGCTCGTCTGTCTATGCGCTTTTCCTCCCGCCGTCCGGCCGCTTCGCTCCTTATCGTCGCCCTCCTGCTGTCTGGGTCTCCGCTGCCGCTGGCGGCCAGGACCATGGCGGCCGCCACGCCCGCGGAGCAGGGGACGACCCAGGCCCAGGTCCGGCCCTGGCTTTATGAAAATAGCGATGTGCCGATCGATACCGCCTGGCGGTTCGGCACCCTGCCCAACGGGCTGCGCTACGCGGTGCGCCGCAACGGCGTGCCGCCGGGGCAGGTGTCCGTCCGGTTGCGGATCGACGCCGGATCGCTGATGGAGCGCGAGGACGAGCAGGGCTATGCCCATTATATGGAGCATCTCTCCATGCGTGGCTCGCGCCATGTGCCGGATGGCGAATCCAAGCGCATCTGGCAGCGGCTGGGCGTGACCTTCGGCAGCGACAGCAATGCGCAGACGACGCCGACCGGCACCACCTACGCGCTGGACCTGCCTCAGGCGACGCAGGCGACGCTGGGCGAAAGCATGAAGATTCTCGCCGGGATGATGGCCGATCCCAATATCGTCGATAATGCGGTCAATGCCGAACGCGCCGTCGTGCTGGCGGAGAAGCGGGAGAGTGACGGACCGCAGACCCGTATTTCCGACGCCAGCCGCGAACATTTCTTTGCCGGCCAGCCTTTGGCGGAACATGCCCCGATCGGCACGGTGGCGACGTTGAACGCCGCCACGGCGGCGAAGCTGGAAGCGTTCCACCAGCGCTGGTATCGGCCGGAAAATACGGTTATCTCCATTGCCGGCGACATCGACCCGGCACTCGCCGAGCAGCTTATCAAGGATAATTTCGCGAACTGGAACGTGCCGGGCAAGGGCGCGGCCATTCCCGATTTCGGCGCGCCCGACGCCAAATTGCCGGCGACGCGCGTCTTTGTGGAGCCGGGCGTGCCGGTCGGACTGACGATGGCATGGCTTCGGCCCTGGAAGCCGCACGCCGATACCATCGTCTATAATCAGGACAAGTTGACCGACATGCTGGCGCTTCAGATCGTCAGCCGGCGGCTGGAGCAGGCGGCGCGGGGCGGCGGCAGCTTCCTGCAGGCGAGCGTAGAGCAGCAGGATGTCAGCCGCTCGGCCGATGGCACATTCCTGTCCATCATTCCCAGCGGCGACAATTGGCAGAAGGCGCTTGCCGATGTGCGCGCGATTGTCGAGGACGCCAAGGCCGCGCCGCCCAGTCAGGCCGAAATCGATCGCGAATATACGCAGATGGATACAGCGCTCGCCATCCAGGTCGAAAATGCGCCGACTGAGGCGGGAGCCAAGCAGGCGAGCGACCTGGTAAGCGCGGTCGATATCCGCGAGACCACGGTGAGCCCGGAAGCGGCCGTTGAGATTTTCCGGTCGGGCAAGCCGGCGATGACGCCGCAGAAGATTTTGGAGTCGACGAAACGACTCTTTTCCGCCGGAGTGTTCCGCGCGATGCTGGTGACGGGCAAGGTGGAAGCCGGGACCGACGCCAAGCTGGCGGCGGCCTTGGCGGCGCCGGTCAAGGCGGCGACCAACGCGCGCCTTTCCGACAAGCCGGTGACGATGGACGACCTGCCCAAGCTGGGTGCGCCCGGCACGGTGACCGCGCGTACGCCGATCGGGCTGCCCGGAATGGAGAGCATCAGTTTTTCCAACGGCGTGAAGCTGACGCTCTTCGCCAATGACGCCGAGCCTGAGAAGGTGCAGATCAATGTGCGCTTCGGCCATGGCCAGCAGGCCTTCTCGCCAGTCAAGCCGGTGCCGAGCTGGGCGGGCGGCTATGCGTTGGTGGCGAGCGGTATCGGCAAGCTGAACCAGCGGGAACTGGATGAACTGACCATCGGGCGGCGCATGGGAATGGATTTTTCCATTGATGACGATGCGTTCGAACTACAGGCGGTGACGCGCCCGGCGGACTACAAGGATCAGCTGCGGCTGTTCGCGACCAAGCTTGCTGCGCCCGGTTGGGATCCCGCGCCGATCTCCCGGGTGAAGACGGGTGCGATCGTCGCCTATGACGCCATGTCGCGCGCGCCCGACGCGGTGCTGGGCCGCGACCTCAACTGGTTGCTGCACGACAAGGATGTGCGGTTCCGCACGCCCTCGCGCGGCGAGATCGAAGCGCTCACGCCGCAGGCTTTCCGCGCGACATGGGAGCCGGTGCTGGCGTCCGGGCCGATTGAAATCCAGATTTTCGGCCATGTGCAGCCCGATGACGCCATCCAGGCGGTCGCCGCGACGTTTGGCGCGCTGCCCGCGCGTCCCGACGTCCCCGTGCCCGCCGCGAACAAGGCGATGCGCTTTCCCGCGCATGTCGAAGCGCCGGTCGTGCTGCGGCACAAGGGGGACAAGGACCAGGCCGCGGCCGTGATGGCGTGGCCCACGTCCGGCGGCTTCGCGTTGCAGAAGGAAGCCCGGCAACTGGAGATATTGACGCAGATCTTCAACGACCGGCTGTTCGACAAGCTGCGTTCGACCGAAGGCGCCGCCTATTCGCCAAGCGTGCAGAATAATTGGCCTTTTTCCTATGAAAGTGGCGGCTACATCCTGGTCACCAGCCAGGTCCGGCCTGATCGGGTGGCCTATTTCTACGATGTCGTGAAGGAAACGGCCGCCGACCTGGCGAAAAATCCCGTGAGCGCCGACGAACTGAAACGCGCCGTCGCTCCGATGCAGCAATTATTGATGCGCGCCGGCACGGGCAACGCCTTCTGGATGAACCAGATGGAAGGCGCGACCCAGGATCCGCGCTACGTTCAGGCGATGCAGAATATGCCAAAGGACATGCTGAGCATCACACCCGAAGAATTGCAGGCGCTCGCCGCCAAATATCTGGTGCCTGGCAAAAGCTGGTCGGCGGTCGTTTTGCCTGAAGGAGTCGCTGCCCACTAGGACAGGTGTAACGCGCGTTTTTCGCTTGCTCGCGTAGGCGGCGGAAGGCTAGGCGCCGGTGCGTACGGGGCGGAGACATGCGCATATGACGGACGGGGGGCGGTGAGCCTGCGGGTCATCCTTTCGGTCGAGGCGCTTGAGCCTCGGCTATCAGGCATCGGCCGCTATAGCTGGGAATTGGCGCAGCGCGTGCCGTTGATCGATGGTGTGGACAATGTCCGCTATTATCGCAACGGTCAGTGGATCGCCGAACCGTCCCTGCTGCTGACCGAGGGCCAGCACCCCCTATGGGGCAACAAGCCGCTCCGATGGCTGCGCAAACGCAACAAATGGGCGGTTAATCTGCGTCAGTCCTTCGTCATGCGCAGCCACCTGTTTCACGGTCCCAATTATTTCCTGCCACCGGCGGGCGCGGGCGGTGTGATTACCGTGCATGACCTATCGGTCTTTCGCTATCCCGAGACTCACCCGGCCGAACGTCTGGCGCAGTTTGAGCGCCATTTCCGCCTCTCGATCAAGCGGGCGGGCCATATCATTACCGATAGTGAGACGACCCGGATCGAATTGGCCGAATTTCTGGGCTTCGACTTGAAGCGGATCACGGCCGTTCCGCTCGCGGCAAGCCCGATTTTTCGGCCGCGCCCGGCCGAAGCTGTCGCGCCGGCGCTGGCGCGCTACGATCTGACGCCGCAAGGCTATGCGCTGTGCGTTTCGACGGTCGAACCGCGCAAGCGCATCACCGAATTGCTTCACGCCTGGGAAAAATTGCCGCCTGTCGTGCGCAAGCGCTGGCCGCTTATGGTGACAGGCGGGACCGGGTGGCTGAGCGATGCCGTCCGCGATCTGATGGACAAGGGCGCGCGCCAGGGTTGGGTCCGTTATCTCGGCTTCGTCCCGGAGGAGGATTTGCCGCTGCTCTATGCCGGGGCGGCGCTGTTCGTCTATCCTTCGATCTATGAAGGATTTGGCCTTCCCCCGGTTGAAGCGATGGCCAGCGGCGTGCCGGTCGTTGTCTCCGATGCGTCCTGCCTACCAGAGGTCACGGGAGGCGCGGCCATGCTGGTGCAGCCAGAGGATGTCGATGGATTTTCCGAACGGTTGGAGCAGGCGCTGCTCGACGAGCACTGGCGCCGCGACGCCGTGGCGAAGGGACTGGCGGTCGCCGGCGGCTATAGCTGGGATCGTTGCGCGCATGAAACGGTGAATGTCTATCGGCAGTTGGACTGAACCGTCATCAGCGGACGGCCTTCAATCCTGCGACGATCATCTGGGCGGCGCGCTCGGCCGCGCATTCGGCACTGAGTTTCGGCCGCGACAGGCTGCGATGGCCCAGTCCGAACATGCACGCGAGGAGCAGTTCCTCCGCAGCGTCGAGTGCTTCGCCTGAGAGGTCGGGGTTGGCGACGCAGGCGAAATCGCGCAGAAATGTGCGAAACCCGGCACAGAGTTCGCCGATGGTCCGCCCCACCGCCTCGTTGCGGAACGCTTCCGCCATGATGTCGAAGGACAGCGCTTCGTCCTTCTCGTTGGCGGTGTGCAGCAGCATTTGTGCGAACGTCTGTTCGATTGAAAGTTCGCCGGCATCCAGTCTGGTCCGCAAGGCGATCATCTCGGTGGTCCAGGCATTGGAATCGGCCTGAACCAGCGCCTCGATAATATCTTCCTTGCCCTTGAACAGGCGATAAATCTGGCCGACGGAGACCTGGGCCGCGCTGGCCAGTTGCGCCATGGAGGTCTGGTGAAATCCGTTCGTGGCGAATAATATGCGCGCAGTGCTCAATATGCGGGTGCGTCCGTCCCTTTCCTGTTGCACTGCAACCATATTTTACCCCAGTCCATTTTTTGACCCTTGAAGTTTCTGTGGCATGATCCTACCTGCCCGGCAAGCGGAATGAACGTTCATTCCAATCCAACGATCCAAAGCGAAACGGAATTCAGGCTATGCAAAAGGGGATTTTCACCGGCTTGCTGGCGTGCGCGTCAGCCTTGGCGCTGAGCGCTTGTGGCGAAACCCAGCCACCCGCACCGCCGCCGCCGGCAGTTGGCGTCGTGACTTTGAAGACCGAGTCGGCTCCGCTGGTGAATGAGTTGCCTGGCCGTGTAGCTGCACTGGAAACCGCAGAGGTTCGCCCGCAAATCAGCGGCGTCATCCGCCGCAGCCTGTTCACCCAGGGCGGTTTCGTCCGGGCCGGACAGGTGCTGTTCGAAATTGACGATGCACCCTATCGCGCGGCCCTGGCCCAGGCGCAAGGCGCGCTTGCACGGGCGCAGGCGGCCATCACCTCCACCAACCTTCAGGCCCAGCGCTACAAGGAGTTGGTGGGGATAAACGCGGTCAGCAAGCAGGAATATGACAATGCCGTGGCCACGGCTCAACAGGCGCGCGCTGATGTTGCGGCGCAGCGTGGCGCGGTCCAGGCGGCGCAGGTGAACCAGAATTTCACCCGTATCCGCGCGCCCATTTCCGGGCGGATCGGCCGGTCGCTATTCACCCCTGGCGCCCTTGTTCAGGCCGGGCAGGCGGACCCGCTGGCGACGATCCAGCGCACCGATACCGTCTATGTCGACGTAACCCAGTCGGCGGCGCAGATTATCGACCTCAAGCAGGCGATGAAAAACGGCGGGGTCAGCGAGACCGATGGCGCCCGCATTCAGTTGCTCCTGCCCAATGGCAGCGTCTATCCCATCGAAGGCCGCCTGCAATTTTCCGAGGTTACGGTCGATCCGGCCTCTGGCGCTGTAACCTTGCGCGCGACCTTCCCCAATCCCGACGGGCTGTTGTTGCCGGGCATGTATGTGCGCGCGAAGCTGGTCGAGGGGCAGCGGAACGAGGCCATTCTGGCCCCGCAGCAGGGCATCAGCCGCGATGCGCGCGGACGCGCAACGGCCATGGTCGTTGGCAAGGAGAACAAGGTCGAGGTGCGCCAGGTCGAAGTGGACCGCGCGGTCGGTGACAAGTGGATCGTTACCAGTGGCCTGAAGCCCGGCGACAAGTTGATCGTGGAAGGGCTGGTCAACCTGCGCCCCGGTACAGTGGTGAAGCCGGGCGCGCCCCAGCAGGTCACGGCCCAGGCCAATGGCGCGCAAGCGGGCGCACAGGCCGGTACTCAGGCCGAGGCTAAGTAAGCCATGGCCCGCTATTTCATCGACCGACCCATCTTCGCATGGGTCATCGCCGTCGTCATCATGCTTGCGGGCCTGCTGGCCCTGCGATCGCTTCCAGTGGCGCAATTTCCCGAGATCGCACCGCCTGCGGTGACGATCCAGACCACCTATCCCGGCGCGAACGCCCAGACGCTGGAAAGCACGACGACGCAGATCATCGAACAACAGCTCAAGGGCATCGATAATCTGCGTTATTTCTCGTCGACCAGCGACGGGTCGGGCAATCTCAATATCACCCTGACTTTCGAACAGGGAACTGATCCCGACATTGCTCAGGTGCAGGTGCAGAACAAGCTGGCGCAGGCGACGCCGCTGTTGCCCCAGGAAGTGCAGCAGCAAGGGCTTCGCGTCAGCAAGTCGACGTCCAGTTTCCTGCTGATCATGGCCGTCTATACCGATGACGGCATCCACGATCAGGAAGACGCCGCCGACTTCATCGCGTCGAGCTTGCAGGATCCGATAAGCCGCGTGACAGGCGTTGGCGATACGCAGCTATTTGGTTCGCAATATGCGATGCGGGTCTGGCTGGACCCCTATAAGATGGCCAATCTGAAGGTCACCACTGGCGATGTGAAATCCGCGATCCAGGCGCAGAATGCCCAGGTTTCGGCTGGTCAGATCGGTGGGGCGCCTTCGCCCGAGGGCCAGGCGCTCAATGCTACGGTAACGGCCCAATCGCGCCTGCGCACGCCTGAGGAGTTCCGCAATATTCGCCTGCGCAGCAACAGTGACGGTTCGGTCGTGCTGCTGTCGGACGTGGCGCGCGTGGAGTTGGGCGCGGAAAATTATGGCTTCGGCGTCAAGTTCAACGGCGCGCCCGCATCGGGTTTCGGCGTCAAGCTGGCCCCCGGCGCCAACGCGCTCGACACGGTGCAGGCGGTCAAGGATCGCGTCGATGACCTGTCGAAGAATTTTCCGAGCTGGGTCAAATATGATTTCCCGGTCGACAATTCCACCTTCGTGAAGCTGTCGGTCGAACAGGTGATCCATACCCTGTTCGAAGCTATCCTGCTCGTCTTTGTCGTGATGTTCATTTTCCTCCAGAACTGGCGGGCGACGCTCATCCCGACCATCGCCGTGCCGGTGGTGTTGCTGGGTGCGCTGGCGATTCTCTACGCCGCTGGCTTCACCATCAACACGCTGACATTGTTCGGCATGGTGCTGGCGATCGGCCTGCTGGTCGACGACGCGATCGTTGTCGTCGAAAATGTGGAGCGCCTGATCCAGGATGAAGGGCTAAGCCCCAAGGAGGCGGCGAAAAAGTCGATGGACGAGATCAGCGGCGCGCTGATCGGCATTGGCCTTGTGCTGTCGGCGGTGTTCCTGCCCATGGCCTTTTTCGGTGGCTCCACCGGCGTCATTTTCCGGCAATTCTCGATCACCATCGTTTCCTCGATGATCCTGTCGGTGCTGGTGGCGCTCATTCTGACTCCGGCCTTGTGCGCTACCATTCTCAAGCCGGCTTCGCATGGCCACGATCAATGGACGGGGCGGTTCGGGTCGATTTTCGGCCGGTTCTTCGGCTGGTTCAACCGCACCTTCGACAAGGGCGTCACTCGCTATGGCGAGGGGGTGGAGAAGGTGGAGCGCCGCTGGGTGCGGACCATGATCCTCTATCTGCTGATTGTCGTCGGCATGGCGTTCATTTTCCTGCGCCTGCCGAGCGGCTTTTTGCCGGCCGAGGACCAGGGCATCATCATCAACCAGGTGTCGCTGCCGGCGGGAACCACGCTGGAGGAAACCGAGCGCACCTTGACCAAGATGCGCAATCATTATCTGGTCGATGAAAAGAAGAATGTATCCGCTGTCTTCACCATCGCCGGTTTCGGTTTCGTGGGGCAGGGCCAGAATGTCGGTATCGTCTTCGCCCGGATGAAGGACTGGAAGGACCGCAAGGGCAGCGATAATGGCGTTCCCGCCATCGCGCAGCGCGCCAACATGGCGTTCCAGAAGCTCTCTGCGGGCATGGCCTTCGCCTTCGTGCCTCCGGCGGTGCAGGAATTGGGCAATGCGTCCGGCTTCGACTTCCAATTGCTCGATCAGGGCAATCTGGGGCATGAAAAGCTGCTCGCCGCGCGCAACCAGTTGCTCGGTATGGCGATGGGCGACAAGCGGTTGGCGCAGGTGCGTCCGAACGGACTGGAAGACACGCCTCAGCTCAAGCTGAATGTCGATCAGGCGGCGGCAGGCGCATTGGGCATCGCCCAGTCCGACGTCAATGACACGATCAGCACCAATCTGGGCGGCTCCTATGTCAACGACTTTATCGACCGCGATCGTGTGAAGCGCGTCTATGTCCAGGCCGACGCGCCGTTCCGCACCTCGCCCGAGGCGATCGGCGCCTATCATGTGCGGAGCAGCGGCGGCACGATGGCGCCATTGTCCGCCTTTGCCACCACCGAATGGGTGCAGGGGCCTGCTCGCCTCGAGCGCTTTAACGGCGTTCCGTCGATGAATATCCAGGGTTCACCTGCGCCGGGCGTGTCGAGCGGCACGGCCATGGAGGCTATGGAGGAGTTTGCCGCAAAGCTGCCCGCGGGCATCGGCTTCAGCTGGAACGGCATCTCCTATGAGGAGCAGACGTCCGGTGGACAGGCGCCTTATGTCTATGCGCTGTCGATGTTGATCGTGTTCCTGTGCCTTGCGGCGCTGTATGAAAGCTGGTCGGTGCCGATCGCGGTGATGTTGGTGGTGCCGCTGGGCGTGCTGGGCGCGGTGATCGCCGCCACCCTGGCCGGGCTGGACAATGACATCTATCTCCAGGTCGGCCTCATCACGACCATCGGTGTGTCGGCAAAGAACGCGATCCTGATCGTCGAATTCGCCGAGGAGAAGATGCGCGAAGGGCTGCCACCGGCGCGGGCCGCGCTGGAAGCGGGCAAGTTGCGGCTGCGACCGATCCTGATGACCAGCTTCGCCTTCATCTTCGGCGTGTTGCCGCTGGCAATGTCGACCGGTGCGGGCGCGGGCGGTCAGAATGCGATCGGCTGGGCCGTGGTCGGCGGCATGTTGTCGGCCACCGTGCTGGCGGTCTTCTTCGTCCCGGTCTTCTTCACGGTCGTGAAGCGCCTGTTCCGCGAACATAAGAATCACGAAGCGGCGGACGATGCGGCCACGCCCGGTTCCCCGCAGGAGGCATAAGATAATGCGCAACATCAAGGCGCTGGGCGCCGTCACTCTCTCGCTGGCGCTGGCCGCCTGCGACATGGCGCCGAAATATGTCAGACCCGACCTGCCGGTGCCGGCGGCCACGCCCAACGGCCCGGCCTATGGCGGCGAAACGGGGGCCGAAATATGTCAGCCCCGCCCTGCCGGTGCCGGCGGCCACGCCCAACGGCCCGGCCTATGGCGGCGAAACGGGGACGCCGGCCATCGTCCCGGCCGATACGGCCTGGCGCGATTTCTTCACCGATGCGCGTCTGGCGCGCGTGATCGAAACCGCGCTCGCCAATAACCGGGATCTGCGCGTGGCGGTCGCCAATGTGGAGCAGGCGCGCGCGCAATATAAGGTTCAGCGCGCTGACCTGCTGCCGACCGTGGCGGCGGGCGGAACCGCCACCTATCAGGACCAGCCCTTTTCGCAGGCCGGATCGGGCCGGACGGACATCTATCAGGCGCAGGTCGGCATTTCGGCGTGGGAAATCGACCTGTTCGGGCGGGTGCGGAACCTCAGCAAGGCGGCACAGGAGCAATATTTCGCCAGCGTCGAGACGCGCAACGCGGCCCAGACCAGCCTGATCGCCGAAACCGCCAATGCCTGGCTGGTCATGGCGGCGGATCAGGAAAGACTGCGTATCGCCCGTGACCTGGAAAGCGCCTTTGGCAAGACGCTGGCGCTGACGCGGGCGCGCTTCGACAAGGGGGTCGCATCGGAACTGGAGGTGCGCCAGGCGCAGACCAGTTACGATCAGGCGCGATCCGACATTGCCGAGGCGACGACGTTGGTGGCGCAGGACCAGAATGCGCTCAATCTGCTCGCCGGAACCACGGTGCCGGCGGCGGATCTGCCCGAAGCCTTGCCGGAGGCGGGCGCGACGATCGACAATCTGCCCGCCAACATCGCGTCGGACGTGCTGCTGCGGCGGCCCGACATTGCATCGGCCGAACATCAATTACGCTCGGCCAACGCCAATATCGGGGCGGCGCGCGCGGCATTTTTTCCGAATATCTCGCTTACGGCGGCTTTCGGATCGCTCAGCCTCGGCCTTTCCAACCTTTTCGGATCGGGCACGGATTTCTGGTCGGTCGCGCCGTCCGCCAGCGTGCCCATTTTCGACTTTGGTCGCAATCAGGGTAATCTTCGCTATGCGAAGGCGACCTATGACGCGATGCTGGCGACCTACGAAAAGAGCGTCCAGACGGGCTTTCGCGAAGTCGCCGACGCGCTCGCCCGGCGCGGCACGATGACGCAGCAGATGGAAGCGCAGACGTCGCTGCGCGATTCCGCGCGCGTGGCCTATACGCTGTCCGATGCCCGCTTCCGGTCCGGGATCGACAGCTTCCTGACCAGCCTCGATTCGCAGCGCTCGCTCTACAGCGCCGAACAGACGCTGCTGGCGACGCGTCTGACCCGCGCCACCAACATGGTCGAACTCTATCGGGCGATGGGCGGCGGCCTCAAATAAGCGGCCGAGTTTGAACGCAAGCGGCGGGGAGATCGCGCCATTCTGCCGCGCTAAAAGGGCGCGGTCAGGATGGAGATGAGGATGACCCTTTACCAAGCAAACTTGCCCTCGCCGGTAGGGTGCCTGTCCCTGGTCGCCAGCGACCGTGGATTGGTTGCGGTGCTGTGGCCCGATGATCGTCCGGCGCGCGTCCCGCTCGACCCGGCGGAGGAACGCCCGGATCATCCGTTGCTGGCCGCGGCGGTTAAGCAACTCGACGCCTATTTCGCCGGATCGCTGCATCGCTTCGATTTGCCGCTCGATCCGCGCGGCACGGCGTTCCAGCGCAGCGTCTGGTCGGCATTGCTTGAAATTCCCTTTGGCGAAACGCGCAGCTATGCCGACGTGGCGCGCGCCATCGGTCGGCCGAGCGCGGTTCGCGCGGTGGGCGCCGCCAACGGGCGTAACCCCTTGTCGATCGTGGCGCCATGCCACCGCGTCGTCGGCAGCAACGGCGCGCTGACGGGTTTTGCCGGTGGGCTGGAGGTCAAGCATTGGCTGCTCGCGCATGAGAAAGTCGGCGCAACGCGCTGAATTTTCCGCTGGGCTGCCGTCCTCAGTCGCTTATGCTGTCCGATCAGTTGCGAT
The DNA here is from genome assembly GCF_000508185.1 of Sphingobium sp. C100. Taxonomy (GTDB): domain Bacteria; phylum Pseudomonadota; class Alphaproteobacteria; order Sphingomonadales; family Sphingomonadaceae; genus Sphingobium. Next base: position 951 of record NZ_AYOY01000179.1, on the reverse strand, counting down.
CGGCAAAGGGGCATGAGCGGCGATGACGGCGGATTTGGAAGCGATCGTGACCGATGTCGCCGCGATGATGCGCGGCGCGCAGGAACGGGGAAGCGTTGCCAGCTACATTCCCGAACTGGCGAAGGTGGACGCCAGCCAGTTCGGCCTTGCGGTGGCGACGGCCGACGGGCGGGTGGTGACTGGCGGCGACGCGGATACCGGCTTTTCGATCCAGTCCATTTCGAAGGTTTTCGCGCTGACCCTGGCGCTGGGCAAGGTCGGCGACCAGCTCTGGGATCGGGTAGGGCGGGAACCGTCGGGAACCGCCTTCAACTCCATCGTCCAGCTCGAACATGAACATGGCATCCCCCGAAATCCGTTCATCAACGCGGGCGCGATCGTCGTCACCGACATTAATCTGGGCGGGCACCAGCCCCGCGTCGCCATCGGCGAGATACTGCGCTTTTTACACTATCTTGCCGGGGACGACGACATTGCGATCAACGAGGCGGTGGCCGCGTCCGAGACCGCGTCGGGATTTCGCAACATGGCGCTCGCCAACTATATGCGGGCCTTCGATAATGTCCGCCATGACGTCGATCTGGTGCTGGGCGCCTATTTCCACCAATGCGCGATCGAAATGAGCTGTCGGCAACTGGCGCTGGCCGGTCGCTATCTGATGCTGGATGGCCGGCATCCCGGTGGGGGCAGGGTGGTGTCGCCCCGGCGCGCGCGCCGCATCAACGCGCTGATGCTGACATGCGGCCACTATGACGCCTCGGGCGATTTCGCCTTTCGCGTCGGCATACCGGGCAAATCGGGCGTGGGCGGGGGCATAATGGCGGTGGTTCCCGGACGCGCCTCCATCGCGGTATGGTCGCCGGGGCTGAATGCGAGCGGCAATAGTCATCTGGGGACGCTGGCGCTGGAGGAACTGGCCCGCCGCACCGGCTGGGCGGGGTTCAGCCCGCC
>NZ_AYOY01000178.1 GCF_000508185.1 Sphingobium sp. C100 | reverse complement strand
GGCGGGTTGCCGCCGCCGCGCCGCTGCGCGCCGGGCAGCGCACCGCGCTGATCGAGCAGTTCGTGATCGTCACCCGCGCCACGATCAAGGGCAGCATCGTCGTCGCCATCGTGCAGGGTTTCATCGGCGGGCTGGTCTTCTGGGCGCTGGGCATTCAGGGCGCGCTGCTGTGGGGCGTGCTGATGGGCGGCTTTTCGCTGTTGCCCGCGATCGGCACGGCGATCGTGTGGGTGCCTGTCTCCATCTATCTCTTCGCTTCCGGGGCGATCTGGGAGGGGGTGGTGCTGGTGGCATGTGGCGTGCTGGTGATCGGCATGGTCGACAATGTGCTGCGCCCGATCCTGGTGGGGCGCGACACGCGCATCCCCGACTATGTCGTGCTGATCTCGACGCTGGGCGGGATCGAGATGTTCGGTTTCAACGGCATCGTCATCGGCCCGGTGATCGCGGCGCTGTTCATCGCGACCTGGAATATCTTCACCCGGATGCGCGGCGCGGACGCGGACGCGGAAGCCGCAGCGCAAGAGTAACGGCGACGCGCCACCGCGAAGTTCACAGTGTCGTCGCGCTTTTGCGGCCGGAAGTACCGCATAGGTAACGGTGACGCGCCAGTGACGCGCCACCTGCGCCACTGTTAGGCGCCAGTGACGCGCCGGCGGCGCGCCGGGCACGCGCCACCGACGCGCCGGTGCGGGCCGGGCGATCGGGATGCGTGCGGGTGCGAGGATGTGGCGGTCCATCCGTCAGGATAGACCCGATGAAATCCTACATTGGAAGAGGTTTTGAGCGGGGGCTGGTAGCGACCATTTTCGTCATCCCAGCGAAAGCTGGGATCTCGGGCAATGATGCGCCAGACCCACTGAGACCCCAGCTATCGCTGGGATGACGACCAGGGATCAGGAAAAGCGGACCGCCCGTCCGCAACCCACCCGTCCCGGCCGTAACCCGCGCCGTCCCTATTCCTCGCCGAACTTGTCCTCTACCAGCGTCACGAGCTTGCCGAGCGCATCGGCGGCTTCCGGGCCGGTGGCCTTGATGATGATGCTGTCGCCCATGGCCGCGCCCAGCATCATGAGGCCCATGATCGATGTGCCGGTGACATGATTGCCGTCCTTGCTGACGGTGATGTCGGCGGGGAGGCCGCTGGCCAGGGTCACGAACTTGGCGCTGGCGCGGGCATGAAGGCCGCGCTTGTTGCGGATCAGGACTTCCCGGCTGAATTCATTCATGTAGTGCTGCCCAATAATTCCGACGCGACGCTGATATATTTCTGCCCCGCCTCGCGCGCAGCGGCGACGGCGGCGCGCACGTCCATCACCTTGCGCGCGCTTTCCAGGCGGATGAGCATGGGCAGGTTGATGCCGGCGATCACTTCGATCTCGCCCGCCTTGAGCAGCGAGATGGCGAGGTTCGAGGGCGTGCCGCCGAACAGGTCGGTCAGCAGGATGACGCCGGCACCGTCGTTGACGCGCGCAACGGCAGCCGCAATGTCCGCGCGGCGCAGTTCCATATCGTCTTCCGGGCCGATGCAGATCGTCGCGATCTGCTGTTGCGGCCCCACGACATGTTCCATGGCGACGACGAATTCGGTCGCCAGCGACCCATGGGTGACGAGTACGAGTCCGATCATGTGCTTGTGCGGCCCACCTTTGTCATGATTATGCTTTCGGGCCTCCCGGACGGCGCTTCTCCAGACTGTCCTGGGGCGCCGATTCTATATTGCGGTGCAGAACCGTGGGGGAAAAGCCCGCCGCTTGCAAGTGCCTCGCGACGCGATCGGCGACATGGACGGAGCGATGCCGCCCCCCGGTGCAGCCAAAGGCCACGGTGACGTAGGTCTTGCCGCCTTCCGCATAGCGGGGCAGCAGGGTGACGAGCAGATCCTCGATCCGGCCCACCGCCGCCTCATAGGCGGGATCTTCCCGGATATAGGCGGCGACGTGCGGGTCCAGCCCGGTCATGGGACGCAGCGCGTCGTCCCAGTGCGGATTGCGCAGGAAACGCATGTCGAACATCAGGTCGGCATTGCGCGGCACCCCGCGCGAAAAGCCGAAGGACAGGATGGTCAGCACCGGTTCCGACAGGCCTTCGCGCGAAAAGCGGCTGCGGATTTCCTGTTGCAGCGCATTGCTGGTGAAGCTGGTGGTGTCGATCACCTGGCTGGCCCAGCGGCGCAGCGGCTCTGTCAGTTCGCGTTCGCGCGCGATGCCGTCGGCGGCCGGGCGGTCGAGCGCGAGCGGGTGGCGGCGGCGGGTCTCGGCGAAGCGGCGCTCCAGCTCTGTGCCCGAACAGTCGAGGAACAAAGTCTCTATGTCATGGCCATGGCGTTCGCGCAGCGCCTTGATGCGCTGGACGATGGCGTTGGCGTCGAAACCGCGCGTGCGCGCGTCGATGCCCAGCGCCAGCGGCCGATCATCGGCGGTGCCATGGCCGGCTGGCAGGGGCGTGTCGAGCAGCCGGTCGAGCAGCATCAGGGGAAGATTGTCGACCACTTCCCAGCCCATATCCTCCAGCGTCTTGAGCGCCGTGGTCTTGCCCGCGCCCGACAGCCCCGACACCAGCAGGATCGCCTTGGGGTGCGAGGGCGTCATAGCGGCGCCAGCGTCCTGAGCGCCAGTTCGACCTTGATCGCGGCGGAGACTTCGAAGGGGGCGATCTTGATGACCGGGATCTGCATGCCGGCGACCGCGCGGAAGACGGGTTCGAGCGGCATCCGGTCGACCTGGTCGAACAGGTCGGCCAGCAGGGCGACGGGTGCGTCCATATGGGGCATGGATATGATGCCCAGGCTCCGCACCTCCATCTTGCCCGCGATCGTGGCCGGCGCGGTGGCGCGCAGCGCGCCGTCGACGCGCTGGACCAGGGTATAATCGTCGCTGACCAGTATCGCGCCGCGATCGATCAGGCGCAGGGCGAGGTCGGATTTGCCCACGCCGCTGGGTCCGCACAACAGGACGGCGCGGCCGTCAATGGCCACGCTGGTCGCATGAAGCGTTTCGGATGAAGGGGTGCGCGCCATTATAGATGCCGTTCTAGCCGCTGTCGGCGGCAATTAAAATGGCGGATGGACGGGCGGGAATCCTATTCCGAAACGATTCCCGGATCGCGCGCCAAGGCCATGGGCAGGCGGACGACGAAACAGGCGCCGCGCAGCGCGTCTTCGCGATCGCCGATGCAGATCCGGCCCTGATGCCCTTCGACGATGGAGCGGGCGATGGCGAGGCCAAGGCCCGAATGTTTGCCGAACGTCTCGCCTTCGGGGCGGACGCTGTGGAAGCGGCGGAAAATATGTTCGCGCTCGGATTCGGGGACGCCGGGGCCTTCATCCTCGACGCTGACCAGCACCTGGTCGTCGGCGACGGTGGCGATGATCCGCACCAGCCCGCCTTCGGGCGAGAAGGACACGGCGTTGTCGATCAGATTGTCGAGCACGCGGATCAGGCGCCCTTCCTCGCCCAGCACCACGGCGACATCCTTGCGCGGCCGCGCAAAGGCAAGGCGCACGCCACGGGGCACGCCGCGCGCTTCGCGGGCGATCACCATCTTTTCGATGAGCAGGCCAAGGTCGATCGGTTCGAAACGGGTGCGCGAAAGTTCAGCGTCGACGCGCGAGGCTTCGGCGATGTCGGTGATCAGCCGGTCGAGCCGGCGCACATCGTCCTGCGCGATCGCCATGAGCTGCGCGCGCAGGTCCGGCCGGTCCACCCGGTCGAGCGAATCGAGGGCGGAGCGGAGCGAGGCGATCGGGTTTTTGAGTTCATGGCTGACATCGGCGGCGAAGGCGTCCGTCGCGTCGATCCGCTGGCGCAGGGCGATGCTCATGTCGGACAGGGCGCGCGCCAGCATCCCGATTTCGTCGCGCCGTTCGGGCAGGCGCGGCACCGTGACTTCGCGCGCGCGGCCCAGGCGCACGCGCACGGCGGCGCGGGCGAGGCGCTGAAGCGGCTGGACGATGGTGCGGGCGAGGAAGAGCGAGAGGAGGATGGAGGCCAGCACCGCCGCGCCCAGCACCAGCCCGAGCCGGAACCGTTCGGCCCGGACGGTGCGGGTGATGTCGCGGGCATTTTCGGTCGCCAGCAGGCTGGTGCCGTCCTTCATCTGCACCGCCGCGGAAATCATGAAGGTGCGGTCGGGGGCGTAGCGGTTCACCGCCTGGGGTCGGCCGGTGGCGCGCGCATCGGCGACTTCGGGCCAGGCGTCGGCGCGATCGATGGCCGGTTCCTCGAAATCGGGCGGCCGGTCGGCGGAGACGACCCGGTCCATCAGCTTGTCCAGGAAGCGCGCGACATGCCGCTGCCATTCCTCTTCGGAAGGCAGGCGCAGGCGATAGCGCGGCGCATCCATGGCGAAGCTGTCGGCGATCAACGCGCCGGTCGCGTCATAACGCCGCACGCGGTCCCCGGTCTGGCGCGAATAGGCGGCGATGAGCGGGTTCTGCCGGTCTCCCGGCGCATTTTCGATGCCGATGGCGAGCAGCTTGAGTTCACGCGCCGATTGCTCGAGCCGATCATCGACGATGCGCGTGCGATAGCTGTCGAGATAGAAGAAGCCGCCCGCCAGCAGGGCGAGCGCGAACACGTTGACCGCCAGGATGCGCGGGGTGAGGCTCAGTCGCCCCGACCAGCGCACCGCGGCGGGCACATGCTCATTCCTCCGAGAATCGGTAGCCGGCGCCATAGAGGGTGTCGATTGCATTGAAGTCGGAATCTACCTCGCGAAATTTGCGGCGCAGGCGTTTGATATGGCTGTCGATGGTGCGGTCATCGACATAGACATCGTCCTGATAGGCGGCGTCCATCAACTGGTTACGGTTCTTGACCACGCCGGGCCGCTGGGCAAGCGTTTCCAGGATCAGGAATTCGGTAACGGTCAGCGTCACGTCCTTGTCCGCCCATTTCACCCGGTGCCGGGCCGGGTCCATGGCCAGGCGTCCGCGGATGATCGGCTCGGCCACCGGCTCGTCGCTGGCCTCTGGCGTCTTGCTCGCTTCCGCGCGGCGCAGGATGGCGCGAACGCGCGCGATCAGCAACCGTTGCGAAAAGGGTTTGGAGATATAATCGTCCGCCCCCATCGCCAGGCCCAGCGCCTCGTCCAGCTCGTCCGCCTTGGACGTCAGGAAGATGACGGGCATCTGGTTCTTTTCGCGCAGGCGGCGCAGCAGTTCCAGCCCGTCCATGCGCGGCATCTTGATATCGAAGACCGCCAGATCCGCCGGATTGTCGAGCAGCGCCTTTAGCGCCCCTTCGGGATCGGAGTAGATGCGCGTCATGAACCCTTCGGCCTGAAGCGCGATCGACACGGAGGTCAGGATATTCTTGTCGTCATCCACCAGAGCGATGGTTGCGGTCATGCGTCGTCCCGAAATGTGCAGGGTGGGCGGAGCCCGAGAGCGTTAAACCATGACAGGCATCGCCGCAAGGAAGGCGGACCGCAACGGACTTAACATGGATAGCGAAATTGCGGATGCGCGCGGCGCCGTCAAGGTTTGACGCTGGGGTCGGGAGGTCCTATGCCATTTTCCGTCTGCTGCCGGACCGTCATGGCGCCTGGCAGACGGATTCATCGTGAACATGATCACATGCGCGACATGAGAACACATATCAGGAGCAAAGGCGTGCAGGCCAAATCCTCTATCACCCTGGTCGACCAGGGCATTTCCACCCATGCCACCCAGCATTGGAATCTTGGCACCGGATCGCTGGTTGAAGCCGCGGTCCGCAATGGCGAAGGCAAGCTGTCCAAGGACGGCCCGCTGGTCGTCAGGACCGGCAAGCACACCGGCCGCAGCGCCAAGGACAAGTTCATCGTGCGCGATGAAACGACCGAGGGATCGGTATGGTGGGGCGATGTCAACAAGGCGATGAGCCCGGCGCATTTCGCCGCGCTGAAGGCCGACTTCTTCGCCGCGCTGGGACAGAAGGAGGCGCTCTATGTCGCCGACCTGTTCGGCGGTTCGCAGCCCGAACATCGCGTCAATGTGCGCGTCGTCAACGAACTGGCCTGGCATAATCTGTTCATCCGCACTTTGCTGTGCCGCCCCGATGCGCAGGAACTGGCCGGGTTCCAGCCCGAATATACGATCATCGACCTGCCCAGCTTCAAGGCCGATCCGGCCCGGCACGGTTGCCGCAGCGAAACCGTGATCGCCGTCAACTTCACCGAAAAGCTGATCCTGATCGGCGGCACCGCCTATGCCGGCGAGATGAAGAAGAGCGTGTTCGGCCTGCTCAACTATCTGTTGCCCGCAGACGGCATCATGCCGATGCATTGTTCGGCCAATATCGGCCCGAACGGCGACACCGCCGTCTTCTTCGGCCTGTCGGGCACCGGCAAGACCACCTTGTCCGCCGACGCCAGCCGCACGCTGATCGGCGATGACGAACATGGCTGGTCCGACACCGCCGTCTTCAATTTCGAGGGTGGCTGCTACGCCAAGATGATCAACCTGTCGGCCGAGGCCGAGCCGGAGATTTTCGCCACCACCAAGCGGTTCGGCACGGTGCTGGAAAATGTCGTGATGGACGAGGACAGCCGCGAGCTGGACTTTGACGATGCGACCCTGGCCGAAAACAGCCGCGGCGCCTATCCGATCGACTTCATCCCCAATACGTCGGAGAAGAATTTGGGGCCGGTGCCCAAGAACATCATCTTCCTGACCGCCGACGCCTATGGCGTGCTGCCGCCGATCGCGAAGCTGACGCCCGAACAGGCCATGTATCATTTCCTGTCGGGCTATACCGCCAAGGTCGCGGGGACGGAAATCGGCGTGACCGAGCCGACCGCCACCTTCTCCACCTGCTTTGGCGCCGCCTTCATGCCGCGCCATCCGTCGGTCTATGGCAATCTGCTCAAGGACCGGATCGCCAAGGGCGGGGTGGACTGCTGGCTGGTCAACACCGGCTGGTCGGGCGGCAAGGCGACGATGCCGGGGATCAAGCGGATGCCGATCAAGGTGACGCGCGCGCTGCTGAATGCCGCGCTCGACGGCAGCCTGAAGAATGCGGAGTTCCGCGCCGACCCCAATTTCGGCTTCCAGGTGCCGGTCGCGGTGGCGGGCGTGGACAGCAAGATCCTCGATCCGCGCGCGTCCTGGGCCGACGCGACTGCCTATGACGAAACGGCGGCCAAGCTGGTCAAGCAGTTCGTCGACAATTTCGCCCAGTTCGAGGAGCATGTCGACCAGGGCGTGCGCGAGGCGGCCCTGACTGCGGCCTGATCGTGGCCTGATCGCCGCCGGATTGCGACGACAAATGGCGTGAAGGAGCCGGCGGGGATGCCCGCCGGCTCCTTTTGCTTTGGGTTAAGGCGGGCAAGCTGCTATTCTGGCGATCAATGTCATGCGGGAGTGCAAAGCCATGTTCGACAATCTGATTGGCAAGCTGGGTGGTCTGGAAGCGATCGCGGCGCAGATCGGCGTGACGCCCGAGCAGATGCAGGGATTGATGGCGGAGATCAGCGCCAAGATCGGTTCTGGCGAAACCAGCGTGGCGGCGCTGACCGAAACGGCGGCCGAACATGGCGTGTCGGCCGACAAGTTGCAGGATTTGCTGGGCGCGTTCGGAGGGCCGGAAGCCATCATGGGCAAGTTGGGCGGCCTGTTCGACCGGGACGGCGACGGCAATCCGCTCAACGAACTGGGCGGCATCGCCAAGGGCCTGTTCGGCTGATCGCCGAAGGGCGCAATCGAAGGGCGGGCGGGCGCATGAAGGGCGCCCTTTCCCGGCGCAAAGTTTTTTTGGCCTTGCCATCGGCGCGCGGAAGCCCCAATTCGCGAGCATCATATGTATTGCGAATGATCCGCAACTGGCGTCGCTGAACGATGCCGGCGCAAGGCAAGGATAAGATGTTGACCGACGTGACGATCGAACAGCCGGTATTGGAACCCACCGGCGCGCTTTCCGTGGAGACGGTGCTGTCGGTGCGGCACTGGAACGAGCATCTCTTCAGCTTCCGCATCAGCAGGCCGGCCAGTTTCCGCTTCCGATCGGGCGAATTCGTGATGATCGGTCTGCGCGGCGACAATGGCAAGCCGCTGTTGCGCGCCTATTCCGTCGCCAGCCCAAGCTGGGACGAGGAGATCGAGTTTCTGTCGATCAAGGTGCAGGATGGTCCGCTGACGTCAAAGTTGCAGCTGATCCAGCCGGGCGACCAGATTTATCTCGGCCGCAAGCCGACCGGCACACTGGTCACCGACGCGCTGCTGCCGGGTAAGCGGCTGTTCATGCTGTCGACCGGCACGGGCCTTGCCCCGTTTCTCAGCCTGGCGCGCGACCCGGACGTCTATGAATTTTACGAGCAGGTCGTCGTCGTCCATTCGGTGCGCCGGGTCAGCGACCTCGCCTTCCGCGACGAGCAGGAAGGTAAATGGGCGCAAGACCCGCTGGTGTCCGAACAGGCGCCCGCCCAGTTCCATTATGTGCCGACCGTGACCCGCGAGCCGTTCGAGGGCAACAGGCAGCGTATCGACAAGCTGGTCGAAAGCGGCGCCCTGTTCGAAGGCATTGACGGGCCGGCGAAGTTCGACCCCGAAACCGACCGGATCATGATGTGCGGCAGCATGGAGATGATCAAGCAGTTCGCCGCCTATTTCGAAGAGCAGGGCTTCACCGAAGGCTCCAACGCCGCGCCGGGCCAGTTCGTGATCGAACGGGCGTTCGTGGGCTGAGGCTTGACGCCAGAGCGAATGACGAAGGCCGGGGGAGCGATCCTCCGGCCTTTCGTTTTGGCGACCCGCCCTGTGCGCGCCCGCGCCTGGGGCGAGCGAAGGGGATGGGGCGCGGAACGGGATCTCCCCTATGGTGATTCCGCGCAGCCGGGGCGCTATCGCCTCAGCGGCGCACCGGGTGTGAGGCCAGGAAACGGGTTCCCGCTTTCGCGGGAATGACGACAGAGGGTGGAGAGCGGACTGGCGGGTTTCGGGATGGCATAGGCAGATAGCGGACATTTGACGGTGCCGGAAAACCCTGATCGTGAGGTTATCGTACCAGTTTGCAATGCGATAGTGTTTGTCGGACAGTCGGGCAGGCACGATTGCTGCGCAGTGCTGGGATCGGCGCGATCGCTTTGGATTTGCGTCATGCCCTGACGCCTATCATGCGATTTCCGACGGCAGAGTGCGCCTATAGCCCTTCGGGCAGTTGGACTCCGCTGGGAATGCGAATGGTCGTGGTGAACATTCGCAGCTTTGAATCTGGCGCAGGGCTGGTGATCGTCATCAGGTTCATCAGGTAGGGATTTCCTTTCCCATCCCGTCTGAAAAATGCGCGTCGTTCTATAGCACCCCGCATAGCGGTCATGCTGGGCACCGGCTTCCAGTCAGCTCGCGAAAGCTGGGTCGAGATGGCATCAGTGATGTTTACGGTGGGTTCCGACAGTAAAATTACACGACAGCCAAGCTGACGACCACCAACCGCCAAAACTACTTCACCTTGTTCAAATGATTTTGACCCCATCGTTGCCTGCGAAATGAGTGCCAGGCCGGGCCTCCCCAACCCCTTCATCATACTGTCATTCACACCGTAATTCAGTCCTATGCCTTCAATGGCTTTAACCGATTTATCGAGTGCGTTGGGATCGGCGACGGTGGGCATTTCGATCGTACCGGCAGCAATACCGAAACAACTTTTCCCGCTAAGATCAGCGATCGAACGAGCCATTTCATCAGATGGCGGTGCAGCCACAAGAGGTCCGCCGCTGATTGCGACTATAAGCGAGAGGCAAAACGCGAGGCGCATGAGAACTCCTAATTCTGGCCTTGCTTGCCTACGATCAAATTCTTTCTGAAAAACGAAGGAAATACATTTGCCTGACGACAATCAGGTGTTTTGCGTCAGCGTCCGCTTCGGAGCATCGCAAATTCGCGAGCAAATGGCCGACTTTGCTCGGCAGCAGACATTCCGCACTCCAAGGCCCGTCGCCGGCCCGTTACACCCGCTTCCGCGCCTCCACCCACGCATCCACATTGCCCGCCAGCACCGTCATCGGCACGCCGCCGCCCGTCACCACGGCGTCGTTGAACAGGCGGAAGTCGAAGCGGTCGCCCAGCGCGGTCTTCGCCATGGCGCGCAGCCGGTTGATCTCGCCATGACCGACCTTGTAGCCGCAGGCCTGCCCCGGCCAGGCGCAGTAACGGTCGACCTCGCCCTGCACATCCTCGACCGTCGAGCCGTTGGTTGTGGCGAACCATGTGATCGCCTTTTCCCGTGTCCAGCGCTTGGCGTGCAGCCCGGTGTCGACGACGAGGCGGCAGCAGCGATAGGCGATCGACTGGAGATAACCCAGCCGCCCGGCGACATCGCCGTCATAGGCGCCCAGTTCGTCGCCCAGCTGCTCGGCATAAAGCGCCCAGCCTTCGGAATAGGCGTTGAACGCCAGTAACGAGCGGATCAGCGGCAGTTTATAGGTATATTCGCCCTGCCAGATATGGCCGGGTATCCCTTCATGATAGCAGAGCGTCGGCAGGCTGTAGCGCGGCCAGATGCTGGTATCGCGCAGGTTGATATAATAGTTGCCCGGCACGCTGCCGTCGATCGACCCGGCCCCGGCATAGGCGCCGGGCGCGCCCGCCTCGATCTCCACCGGCACCCGCTTCACCACCAGCTTGGCCGGCACCAAGGTTGCGAAGGCGCGGGGCAGGCGGGTGCGGATGTCGGCCAGCCGTCCGTCGATATAGGCCAGGATCTGCGTCCGCCCCTCGTCATTGTTGGGGAAGAGGTAGCGCGGGTCTTTGCCCATGGCGGTCATGCGCTCGCCGACCGTGCCCTTCGTCATGCCCAGGCCCTTGAGCAGGCCGTCCATTTCGGACTGGAGCGCGGCGAGCTGGTCGAGACCGAGTTGATGCACCTCGTCCGGGCGCATCGTCGTGGTCGTGCCGGCGCGCAAGGCCCAGGCGTAATAATCCTCGCCCTGCGGCAGCTTCCACACGCCCGCGTCCATCGTCGCGCCGGTGCGCTGGCGCTGGAGTTCTGCGACCTGGCGGGCGAGGGCGGGCGCGACCTGATCGCGGACGATCGCCTCTGCCTTGGCCGCATAGTCGCCCGGCATGGCCTGCGTGCGGCGGGCGATGGAGGCGACCGGCACCCATTGGTCGAAGGGTTGAGCCTGCACGCCGGTCATCTGGCCCAGCGTCTTGTCGAGCAGGAAGGCGGGGGCGACGACGCCGATGCCCGCGTCATGGCGCAGCCGTTCGGTTTCGCCGTCCAGGTTGGCGGCATAGGCGGTCAGGCGGGCGAGATAGGCGTCGGCGTCCGCTATGTCCTTGATGCTGTGGTTGGAATCGAGGAAGTCGGGCGTTTCGACGAAGCTGCCGGTATTTTGCGCGACCGCATAGGGCGCGTTGCGATAGGACCAGTTGCTGTTCATCATCGCCATGTCGCCAAAGGGGAAGGCGAAACCGTCCGCCGCCAGTTCGTGGCTGGCGCGCGCCACTTCCACGTCCGTGCGGGTGGCCGGAGACAGGGCGTCGAGGTCGATGGCGCGCAGCCGGGCGAGGCGATCGCGCACATGGGCGGCGATGCGCGCTTGCCCTGCCGGGCTCTTGTCGCCCAGGCGCGACTTGAGCGCCGCCCGCGCGCCGGTGTCGATGCCAAGGCCGCTGGCGGTTTCGGGCGCGTCCATCAGCATCGCTTGCGCCATGTCGGCCAGCATCGCTTCGGCCCGCGCGTCGGGCGGGGTGGCGGCAATGGCGCGGGCAGGGAGGACGGAGAGGGCAAAGGCGGAGGCGCCGGCGGCGAGCAGTTCGCGGCGGGTGGTGTTCATGGGATCGCATGTCTCCGGGAGGGGCTGTCTGCCTTCAGCTTCGCATATTCCCGCAGATTTCGACATGCTATTTCCGGTTGGGCACGGATTATGACGCAGCATCCTGCGGCTGGTCCGACTGCGCGCCATCGCCGGTCAGCTTCCACCGGCGCAGCAGCGGTGGCATGGTCAGGCCCTGAAGGAAGATGGAGAAGGCGACGACGCCGAATGTCAGCACGATGATCTGCCCCCGTTCGGGCACGCTGGCGGGCACGGCGAGCGCCAGCGCCAGCCCGACCGCGCCGCGCAGGCCGCCCCACAGCAAGACATGCTGATAAGTGGCGGGCAGCCGCAGCGCGGTCCGGCGGAACAGGAAGGAAAGGGGGTAGACCGCCGCCGCCCGCCCGACCAGCGTCAGCACGATGACGAAAGCAAGCGCACCCGACACCAGCGCCAGCGGCTGATGCGCCTCATGGCTGCCGATCATCAGGAAGAGGAGCGAGTTGGCGAGGAAGGCGGCATAGTCCCAGAAACCCAGAACATGCGACCGGCCATGTTCGGAAATGGCGCGACGCCAGCCCAGATTGCCGACGATCACCCCGGCGGCGAGCGCCGCGAACACGCCGGACGCGCCCAGATGTTCGGCCAGCAGGAAACTGCCCCATGCGATCACCGTCGTCAGCGTGATTTCCACCAGATGATCTTCAGTGCGGCCGGCCAGCTTCAGCAGGACGAAGGCGATGCTTGCGCCCGCAGCGACCCCGCCCAACACCGTCCAGGCCAGCTCGCCCAGCGCCGCGACAGGAGTCAGCGACCCGCCGCCCGCCAGGCCCAGCAGGATCGAAAAGCCGACCGCGGCCACGCCGTCGTTGAGCAGGCTTTCGGATTCGACGACCATGCACAGGCGCGGTTCGGCCTTCATCTCCTTGAAGGCGGCGATGACGGAGACGGGGTCCGTCGCCGCGATCAGCACGCCGAAAAAGGCCGCGCCCAGCCAGCTCCAGCCCAGCAGCCAGTGAAGCCCGCCCGCGACCACGCTGGCCGAGATCGCCACGCCCAGAAAGGCGAGCGTGATCGTCAGCGGCAACTGATCGCGCAGGCGGCGCCAGGGCATCTGCAACGCCGCCTCGAAAATCAGGGGCGGCAGGAAGATGTTGAAGATCAGTTCGCGCGACAGCGGCAGGTCGATGCCGATCGGCAGGAGCGCCAGCGCGATCCCCGCGAGCACCAGGCCGGCGGTGTAGGGCAGCCCGATGCGCCGCGACATCATCGCGACGAGCGATGTCACGACCAGCAGCATTCCCAGATCAATCAGTTCAAGGTCCGCCATGCCCATTTCCTTTTCCGCATCGTCGGCCGATCAGCGCTCGACCGAGTCGAGCACGCTATAGCCTCCGTCGGCGCGCGCAATGACGCTGAGGCTGCCATCGCTTTCCAGCACGACCGCGCCGACATCCTCGATGCGGCCGATGCCGCTCTTGCGGATCGCCGCCTCCACCTCCGCCCTGGTCACGCGCTCATCGCGTAGCGCGGCGTGTCGCAGGACGCCATCCTCGACCAGCAGGCGCGGGCGCGAGCGCACCAGATCGCTGAACCAGGCCGACCGGATCGACAGTCGCGCGACCAGCCATTGCAGCAACGCCAACATGCAGAAAGCGAGCGCGCCTTCCAGGAACGCGATGTCCTTGCTGAGCAACACGGTCGCAAGCGTCGAGCCGAGCGCGACCGTCACCACCAGGTCGAAGGCGTTGAGTTTCGAGAGCGAGCGCTTTCCAGCAAAGCGCAGCACCACGACCAGCCAGACATAAGCGATGACGGCGATGACCGCGACGCGCAGCAGCCCCTGGAGATTGTCGAAAAACATGCCGCGACAACGCACGGGCAGGGGTGAGGGGTTCCCCGGTGGCGATGGACGCCCCAAAGAGCCGAGCGCGCAGGCGGAGGGGGATAGGACTGCCGGCGACCATCTTCCGTCATCCCAGCAAAAGCTGGGATCTCAGGCAATGACACGCCAGACCCATCGAGACCCCGGCTTTCGCTGGGGTGACGATCAAGGATCCAGAAAAACCGCTAATCCGCTTCCCACCCATAACCGGCGTAGCGGATCGGCTGGGTCAGCGCGCCACGTGCCCCGGCCGACGCGCATGGGGGGATGGCGGTCCATCCCCCGGTAACCGCTTACAGTCCGTCCAGCCCCTTGCTGACCAGGATATTCACCGCAACGCGGCGATTTTCGGCCTTGCCCTCAGCCGTGTCGTTGCTGGCCATGGGCTGCGCTTCGGACATGCCGGTTGGCGTCAACATGCGATAGGGTTTCCAGCCGCACACTTGTTGCAGATAGTTGACGACGCTGCCGGCGCGCTTTTCGCTCAGTGTCTGGTTATATTCCTCGCTGCCGGTCGAGTCGGTATAGCCCACGACCAGGAGCAGGGCGTGGTCCATCTGCTCGGCCGCGCCGGCCGTGGCGCACAGGTCATTCTTGGCCTGTGGCGACAGCGCCGCCTTGCCCGTGTCGAAATTCACGTTGGTCGTGCTTTTCACATTATATTGGTCGATGTCGCCCACACGGCCGCGCAGCGCTTCGGTCGCCGCCGTCTGCTCGGCAAAGCCCTGGGCCGTGCCGCCGCGGATCATCGACGCGGTCTTGAGATCCTTGTTCTTGAGCGCGATACGGGTCGCGACCAGGCCATCGGCCGCCTGCACCGTCTCGACGCTGACGGGCAGGCCGTTCAGCAGCGCGTCCGCGCCCAGCGTGTCCCGGCCCAGGCCCAGAAAACCGCCGCTTGCCCGGATCAACGTCGCGTCGTTGACGGCGACGACATTGTTGGCGCCATCCGCGCCGGTGACCTGCATCCGGTCGCCGCTGCGCGCGGAGATGATGCCTTCGATCTTCGGT
The DNA here is from genome assembly GCF_000508185.1 of Sphingobium sp. C100. Classification (GTDB taxonomy): domain Bacteria; phylum Pseudomonadota; class Alphaproteobacteria; order Sphingomonadales; family Sphingomonadaceae; genus Sphingobium. The sequence continues at coordinate 12,778 of NZ_AYOY01000178.1, read as the reverse complement.
CCCTCAACCGCTTCGACGGGGGCGGGTTCGGGCGCGCTGATCGTCGCGGACAGGTCGGCCGGCGGCGCTTCCTGTGCGGCTAGGCTGGCCGACATCGGCGCGGCGAGCGTGGCAAGCAGCAGCAATGTTCCCCGACCCTTTGAAATGACATGCATGGCGATCCTCCTTCTTTCATCTGACAAGCCGAGCCTGCCTGTTCGCGCCAATATTGCGCGCAGATGAATGGCGCCGGCGCGGCCAGCCGATGTGCCGCCGGTGCGAGCGCCGGGCGAGCCGAGTTGATGCGGAAGCGGGGGCGGCGGGGCGGCACGGACAGGCAGATACGAATTTTTCGGGGTGGCTGCGGCGCGGTGGCGGGCCTAGTCATGAAGGACATGGGCATAAGCGTGAAAGAGGGCGTCTCAACGCTCACCGAAAAGGAGAAGCAGACGCTGCGCCTGATGGTGCGCGGGCATGACGCCAAATCGATCGCGCGTGATCTGGGCCTTTCGGTCCACACGATCCACGAGCGTCTGCGCGACGCGCGCCGCAAGATGGCGGTGTCGAGCAGCCGTGAGGCCGCGCGTCTGCTGCTGGACGTGGAGGGGGACAGCCTTCCGTCCCCCACCCCTCACTTATTGGGGGACAGCGAAATCGGGGCTGACGCTTGCGATCCGCCACGGGATGAGAGAGGCGCGCCGACCGGCGGCGCGGGGCGGGCGGATCGTCGTCGCCTTATGCTCATTGGAGTATTGCTCATGACCCTGGTTCTTGGACTGCTCGCGATCGCGACCCTCTCTCAGGGCGCTTCCGCGCCACACGCCTCTCCGGCAGCCGCCGAGACGCCCGCAAATGCCGAGTTGGTGCAATTCGCACGGAAATTTCTGGCGCTGCTGGATCAGCGGCGCTGGGAGGAGAGCTATGGCCTGACCGGCGCCGCGTTCCGCAAGCTCAACACCGCGCAGGTCTGGGCATCCGTATCCGAACAGGTGCGCGCGCCGCTGGGCGCGGCGACATCGCGAACTTTCATGAGCCAGCAGGATTTGCCGGCGCCGCCCTATGGCTACACGGTGATCAAGTTCCGCACCGACTTCGCCAGCAAGGCCGAAGCGATGGAGACGGTGACGCTGGAGCGCGAAGCAGGCGGTTGGCAGGTGGTCGGCGTGACCATCGAGTGAGGAGAGGCCCGTCGGGCGACAGCGGGCCTAAGCCGTGGCGGGGGAAGCAAGACAGTCGTGAATCCTCCCCAAACTTGCTTGGGGAGGGAGACCGCCGCAGGCGGTGGAGGGGGAAATGCGCGGCCCGGCGTCAGTGCCCCTCCACCCACAGCACCGTCCCCTCGGCGCGCACCACGCGCACGCGCGCGCCCGGCGCGGCGTCGGGGCCGCGCGCGGTCCAGACGCTGTCGCCGACCTTGACGCGGCCTTCGCCGCCGCTGATCGGCTCCACCACGGTCACGGTCTGGCCGATCAGGCGGGCGGTGCGGTCGTTGAGCAGGGGATCGGTGGAGGCGACGGGATTGTCCGCATACCAGCGGCGGCCGCCATAGACCGCCGCGATGCTGAGCGCTGCAAAGAGGAGGAACTGCACGGCAAGGCCGATCGGCAGGGCGAGCGCGACGAGGCCGGTGATCGCGGCGGCGACCGCGATCCAGATCAGGAACACGCCGGGGATCATCACCTCGCCAATGCCCAGCAGCGCGGCGAAGATCAGCCAGGCCCAATGATCCTCCAGCAGGGTGAGCCAGTCGGTCATCGCCCCTATCCCTGATTCTGGCCGAAGGGACCGCGGCGCGGCGGGATGGGGGGCGTGGGCACGGGCATCCCGTCCGGCCCCAGCGCGTCCTTGGCGAGCTGGCCGATGCCGCCCAGCGTGCCGATCAGCTGCGTCGCCTCCACCGGGAAAAGGATGGTCTTGGCATTGGGCGAGGTGGCGAACTGGCTGACGGCTTCGGTATATTTTTGCGCGATGAAATAGTTGAGCGCCTGCGGATTGCCGGCGGAAATGGCGTCGGACACCATCTGCGTCGCCTTGGCCTCCGCCTCCGCCTCGCGCTCGCGGGCCTCTGCGTCGCGGAAGGCGGCTTCGCGGCGCCCTTCGGCCTGCAATATCTGGCCCTGCTTCTCGCCCTCGGCGCGCAGGATTTCGGCGGCGCGGGCGCCTTCGGCATCCAGGATGTTGGCGCGCTTCTCCCGCTCCGCCTTCATCTGACGCCCCATGGCGTTGACGATGTCGGCGGGCGGGCGAATGTCCTTGAGTTCGACGCGGGTGATCTTGATGCCCCAGCTATTGGTCGCCTGATCGACGACCGACAGCAGGCGGGCGTTGATCTCGTCGCGCTTCGACAGGGTTTCGTCCAGGTCCATCGACCCCATCACCGTGCGCAGGTTGGTGGTGGCGAGCTGCATGATCGCGACATAGAGTTCGGACACTTCATAGGCCGCCTTGGCCGCGTCCAGCACCTGGAAGAAGACCACGCCGTCGACCGACACCATGGCATTGTCCTTGGTGATGATTTCCTGGCCCGGAATATCGACCACCTGCTCCATCATGTTGATCCGGCGGCCGACCGCGTAGAAGAAGGCGGGGTAGAAATTGAGACCGGGCTTTGCGACTTCCGTGAAACGGCCGAACCGCTCGATCGTATATTGATAGCCCTGCCGCACCACCTTCACGCTGACGGCGAGGTAGAAGAGCACGAGCCCCGTGAGCGTAAGCGCGAATGTCGTCAGCATGTTCATACCTGTCTCCCCGATCCTGGGGTTGGATTATGCGCGCTAATCTTTAACGGGGAAAGTCAAACCGGAAGGAGAGTTTCGCCATGTTGCTGCGCCACGCCCGATCGCTGCTGTTCCTGCCCGCGTCCAACCCCCGCGCCATCGCCAAGGCGCGGACATTGCCGTGCGACATGGTGATCCTGGACCTGGAGGACGCCGTGCCCGACGATCGCAAGGGCGAGGCGCTGGACGGCGCGATCGCCGCGCTGGGCGAGGGGTTTGACGGCCGGCTGAGCGCGGTGCGGATCAATGTCGAGGGGATGCCGAGCCACGGGCGCGAGATGGTGGCGCTGAAGGGCACGGCGGCGGATTATGTCGTGCTGCCCAAGGTCGAGCATCCCAAACAGGTCAAGGATGTGTTTTCCGTCAGCCAGAAGCCGGTGATCGCGATGATCGAAAGCGCGCGCGGCGTGCTGGCGGCCACTGCGATCGCGGGCGGCGAGGGGTGCGCGGGCCTGTTCATCGGCACGAACGACCTGCGCAAGGATCTGGGCATACCGCCGATGGCCGGGCGGGCTGGCCTGTCCCTGGCGATGCAGACGGTGCTGCTGGCGGCGCGGGCGGCCGGTGTCGCGGCGTTCGACGGCGTGTTCAACCGGCTGGAGGATGAAGCTGGACTGGAGGCCGAATGCGCCGAGGGCCATGCGCTGGGCTTTGACGGCAAGACGCTGATCCATCCGTCCCAGGTGCCGGTGGCGAACCAGGTCTTCGGACCCGATGCGCAGGCGGTGGCGGACGCGCGGCGGCTGGTCGAGGCGGCGACTGGCGGCGCGGAACGCTTCGAGGGGCGGATGATCGAGACGATGCATGTCGAAGAAGCCCGCGCCCTGATCGCGCGGGCGGAGGCGGTTGGGCTTTAGCCCTCAAAAATCCGGGCGGCGTTTTTCGCGGAAGGCGGCGACGCCTTCGGCGAAGTCGGGGCGGGCGAAGGCGTCGCGGAACAGGGCGAGGGTGGTGGCGTCGTCGTCCGCCTGACCATCCAGGATGCGGCGGATGATCGCCTTGGTCGACCGCACGCTATGCTGGGCGTTGGCGGCGATGGTGCGGGCGAGCGCGTCGGCGGCGGCGCGGGGGTCGGCCGCGATTTCGTCGACCAGGCCGATCGCCAGCGCCGTGTCGGCATCGTGCAGCGCGGCGGTGAAGAGGATGCGTTTCGCGCGGGCCGGACCGACCAGATCGACCAGCAATTTGGTGTCGAACAGCGAATAGACGATGCCCAATTTGGCCGGCGTGATGCCAAGGCGGGCCGCCGGGGCGGCGATCCGCAGGTCGCAGGCGATGGCGAGGCCGCAGCCGCCGCCGATGCAATCACCCTCGATCGCGGCGATCACCGGCTTTTCGGCATGGGCGATCGCATATTGGCTGGACCGGATCGCCGCCTGATTGGCGACGCGCCAGTCGGCATCGCCCGCACAGGCGGCAAATTCGCCGATGTCCGCGCCGGCGCAGAACAGGCCGGGCGTGGCGGAGGCGAGGATGAGGACGCGGACGGCGTCGTCGGTCATGGCCCGCGCGACGAGGCGGGGCAGTTCCTCCCACATCGCCTGGGTCATGGCGTTGCGGCGATCCGGCCGGTCGATCAGCAGCCGGGCGACCGGGCCATCCTGTTCCAGCCGCACTGTCATGACCGGCGCATCATGCCGGCCAGCGTTCCAGCAACGGGACAAGCTCGTCGAAATGATGGATGACGGCATCCGCCTCCAACTGTTCGACCGGGCCGTCGAGAAAGCCGAAGCTGACCGCGACATTGGCTATGCCGGCATTGCGCGCGCCGGCGATGTCGTTGATCGTATCGCCGATGAAGATGGCGCGGCCGCCGCCGGCGCGGTCGATCATGGCGCGGATCGGCGCGGGATCGGGCTTTGACACGCCGACCGTGTCGCCGCCCACAATGGCCGCGAACCGCTCAGACAGGCCGATCTGGTGCATCAGGGGGATGGTGAAACGCTCCGCCTTGTTGGTGCAGATGGCGAGGCGGACCCCGCGCGCGGCGAGGGCGTCCATCGCCGTGAGCAGGCCGGGATAGGGGATCGAATGAATGGCGAGATTCTGCTCATAATAATCGAGCAGGACGGGCAGCAGCCGGGTCAGCAAGGCATCGTCATAGCCGCCCGATGCGTCGAGCGCGCGCGCGAGCATGATCCTGGCGCCCTTGCCGACGAAGGGGTGGATCGATGCGGCCGGGAAGGGCGGTCGGTCGATCGTGCCGATGGCGTGGTTGACCGCCGCGGCCAGATCGCCGCTGGTGTCGATCAACGTGCCGTCCAGGTCGAAGCCGACGATGTCGAAGGGGATCGGGTCCAGATTTCTCGCTGCCATGCCGCGCCATGCCGCGCCCATGGTGGCAATGGCAAGCCAAACATGGCAGAGGGCATGTCTGTTCACGCTTCTTTCCAAGGATCTGTCGCAAGTGACCGCTCCCAACCCGACCGCCCGCCCGCTCGCCGTCATCATCCTTGCCGCCGGGCAGGGAACGCGGATGAAATCCGCGCTGCACAAGGTGCTGCATCCCGTCGCCGGGCGGCCGATGCTGCTGCACCTGCTGGCGAGCGCCGCCGAGCTGAAGCCTGCACGGCAGGTGGTGGTGGCCGGCGCCGGGCGCGCGCAGGTGGAGCAGGCGGTGGCCGGCACCGGCGCGGTGATCGCGGTGCAGGGGCAGCAACTGGGCACCGGCCATGCGGTCGCCCAGGCGCATGACGCGCTGGCGGGCTTCGCGGGCGATGTCCTGATCCTCTATGGCGATGTGCCGCTGGTGCGGGCCGACACGATGCGCGCGATGGTCGAGCGGCTCAATCGCGGGGACGAGCCGCGCGCGGTGGTGCTGGGCTTTCGCCCCGATGACGCCGCCGCCTATGGCCGCATCATCGCCGACGGGCAGGGCATCATCGAGAAGATGGTGGAATATAAGGACGCGACCGAGGCGGAACGGGCCGTGACCTTGTGCAATAGCGGGCTGATGGCGGTGCGATCGACCGACCTGTTCGTCCTGCTCGACCAGATCGGCAACCAGAATGCTGCGGGCGAATATTATCTGCCCGACATCGTCATGCTGCCCGGCGGACAAAGCGCGGTGATCGAGACCGAGGCGTGGGAAGTGGCGGGCGTCAACAGCCGGGTCGAACTGGCCGGGGTCGAGGCGATGTGGCAGGCGCGGCGCCGGGTGGAGGCGATGCGCGAGGGCGCAACGCTGGTGGCGCCCGAAACGGTGTTCTTCGCCCATGACACGGTGCTGGGCCGCGACGTGGTGGTGGAGCCCAATGTGGTGTTCGGTCCCGGCGTCAGTGTGGCGGACGATGTGACGATCCACGCCTTTTCCCATCTGGAGGGGGCGACCGTGGCGCGGGGCGCGGATGTCGGCCCCTATGCGCGGCTGCGGCCCGGCGCGCAGATCGGTGAAAAGGCCAAGGTCGGCAATTTCGTCGAGATCAAGCAGGCGAGCCTGGGCGAGGGGGCCAAGGCCAATCACCTGTCCTATATCGGCGACGCCAGCGTCGGGGCGGGGGCCAATATCGGCGCGGGCACCATCACCTGCAACTATGACGGCTTTTTCAAATATCGTACGGAGATCGGCGCAGGCGCGTTCATCGGCTCCAACAGCGCGCTGGTCGCCCCGGCCAGCATCGGCGACGGCGCGATCGTCGCGGCGGGCAGCGTCGTGACGCGGCCGGTGGAGGCGGATGCGCTCTGTCTGGTCCGGCCGGAACAGGTGGGCAAGGCCGGATGGGCCAAGCGCTTCCGCGAACGGATGATGGCCAAGAAGGCGAACGGGTGATTTCGAGACCCGTGCCGACGCAGGCGCCTATTCTCGCATGACGCTGGCGCGCAAAATCCTCTGGGCGCTGCTCGCCCTGGTCGTGATGGCCGGGGGCTTCGCGCTCTGGCTGGTCCACAACGCCCGCGCCATGCCGGTGGTGCGGCGGGCGGAGATCGCGCTGCCGTTTCCGGCCGACGCGCCGCGCAAGCCCGTCACTCTCGCGCTGCTGACCGACACGCATCTGTCCGGCCCGGACAACAGCCCGGCGCGGATGGGGCGGATCGTGGCGCAGATCAACGCGCTGAAACCCGACCTCATCCTGCTGGGCGGAGATTATATCGGCGATGACAAGGGCGGGGCGACCTATGATGCGCGGGCGAGCATCGCCGCCTTCGCCAGCCTGCGCGCGCCGTTGGGCGTGGTGGCGGTGCTGGGCAATCATGACAGCCGCAGCAAGCGGAACCGCCGGGCGCTGAGCGGGCCGGACTGGCGGGCGGCGTTCGCGCGGATCGGCATCACCCTGTTGCAGGACGGAGCGGTGCGGCGCGGGCCGCTGGCGATCGGCGGGCTGAAGGACATCTACACCCGCAAGGTGGACATGGCCGACACGCTGGCGGCGATGGCGCGGATCGGCGGTGCGCCGGTCATCCTGTCGCATGGGCCGGACGTGTTTCCGCTGCTGCCCGACGCGCCTTCGCTGACGCTGGTCGGCCATACCCATTGCGGACAGGTCGCCTTGCCCTTCGCCGGCATCGTCTATGTGCCGTCGAAATATGGCACCCGCTATGCCTGCGGCCTGTATCGCGAGGATGGCAAGACGATGATCGTCGCGGCCGGAGTGGGAACCAGCGGCCTGCCTGTCCGGATGCTGGCGCCGCCCGATATCTGGCTGGTGACGATCCGGCCCCGTTGAAATCTTTTCCCGCTGCGCGGTTGGCGCGTGGGTGCCGAGGCATTAATGGCTTGACCATGACTTGCCCGCTATGGCGTGCGGTTACGGTTTATCAGCTTGTGGGCGGGGCTTTTCCTTCATGTGCGGCATCATCGGTATCATCGGCAAGGACGACGTGGCGGAGCGGCTGGTCGATGGTTTGAAGCGGCTCGAATATCGCGGCTATGACAGCGCGGGCGTCGCTACTATCCATGACGGCGCGATCGAGCGGCGGCGGGCGGAGGGCAAGCTCGCCAATCTGGTGAAGGAACTGGTGGCCGAGCCGCTGCCCGGCACCACCGGCATCGCCCATACCCGCTGGGCCACCCATGGCGCGCCGACGACCAGCAACGCTCATCCCCATGCCACCGGGGAAGTCGCGCTGGTCCACAATGGCATCATCGAGAATTTCAAGCCTCTGCGCGAAGAGCTGCTGGGGCGCGGGCGGCATTTCGACAGCCAGACCGATAGCGAGGTGGTCGCCCATCTGGTGAGCGAACAGGTGGAGCAGGGCGCATCCCCGCGCGATGCGGTGGCCGCGGTGCTGCCGCGCCTGCATGGCGCCTTTGCGCTCGCCATCGCCTTTCGCAGTCATCCCGACATGCTGATCGGCGCGCGGCTGGGGTCGCCGCTGGTGGTGGGCTATGGCGATGGGGAAACCTATCTTGGCTCCGACGCGCTGGCGCTGGCGCCGCTGACCCAGCGCATCGCCTATCTGGAGGAAGGCGACTGGGTCGTCATCACGCGCGATGGCGCCGAGATTTTCGACAAGGACAATGTTCCGGTGGAACGGCCGGTGACGATCTCCGGCGTGTCCGGCGCGATGATCGACAAGGGCAATCATCGCCATTTCATGCAAAAGGAAATTTACGAGCAGCCGGTCGTCGTCGCCCAGACGCTGCGGTCCTACCTGCGCCGCATGGAAAATCAGATCGCCATGCCCGACATGGATTTCGACCTGGGTCAGGTGAAGCGCATCACTATCGTGGCTTGCGGCACGAGCTTCTACGCTGGCCTGGTCGCCAAATATTGGTTCGAGAAATTCGCCCGCGTGCCTGTCGACATCGATGTGGCGAGCGAGTTCCGCTATCGCGAGCCGGTGCTTGAAGCCGGCGGCCTCGCTCTCTTCATCAGCCAGTCGGGCGAAACCGCCGACACGCTGGCCGCGCTGCGCCACGCCAGGACGGAGGGGCAAATCATCGCGGTCGTCGTCAACGTCCCCACCAGTTCGATGGCGCGTGAGGCCGACCTGCTGCTTCCCACCCATGCGGGGCCGGAGATCGGCGTCGCGTCGACCAAGGCCTTCACCTGCCAGTTGGCCGTGCTGGCGGCGCTGGCGGCCAATCTGGCGCGGGCCAAGGGCAAGCTGACGCCCGAGGAAGAATCGGAGATCGTCTGGCATTTGTCCGAAGCGCCCGCTGCCTTGAACGAGGCGCTGGGCCGCGACGGCCAGATCGAGGCGATGGCGCACCTGATCGCGCCGGCGCGCGACGTGCTGTATCTTGGGCGCGGACCGGATTATCCGATGGCGCTGGAGGGGGCGCTCAAGCTCAAGGAAATCAGCTATATTCACGCCGAAGGCTATGCCGCGGGCGAAATGAAACATGGGCCGATCGCACTGATCGACGACGCCGTGCCGGTGATCGTGATCGCGCCGTCCGGGCCATTGTTCGAAAAGACCGTCAGCAACATGGCCGAAGTGCAGGCGCGCGGCGGCAAGGTGGTGCTGATTTCCGACGCGGAGGGCATCGCGCTGGCCGGCGAAGGCTGCATGGCGACGATCGAGATGCCGGAAGTCCATCCGCTGATCGCGCCTCTGGTCTATGCCGTGCCGGTGCAACTGCTCGCCTACCATGTCGCCGTGGCCAAGGGCACCGATGTCGACCAGCCCCGCAACCTTGCCAAATCGGTGACGGTGGAGTGAGCGACGGGCTGATCGCGCCGCCCGAATCCAGCCGCGCGCCGCGGCCGGACATGCTGACCGTCAGCTTCGACCATTGGGAAGGGCCGCTCGACCTGCTGCTGACGCTCGCGCGCAGCCAGAAGGTTGACCTGCGCGAAATCTCCATCCTGGCGCTGACCGAACAATATCTCGCTTTCATCGACGGCGCGCGGCAGTTGAAGCTGGAGCTGGCGGCCGATTATCTGGTGATGGCCGCCTGGCTCGCCTATCTTAAATCCTCGCTGCTGCTGCCCCGGCAGGAACAGCCCGATCCCAGCCCGGAGGATATGGCGCTGCGGCTGCAATTGCGGCTCCAGCGGCTCCATGCGATGCGCGATGCGTCCGCCCGGTTGATGGCGCGCGACCGGATCGGCCGCGACGTGTTTGCGCGTCGCAAGCCCGAAGGGCTGCGGCTGGTGAAGAAGGCGCAGTGGCGCGCCAGCCTCTATGAACTGATCCAGGCCTATGGCCAGATTCGCGCCCGCACCCAGCCGGTGGTCCACACTATCGCTCTGCGGCCGGTGATGACCCTGGACGAAGCGATCCAGCGGGTTGGCGCACTGGTCGGCGCGGCGCTCGACTGGACCCGGCTGGAGGCGTTTCTGCCGGCCGACATGGACCTGCCCAAGGCCAAGTCGGCGCTGGCGAGCAGCTTCGTCGCCGCGCTGGAACTGGCGCGGCAGGGGCGGCTCGAAATTCAGCAGGACGGGATTTTTCAGCCCATTTACCTGCGCGCCGCAGTGCCGGGAGCATCGCTGTCATGACCCAGGAGCTCGACGACCTGCTTCGCGCGGTCGAGGCCGCCCTGTTCGTGGCCGAAGCGCCGATGACGCCGGGCGAACTCAGGCTGCATGTGGGCGAGGGTGATATTGACGCCGCGCTCCACCGGCTGGCCGACCATTATGCCGGGCGCGGCGTCAATCTGGTCGAACGCGGCGGGCGCTGGCATTTCCAGACGGCGGGCGACCTGGCCCATATCCTGCGCCGGGAAAAGGACGAGCCGCGCAAATTATCGCGCGCGGCGATGGAAACGCTGGCGATCATCGCCTATCATGAGCCGGTGAGCCGCGCGGAGATCGAAGCGATCCGCGGGGTTCAGGTGGCCAAAGGCACGCTGGACGTGCTGATGGAGGCGGGTTGGGTTCGGCCTGCCGGGCGGCGTGAAGTGCCCGGCCGACCGCTCATCTATGCGACGAGCGTAGAATTCCTGTCACATTTCGGCCTTAGCAGCCGCCGGGACCTGCCGGGGATAGAAGATCTGCGCGCAGCAGGGCTGCTTGACCCGGTCGATCTGGCGCTGGAGGGTCTGGGCGGCCAATCCGTTCTGGAAAATGACGAGGATTAGGCCTAGACAGGCCTTCTACTAGGAGTGTTGTATTATGGGTTCCTTTTCGCTGATGCACTGGGTCATCGTGCTCCTGGTCGTCATGCTGCTGTTCGGTGGCGGCCGGATTTCCGGGCTGATGGGTGACGTGGCCAAGGGTATCAAGAGCTTCAAAAAAGGCATGGCCGACGACGACGATGACGGCGCGACCAAGCCCGCGACCCGGATCGAGGGCCATCGCGTGCCCGAACAGGATGCGCCGACCGCGACCGCGTCCGAAGAAAAGACCAAGGCCTGATCCTCTAGCACAGGCCGAAAGTTCCGCATGTTTGGCATCGATTCGACCGAATTTCTGGTGATCGTGATCATGGCGGTGATCGTGATCGGCCCGAAGGATTTGCCGCGCGCGCTCTACAAGCTGGGGCAGATCGTCGGCAAGGCCCAGGGCATGGCGCGCCATTTCCGCACCGGCATCGACGCCATGGTGCGCGAGGTGGAGCTGGAAGAGCTGGAAAAGAAATGGGCGACGCAGAACAAGCGGATCATGGAAGAACATCCGCCCGCGCCCGCCACCGAAGCGCTGCCCGCGCCGGAAACGGTCGCGCAAGGCAAGCCGCCTTTCGTGGCGGAACCTGCGCCGGAATTGGCGCCCGGTGGCGAAAAGCCGCCCTATGTCGCGGAAGCTCCCCAGCAGCCGACGCCGACTGGCAAGCCGCCGTTCGTCGCGGAATCCGCGCCCGTGCCGCCGGCCATGGCCGCGACCGACAAGCCGCCCTATGTGGCCGAAGCGCCGGCTCAGCCGGCCCCGCAGCGCAAGGATGATGCGGCGGCATGATCAACGACATCGATGACAGCAAGGCGCCCCTGCTCGACCATCTGATCGAGCTGCGCAGCCGCTTGCTCAAATGCGTCTATGCGCTCGTCATTACCGGGGCGGTGTGCTTCTATTTTTCCGAGCAGCTTTTCGCGATCCTGGTGCATCCGCTCAAGGAAGCCTTTGGCGACGGCGGCGGGCGACTCGTCTACACCAAACTCTACGAAGCCTTTTTCGTGCAGGTGAAGATCGCCTTTTTCGGCGCTTTCTGCCTGTCCTTCCCGATCATCGCCAACCAGCTCTGGGCCTTTGTCGCGCCGGGCCTTTATGCGAAGGAAAAGAAGGCGCTGCTGCCCTTCATTCTGGCGACGCCCTTCCTCTTCGCGATGGGCGCGAGCCTGGCCTATTTCGTGGTGATGCCGACCGCCTTCCACTTCTTCCTGGAGTTTCAGGGCGACAGCAGCGGCCTGTCGGTCGAGGCGCTGCCGAGCGCCGACGCCTATCTGGGCCTGGTCATGCAGTTCATCCTGGCCTTCGGCATCAGCTTCCTGATGCCGGTGCTGTTGATGCTGCTCAACCGCGCGGGGTTCGTGACGCGGGCGCAACTGATCGGCCTGCGCCGCTACATGATCGTCGCCGCCTTCGTTCTGGCCGCCGTGCTGACCCCGCCCGATGTCGTGTCGCAGCTGATGCTCGCCATCCCGCTGCTGCTGCTCTACGAAGTCACGATCATCGCGATCTGGTTCACCGACCGCCGGCAGACCAAGACGGAAGATGCGGAGGAAGCCGCCGCCTGACGGGGCGACGGCCGTGCCGGGTTCCACAGCCGGATAACGCACGCGGAAGGAAGTTGATCGCAGCGGGGTAGGCTGGCAAACCGTGAAACCCATCCCTCTTCGGCAGCGGCCCCTTGATCCTCCCCAAGCTTGCTTGGTGAGGGGGACCGCCGCAGGCGGTGGAGGGGAAAATGCGCAACCCTGGACTATCACCCCAGGCTTGCTTGGTGGGGGGGACCGCCGCAGGCGGTGGAGGGGAAAATGCGCAACCCTGGACTATCACCAAGCTGCGCCCTTCATGTCAGCAACGAATCACCTGCCAGCTTTCCATGCCGCATCGGGGCGCTTCGAGCGGCAGCGCCGCCGCATCATCGTCCGCCGCGGGAAAGCGCCGTCAGTTTTTCCGCTGCGGCACGGTGAAGGTGCCCGACACGCGCCCGCTCGGGCTGGTGGAGGCGCCCGCGCCGCCGCCGGTCGATCG
>NZ_AYOY01000177.1 GCF_000508185.1 Sphingobium sp. C100 | reverse complement strand
GGGGCGCCAGCCGCTGCGCCCTTTGGATTTTTCCGCCGGCGGATCATATCGGTCGGCAGCTTCATCATCGCGACCGAACCGCTCGGCGATGCGCTGATCGAAGCGCTGCTGCCGCACCGGCGCAATTATGTGACCAGCAAGAATATCGGCAATTATTTCCGGCTCACTACCGACAATCGCCTGATCTTCGGCGGGCGGGCGCGCTTTGCGATCAGCGACCCCCGATCAGACCTGAAGAGCGGGCACATATTGGAGCAGGTGATGGGCGGCATTTTCCCGGCGCTCAAGGGCGTGGGTATCAGCCATGTGTGGGGCGGGATGGTGGATCTGACCGCCGACCGCTTGCCCCGCGCGGGCGAGCAGGACGGGCTTTTCTATTCCATGGGCTATAGCGGCCATGGGGTGCAGATGGCGACCTATATGGGGCAGATCATGGCGCGCATGATGGGCGGCGACAGGGCGGCCAACCCATGGGGTAATCTTGAATGGCCGCCGGTGCCTGGCCATTTCGGCAAGCCCTGGTTCCTCCCCGTCGTCGGGCTGTGGTATAAATGGCAGGATCTGATCCATTGATGGACGCCATTTCGCCTTTTTCCCGTCGCGGGCTGATCGGTGCGGGCCTTAGCCTTGGGGCTGGCCTGCTGTTGCCCGAGGGCGCGTTGGCGGCCAGCCGCCCGCGCCGGGGCGGACGCATCCGCGTGGCCAGCCTGTCCAGTTCCACCGCCGACACGCTCGATCCCGCCAAAGGCGCGCTGTCCACCGACTATGTCCGCCACTATATGCTCTATAGCGGCCTCACCCAGATCGGCCACGACCTGGTCGCGCGGCCGGCGCTGGCCGAACGGATTATAAGCGACGACCAGACCGTCTGGCATATCCGGCTGCGCAAGGGCGTCACCTTCCATGACGGCGCCACATTGAGCGCGCAGGATGTGGTCTGGTCGCTGCTGCGGCACAAGGATCCGGCGACGGGGTCCAAGATGGCCACCATCGCGGAGCAGTTCGAACAGGTGCAGGCCGCTGGCGCCCAAGATGTCGTCATTCGGCTGACCGGCCCCAATGCCGACCTGCCTGCGATCCTGGCCCAGTCCCATTTCCTGATCCTGCGCGCCGGGCAACGGGATTTCGGCACCGCCAACGGCACCGGCCCCTATCAGCTTGCGCAGTTCCGGCCGGGCGTGCGGACGCTGGTGCGGCGCAACCCGAATTACTGGAAACCGGGGAAGGCCTGGCTGGACGAGATCGAGCTGATCGGCATTCCCGACGAGGTCAGCCGCGTCAACGCGCTGCTGTCGGGCGACGTGCAGTTGGTGATCGCGGTCAATCCGCGATCGACCAAGCGGATCATGGCATCGCGCGGCCATGCCCTGCTGGAAACCCAGTCGGGGCTCTACACCAACCTCATCATGCGGCAGAACCAGTTGCCGACCAGCAACCCGCATTTCGTCGCCGCGATAAAATATCTGTTCGACCGGCCGCTGATCAAGCGTGCGCTCTATCGGGGCTATGCGACGATCGCCAATGATCATCCGATCCCGCCCTTTCATCCCTATTATCGCGCCGACCTGCCGCAGCGCACGCTCGACCTCGACAAGGCGCGTTGGCATTTGCAGCGCGCCGGGCTGACGGGCGTGCGGTTGCCGGTCTATGCGTCGCCAGCAGCGGACGGTTCCGTCGACATGGCGTCGATATTGCAGGAATATGGGTCGCGCGTCGGGCTGAAGCTGGCGGTCAATCGCGTACCGGCCGACGGATATTGGTCGACGCACTGGATGCGGCATCCATTGGGTTTCGGCAACACCAACCCGCGCCCGACCGCCGACCTGCTCTTCAGCCTCTTCTACAAGTCCGACGCGCCGTGGAACGAGAGCGGGTGGAACAATCCGCGCTTCGACCGGCTGTTGCTGGAGGCGCGCGGCGAGGCCGACCAAGCACGGCGCAAGCAGCTTTATGGCGAGATGCAGGAACTGGTCTATCATCATTGCGGCACCAGCATCCCTGTGTTCATCAGCCTGCTCGACGGCTATGACCGGCGGTTGAAGGGCCTTGAGCCGGTGGCGCTGGGCGGCCTGATGGGCTATCAGTTTGCCGAACATGTGTGGTGGGAAGGCTGATGGCCGGCGCTCCCTCCACCAGTGGCGCGAAAACCGCCCTCATTCTCACGGCCAAGCGCTTCGCATCCTCGCTGTTGACGCTTTTCCTGGTGTCGTTGACGATTTTCGTCATTGCGCAACTGCTGCCCGGCGACGCGGCGCAGGAAGCGCTGGGCCAGAGCGCCACGCCCCAACAGGTGGCGGCGCTGCGACACGAGATGGGCCTCGATCAGCCCGCCCCGGTCCGTTATGTCAATTGGCTGACGGGGATGTTGAGCGGCGATCCGGGCCAGTCGCTGGTCGCCAACATGCCGGTCGCCGACGTGATTTCGACCCGCCTGCCCAACAGCCTGCTGCTCGCCGCGCTGACCGCGCTGGTGGCGGTGCCGGCAGCACTCGCCATTGGCATCGGATCGGCGATGAACCGGGGCGGCCGGATCGACCGGGCGCTCAACATCGCCACCTTGTCGATGGTCGCCGTGCCGGAATTCCTGGTCGCGACTCTCGCGGTCCTGATCTTTTCGGTCAAGTTGCGCTGGCTGCCCTCGATCGCGCTGGCGTCGCAGGATATGGACTGGAGCGACTATCTTCGCGGCGTCGCCATGCCGGTCCTCAGCCTCAGCATCGTGGTCATCGCGCAAATGGCGCGCATGACGCGCGCGGCGGTGATCGACCAGATGGATCGCCCCTATGTCGAAATGGCGCTGTTGAAGGGTGTGGCGCCGGTGCGGATCGTCATGAAGCACATCATGCCCAATGCCATCGCGCCGATCGTCAACGCGATGGCGCTCAGCCTGTCCTATCTGCTGGGCGGCGCGGTGATCGTCGAAACCATCTTCAACTATCCGGGGCTCGCCAGTCTGATGGTCAATGCCGTCACCAGCCGCGACATGCCGCTGCTTCAGGCATGCGCGATGATCTTCTGCGCCGCCTATCTCATCTTGATGCTGATCGCCGACGTCACCGCGATCCTGGCCAACCCCAGGCTGCGCGCGCAATGATCGCGGGGGCTTTCCACCGGGCCATGGCCCTGTCGGTATCCGGCAAAATCGGGCTTGCTCTCATGCTCTTCTGGCTGCTGATCGCGCTGTTCGGACCGATGCTGGCGCCCTATCCGGTCGGCGCCTTCGTCGCCTATGACGTGTTCGACGGGTCGTCGGCCGCCCACTGGCTGGGCAGCGACTATCTGGGCCGCGACGTGCTGAGCCGGCTGCTTTCGGGCGCGCGCTACACGGTGGGCCTGGCGGCGGCCGCCGCAATGCTGGCGAGCGCGGCCGGCACGGCGCTGGCGCTGACGGCCGCGGTGGGCGGCCCCAAGATCGACGAGCCGCTGTCGCGCTTCATGGATATGTTGATCTCCATCCCGTCGAAAATCTTCTCGCTGGTGCTGGTGGCCGCGTTCGGGTCGTCGCTACCGCTGCTGCTGCTCATAGCGGCGATCACCTATGTGCCGGGCAATTACCGCATCGCCCGCGCGCTGGCGGTGAACCTGGCGCAGATGGACTATGTGCAGGTGGCAAAGACGCGCGGCGAAGGGCGGTTCCATATCGCCACGGCCGAAATCCTGCCCAACATGATCCATCCGCTGCTGGCCGATTTCGGGCTGCGCTTCGTGTTCATCGTTCTGCTGCTGTCGGGCCTGTCCTTCCTGGGCCTGGGTGTCCAGCCGCCCGATGCGGATCTGGGGTCGCTGGTGCGGGAGAATATCTCGGGCCTGGGCGAAGGCGCGCTCGCCATCATCGCGCCGGCCGTCGCCATCGCCACGCTGACCGTGGGCGTCAACCTGCTGATCGACGCGCTGCCCGGACGGAGCAAGGGCCGATGACCGCCATGGCCCATGTCGAGGTGAACAACCTCACCGTCACCGCGCGCAATGCGGCGGGCGAGACTTTCCCGATCGTCAGCGGCATCGACTTCGCGCTGAAGCGGGGCGAGGTGCTGGCCCTGATCGGCGAATCCGGGTCGGGCAAGACGACGATCGCGCTGACATTGCTGGGCCATGCCCGGCCGGGCGCAACGATCGCGGCCGGCAGCATCCGCGTCGGCGACGCCGACCTGCGCGCGCTCGATGCCAAGGGGCTGGCCCATCTGCGCGGCAACCGGATCGCCTATATCGCGCAGAGCGCCGCCGCAGCCTTCAACCCGTCGCGCACGATCATGGACCAGGTGGTCGAACCCGCGCTGGTCCACGGCCTTATGTCGCGCGCGACCGCCGAGGCGAAGGCGGTGGAGCTGTTCGGCGCGCTGGCCCTGCCCTTCCCCGACACCATCGGCGCACGCTACCCGCACCAGCTGTCGGGTGGGCAGTTGCAGCGGCTGATGGCCGCGATGGCGCTGATTACCGATCCTGAACTGGTGATATTGGACGAGCCGACCACGGCGCTGGACGTCACCACCCAGATCGAGGTGCTGCGCGCCTTCAAGGCCGTCGTGCTGGAGCGCGGCGCGACCGCCATCTATGTCTCACACGACTTGGCCGTCGTCGCGCAGATGGCTGACCAGATCGTCGTGCTGAACCAGGGCCGCATCCGCGAAGCGGGCGCGGCGGCGCAAATCCTGCACAGCCCCGCCGACGACTATACCCGGACGCTGATGGCTGCCGCCCGTCCCGCCATCCGCCCAACGCCCCGGCAGGCGGACCTGCCGGCCGCCCCGCTGCTGGAAATTCGGGGCGTGACGGCGGGCTATGGCAGGATCGGCAAGGACGGACAGCCGCGCGTGCCGGTGTTGCGCGACATCAACCTGACGATCGAGCGTGGCGCGACGCTGGGCGTGATCGGGGAATCGGGATCGGGCAAATCCACCATAGCCCGGCTGGTCGCCGGCCTGCTGCCGCCCGCGAGCGGGCAGGTGCTGCTGGATGGCGAGCCGCTGCCGCCGGGCCTGGCGGGGCGCAGCCGCGAGCAGTTCAGACGGGTGCAACTGGTGTTCCAAAATGCCGACACCGCGCTCAACCCCGCCCATAGCGTAGGACGGATATTGGAGCGGCCGCTGGCTTTCTACCATGGGCTGACGGGCAATGCAGCGCATATGCGCGTGCTGGAATTGATGGACCTCATCCGCCTTCCCAGAAACCTGATCGACCGCAACGTGGGCGGCTTGTCGGGCGGCCAGAAACAGCGCGTCAATCTGGCGCGGGCGCTGGCGGCCGATCCGCAACTGATCCTGTGCGACGAGGTAACGTCGGCGCTCGACACGGTGGTCGGCGCGGCGATCCTGGACCTGATGGCGGAGCTGCGGCGGGAGCTGGGCATCGCCACCATGTTCATCAGCCATGATATTTCGACCGTGCGGGCGATCTGCGACGACATATTGGTTCTCTATTCCGGCACAATGGTCGAGACGGGGCCGCGCGCTGCCTTCCAGACTTCGCCCTTCCATCCCTATACGGACCTGCTGATCGGATCGGTGCCCGAAATGCGCGCGGGCTGGCTGGAGGAAAGCCATGCCGGACGGGCGCCGCCGCCAGTCGGTGCGGCCAGCGATCACCCCGACCTTTGCCGTTTCCTGCCGCGATGCGCCGTGCGCGTGGATGGCCTGTGCAACATCACCCCACCGCCCCGCCATCCGCTGGCCAAGGGCAGCCGCATATTATGCCATCATGGAGACGAAGGTTTGATCCCGTCATGAGTCGCCGCTTCGTTCGTCTGGGCGAAACCGATCGCCCGCCCCTGACCCTGCATGTCGATGGCCGGCCGGTCGAGGCGCTGGTGGGCGACACGCTGATGGTTGCGCTGCTCGCCCATGGTCGCACTTTGCGCCAGAGCGAGTTCGGGCCGGAGGCGCGCGCGGGCTTCTGCCTGATGGGCGCGTGCCAGGATTGCTGGGTCTGGACCGAAACGGGGGACCGGCTGCGCGCCTGCTCCACGCTTGCCGCATCGGGCCAGCGTATCGTCACCAGTCAGCCGGAGGCGTCATGGCCGACCCACGCATAATCATCGTCGGCGCCGGGCCAGCAGGTGTTCGTGCGGCCGAAGCCTGCGTGCAGGCCGGGTTACGCCCCACGATCATCGACGAGGGACGGCGCGACGGCGGGCAGATTTATCGCCGCCAGCCGGACCATTTCACGCGGCCCTATCAGAAACTGTACGGCACCGAGGCAGGCCGGGCGCAGGCGGTGCATCAGGCGTTCGACGCGATCCGCGACCGCATCGACTATCGCCCCGAAACGCTGGTCTGGAACATTGCCGACGGCCATATCTGGACAGCGAAAGCGACAGCTCAAGAGGCATTGCCGTTCGACGTACTCATCCTGTGCACCGGGGCGACCGACCGGTTGATGCCGGTGAAGGGCTGGAATTTCGCCGGCGCCTACAGCCTGGGGGGCGCGCAGGTCGCGCTCAAAAGCCAGGCGGTGTCGATCGGGCATCGCGTGGTCTTCATGGGATCGGGACCGCTGCTCTATCTGGTCGCCAGCCAATATGTTGAAGCTGGCGCGGATGTGGCCGCAGTGCTGGACACATCGCCCTTCACGGCGCGCGTGAAGGCGTTGCCGGACCTGCTGGCGATGCCGTCGGTGCTGTGGAACGGCGTCCGGCTGACGCAGGCGCTCAAACGCGCGGGCGTGGCCGTGCATCATGGCGTGACGCCGGTCGAGATTGTGGGCGATCCCCATGACGGCCTCGGCGGACTTCGTTTCCGCGACCGGGGCGGCACGGAGCGCAGAATCGCCTGCGACGCGGTGGCGATGGGTCACCATCTGCGGCCCGAGGCGCAGCTGGCCGATCTGGCGCGCTGCGCCTTCGCCTTCGATCCGCTGACCCGGCAATGGCTAGCCGAACGCGATGGCGACGGGCGGGCGAGTGTCGCTGGCATCTATCTGGCGGGCGACGGCGCGAAGATATTGGGCGCAAGATCGGCCGAGGCCAGCGGCAGGCTGGCGGCCCTGGCGGCGCTGGCCGATCTGGGCCTGACTAGCGACACGGGCGAGATGGAACGCCTGCGCGGCGATGTGGCGACCTATGCGCGATTTGCGCGCGGACTGGCGCGGGCGTTTCCCTGGCCCGCGCAGCAGGCGGCCGCCTTGCCCGACGAGGCAATCCTCTGCCGCTGCGAGGGTGTGACGGCAGGCGATCTGCGCGCGGTGATGCGCGAGACGGGCGCGCAGGAAGCGAACCGGGCCAAGGCGTTCAGCCGGGTCGGCATGGGCCGGTGCCAGGGGCGTTATTGCGGCCTCGCCGCGGCCGAACTGATCGCCGCCGAAGCGGGCATCCCCATCGAACAGGTCGGCCGGCTGCGCGGGCAGGCGCCGGTCAAGCCGTTGACCATTGCGATTGGAGACGATGCATGAGCGGCGCGAGCGATGTTATCATCGTCGGCGGCGGGCTGATGGGATCATCCGCCGCCCTGTTCCTGCGAGGCCATGGCATGTCGGTGACGCTGCTGGAGACCGACCTGATCGGGCGGCAGGCGAGCGGCACCAATTTCGGCAATGTCCGGCGGCAGGGGCGCGCCATGCACCAGCTCCCCCTCGCCAACCGCGCCATCGCCATCTGGCGCAAGTCGCGCGAGTTGCTGGGGGCGGATGTCGAATATCTCCAGTCGGGGCATATCCGCGTCTGCTATCGCGAGCGGCCCGAACTGGTCGGCGCGATGGAGGAGTATGCCGACCAGGCGCGGCATGAGGGACTGGACCTTGAGCTGCTAAGCGGTAATGCACTGCGCGACAAATTCCCCTTTTTGGGCGCAGACGTGCTGGCGGGGTCCTATTCGGCGACCGACGGCCACGCCAATCCGCGCCTCGCCGCGCCCGCCTTCGCCCGCGCGGCGCAGAAACTGGGCGCGATCGTCCATGAGAATACGAAGATCGTCGATGCGCAGAAGCTGGGCGAGGATTTCGTCGTCACCGCAGCGGACGGACGGCGGTTCCGTGCGCCGATCCTGCTGGTGACAGCGGGCGCCTGGGGCAATGCGCTGTCCTCGCAATTTGGCGAGCCGGTGCCGATCATGCCGCGCGGCCCGAACATGAGCGTGACCGAGCCGGTCCCCTATGCGATCCTGCCCGCCGTCGGCGTGATGACGCCGCTGGAGGAGGAGACGGTCTATTTCCGGCAGGTGGCGCGCGGCAACATCGTGCTGGGCGGCAGCACGCGTGGACCATCCTTTCCCGACGCGTATCGCGCCTATGTGCTGCCCCAGAACACGGTGAGCCAGTTAAAGCAGATCCGCCGCCTGGCGCCGCAACTGGGCAAGCTCAATATCATCCGGGTCTGGTCTGGCATCGAGGGCTATCTGCCCGACAGCCAGCCGGTCATGGGGCCGAGCGCGACGACCAGTGGGCTTTATTATGCGTTCGGCTTTTCGGGATCTGGGTTCCAGATCGGGCCGGGCGTGGGCGAGACGATGGCGGAGATCATCGCCAAAGGGCACACCGATATTCCGATCGCCCCCTATAGCGTCGCTCGTTTCGCGCAATAGCCGCCCCCCGACCAAAGGTCCAATTGCTCCTGTCAGCGCCTCTGCCATCCTGCGATCCAACTTCAATCGATCCAGGAGTGGGATGATGCTACAACAGGCAATGGAGCGGTTCGCGGGCCGGACGCTGATCCGCGACCAATATGACAATTATATCGGCGGGCAATGGGTCGCGCCGGTCAGGGGCGCCTATTTCGACAATGTCTCGCCCGTCACCGGCCAGACGGTGTGCAAAATTGCGCGCGGGACCGCCGAGGACATCGAACTGGCGCTGGACGCGGCCCATGCGGCAAAGGACGCCTGGGGCAAGGCTTCCCCTACCGAGCGGTCCAACATCCTGCTCAAGATGGCCGATCGCATGGAAGCCAATCTCGACCTGATCGCGATGGCCGAGACGATCGACAACGGCAAGCCGATCCGCGAGACGACCCATGCCGACGTTCCGCTCGCCATCGACCATTTCCGCTATTTCGCGGGCTGCGTCCGCGCGCAGGAAGGGTCGATCGCCGAGATCGACCATGACACCATCGCCTATCATTTCCACGAGCCGCTGGGCGTGGTCGGCCAGATCATCCCGTGGAATTTCCCGCTGCTGATGGCGGTGTGGAAGCTGGCTCCGGCGCTGGCCGCGGGCAACTGCATCGTCCTGAAGCCCGCCGAGCAGACGCCGATGTCGATCATGGTGCTGATGGAGATCGTCGGCGACCTGCTGCCGCCCGGCGTGCTGAACGTCGTCAACGGCTTTGGCGTGGAAGCGGGCAAGCCGCTCGCCACCAACAAGCGGATCAGCAAGATCGCCTTTACCGGCGAGACGACGACCGGTCGGCTGATCATGCAATATGCGTCGGAAAATTTGATCCCAGTCACGCTGGAACTGGGCGGCAAGAGTCCGAACATCTTCTTTGAAGACGTGATGGACGCCGACGACGATTATTTCGACAAATGCCTGGAAGGCTTCGCCATGTTCGCGCTGAACCAGGGTGAGGTCTGCACCTGCCCCAGTCGCGCGCTGATCCAGGAATCGATCTACGAGAAGTTCATTGAGCGCGCCATCGCCCGGGTGAAGGCGATCAGGCAGGGCAGCCCGCTCGACCCATCGACCATGATCGGCGCGCAGGCGTCGAACGACCAGCTCGAAAAGATCCTGTCCTATATCGAGATCGGCCTCAACGAAGGCGCCGAACTGCTGACCGGCGGTGACCGTGCGAGCCTCGATGGCGAGCTGGCCGAGGGCTATTATGTGACCCCCACGGTGCTGAAGGGTCATAACAAGATGCGGATCTTTCAAGAGGAAATCTTCGGACCGGTGCTGTCGGTCACGACCTTCAAGGATGAAGCCGAGGCGCTCGCGATTGCCAATGACACGCTCTATGGCCTGGGCGCGGGCGTGTGGACGCGCGATGGCAGCCGCGCCTATCGCATGGGCCGCGCCATCCAGGCGGGCCGCGTGTGGACCAACTGCTACCATGCCTATCCGGCCCATGCGGCCTTTGGCGGCTACAAGCAGTCGGGCATCGGCCGCGAGACGCACAAGATGATGCTGGACCATTATCAGCAGACCAAGAATCTACTGGTAAGCTACAGCCCCAAGGCGCTCGGCTTCTTCTGAAGGAGCAAGCAGGACGACGGTTCGTCGGAGGCACCATTCCTCTCTGTCACGCGACTCCGACGGCGGCGGGCATCCCAGTTTCCCCGATGCCCGCCGCACCGTCTTTTAGGGGATGAAAGGACCAGTATGACCCCGCCGCCTCCCCGCATTCTGGCGACCAGCGCGGCGCAAGCCCTGATCGCTCGCCTGACCGCCAGCCATGGGCCGTTGATGTTTCACCAGTCGGGCGGCTGCTGCGATGGATCAGCGCCGATGTGCTTCCCGCGCGGCGAGTTCAAAGTCGGCGGACAGGACGTGCTGCTGGGCCATGTCGCGGGCAACGTGCCGGTCTGGATCGGCGCGGCGCAGTTCGAATATTGGCGCCATACCCAGGTGACGATCGACGTCGTGCCGGGGCGCGGCGCGGGCATGTCGCTGGAAAGCCCGGAAGGCGTACGCTTCATCGTTCGATCCCGTATATTCGATGACGCGGAAAATGCGGCGCTCGAAGCGGCCGGCGAGCCGCCGCGCGGCGCCTGAACCATGCGCTTTGCCGAACATCCGCAACGGCGGCAGGTGGTCGGCGAAATGCATCTGCGTCGCTTTCCCATACTGCCCATTCCCGCCCGGATCGTCCAGTTCGCGCGACTGGTCGCCCCCAATCAGCGGGCGGCGGAGGTCGAGATGCTGACGCGCCTGCCGGGCGGGCGGAAAGGATCGGGCCGGCATCGGGAAGCCCGATGGTCCGAACATGTGCGGCTGAGCTGGGAAGGCCATAGCGAAGCCAGCACGGTGACATTGACCATGACCATCCCCGCCGGATCGCCGCCCGGCTGGGACTGGCCGCAGGCGCTCGACTGGCAGGAAGCGCTCGCGCTCGCGGCTGCCATGCCAGGCGATGTCATCCGCGCGACCCATAGCCTGGTGGTGGCGGATGACAGGGACGCAGCAAGCCCGGTCGCGGACGCCGGTTTCAGTCCATCTCATCTTGTCACCTCCCATATGGCCGGGCCGGCGCGCATGTGGAGCGATTTTCGCGTCGATCAAGAAGGCTATGGCCGTCAGGTGATCGCCGCCAACGGGCTTGATCCAGCGGACCTAGCGCGATGCGTCCAGCGCCTTCAGGAACTGGGCAATTACCGTAACCTCGCCCTGCTGGGCCTGCCGGTCGCGCGGGCGCAATGGATCGCGCTCGACCAGATCGACGCGGCCATCGCGCAGACCGGCCGTGCGGTCGCCCGGCACCTAGCCCGCGACGACGAATTGCTGGCGTCGTTATCGGACCATAGCGCCGCCCTGCTCGCCATTGCGAGCGCGACCGATTTTCGCATGGCGGCCACCGCCGCCTATGCCCGCATCGTGCGGGATCGGCTGCGCGAGATCGCGCCAAGACCTATTGCCGGCTTTCAGTCGCTGGACGATTTCAACAGCCGGCGCTTCGACCCGGCCATCCGCACCTGTGCCGCCTTTAACGACCGGCTCGAACTGCTGAGCAGTCGCACCGCCCGCTTCACCGCGTTGCTGCGCACGCGGATCGAGACCCATATCGAGAACCAGAACAGCCGGCTGCTGGCGTCGATGGATCGCAGCGTGCGGCTGCAACTGCAATTGCAGCATCTGGTCGAGGGTCTCTCCGTCGTAGCCATCAGCTATTATGCGATTGGGCTGATCGCCTACCCGGCCAAGGCGATCGAGAAACTGGCTCCCCGCTTTTCCGCCACCCTGGCGATCGGCATGGCCGCACCCATCCTGGTCCTGATCGTCGCATATTCGCTCGGGCGGCTGCGACGACGTCTGATTTCCCAGGATGACAAGTCACTGGAGCACGGTTCATAAGACGCATAAAGAGGAGAAAACGGGGAGAGGATCATGACATTGCTGGCTTCACAGATCGGCTTCGCCTCCAGTCACATGGCAAGCCCGGCGGCGGCGATGGCGGATATAGCCGAGCAGTTGGGCCATGCGCCGCTGGCGGGGATGCTGCTATTCTGTTCCCATCGCTTCGACCGCGACGCGCTGGCCCGCGCCATCAACCGGCACAGCGAAGGCGTGGTCGCCATCGGCTGCACCAGTTCGGGCGAACTGACCGAGCGAGGCTATGACGAGGACAGCCTGACGGCGATCGGCTTTCCGAAGGACGGCTTTCATTTCGTTTCCCATTGCTTCGACGATATCGACCATTTCGACCCGGTCGCCGCGCGCGATGCCATCCGCACCCTGGCCGCCGTCGCCGCACGCGACAGCCGACCGCTGGGTGACAGGGTCAATCATGTTGCACTGTTCCTGGTTGACGGCCTGTCGCATCGGGAAGAATTGCTGACCATGACGATCCAGGATGCTCTGGGCGACATACCGCTGATCGGCGGGTCATCCGGGGACGGCCTGGCCTTTCGCGAGACATCGATCTTCGAGGGCGGGCGCTTTCATGCCCATGGCGCGGTCGTCGCGATCCTGTCGACACCGCGACCGCTGCACGTTTTCAAGGCACAGCATTATCGGCCAGGCGCCGCCAAGATGGTCGTCACGGGGGCGATTCCGCAGGACCGTGTCGTGACCGAAATCAATGCCGAACCGGCGGCCGCCGAATATCTGCGGATCGCAGGCCATGCCGGCGAGGCACTGGGGGTTGAATTCTACGCCGCCCACCCGCCCATGGTCCGGGCCGGGGGCGATTATCACGTACGATCCATCCAGAGCGCCAACGCCGACGGCAGCCTGACCTTTTATTGCGCGATCGACGAAGGGATCGTGCTGACCGTGGGCGAACCGATCGACCGGATCGCGGGCATGGACGCCCTGTTCACCGACATTGCCGGGCATCTGGGCGAGGTGGACCGCATCATCGCCTTCGATTGCGTGCTGAACCGGATCGACGCCGAACAACGGCAGATCGCGCGCGACGTGTCCGAACTCTACCGCCGCCATCGGGTGATCGGATTCAACACCTATGGCGAACAATATCATGCGCTGCACGTCAACCAGACGTTCAGCGGCTTGGCGATCGGGAAATGATGACGGAGGCTCCGGCGGACGGACCGGTCACAAGCGACGAGGTCGAGCGGCTGCGGCTGGAAGTGGCGAAGCTGCGCAAGATCAATGCCGCGCTGATCGACCGGGTCGAGCGATCCAGCGACATGGCCGGCAACGCCTTTTCGATGTTCGAGACCGCCATATCGCTGGAAGCGATGGTGCGCGACCGCACGATGCAGCTGGAGGATGCGCTGGCCCGGCTCGCCAGCGTCAACGCCGAACTGGCGGCCGCCCATGCGACGGCCGACGCCGCGCGGATACGGCTGCGCGACGCGATCGATTCGATCAACGAGGGCTTTGTCCTGTTCGATGCCGACGATCGGCTGATCCTGTATAACGAGGCCTATCTTGATTTCTGGCCGGACATTGCCGGCGAACTGCATGAAGGCATGAGCTTTGACGAAATCGCCCGGCTGGCGGCGGCGCATCACAGCCCGCGCGGTTCGCTGGTCGCGCCCGATCGCTGGGTGTCCGACCGGCTGGCGCGGCATAGCATCGCCGAAGGAGGACATGTCCAGGCGCTGGCGGACGGACGCTGGGTGCAGGTCAATGAGTTGCGCACCAGCGAAGGCGGCATCGTCGGTATCTATACCGACATCACCGAAGCCAAGGCGGAGGATGCGCGCGAGCGCGCGCGCGAACTGGCCGAGCGCAACATCGTCCTGCAGGCGACGCTCGACAATCTGTCGGAGGGCGTATGCCTGTTCGACGCCGAGCGCCGGATCGCCGCCTGGAACGAAGCGCTGCAACATCTGCTGCACCTGCCCGACAATTGGACGCAGGCGCTGGGCACCCATGGCGCCCTGGTCGGCTGGTGCCGGGAAGAGCTGGACATGGCGGACGATGGCTGTCTGGACTGGCATGAGGATGTGGGGCGCAAGGAACGACTGGTCGCGGCTGGCGGGCGCGGCTTCGAAGTGCGCAGCAATGCGCTGGAGGGCGGCGGGCAGGTGATCGGCTTTACCGATGTCACCGACATGCTGCGCGCGCAGGCCTCTCTGCGCGAGACCGCCGAGACGCTGGAACGGCGCGTCGCCGAACGCACCGGCGAATTGCAGGCCGAGGTGGCCGAACGGCGGCAAATCGAGGCCGAGCTGCTCGATGCCAAGACGGTCGCGGAAAAGGCGAACCTGTCCAAGACCCGTTTTCTGGCGGCGGCCAGCCACGACCTGCTCCAGCCGCTGAACGCCGCCCGGCTCTTCGTCGCCGCGCTCGGCGATCGGCGCCTCGCCCTGCCCACGCGCGCGCTCGTCAGCCAGACATCAACGGCGCTGGATTCGGTCGAGGATCTGCTCGAAGCACTGCTGGAAATCAGCCGGCTGGATGCCGGCGCAATCCAGCCGGAACTCTCGGACTTCCCGCTCGCCCGATTGCTCGATACGTTGCGGGTGGAGTTTGCGCCGCTGGCGCGATCTGCGGGTCTGACCTTGAGCATCGAAGCCGAGCCGCTGTGGGTCCGGTCCGACATCCGGCTGCTGCGGCGGATCCTGCAGAATTTCATCTCCAACGCGGTGCGCTACACGCAGAAAGGATCGGTCCGGTTGCAATGCGTGCCGATCGAGGGCGCGGTCCGCATCAGCGTCACCGATACAGGGCCGGGCATACCGCTTGAAAAGCAGCAGATCATCTTCGAGGAATTTCGTCGCCTCGACAGTCGTCTGGCGGGCAAGGGGCTGGGCCTGGCGATCGTGCGCCGGGCGAGCGATATGCTGCGGCATCCGGTGACGCTGGAATCGACCTTTGGCAAGGGCGCGACATTTGCGATCGACGTGCCGCTGGGGGAAGCGCTGCCGCAGGATGCGAGCGGGCCCGATGTGCCGGGCCGGGATCGCAACATGCGCGGGGTGACGGTGCTGGTGGTCGACAACGAACGTGCGATCCAGACCGGCATGGCGAGCCTGTTGGGCGGATGGGGGTGCAGCGTCGTGACCGCCGGGAGCTTTGTCGAGGCGACCGCCCAGTTCACGGACGACGCCAGCCCCGACATCATCCTGGTGGACTATCATCTGGACAATGCCGAGACAGGCGATGGCGTCATCGACCGGCTGCGCGGCCATTTCGGTGCGGCGGTGCCGTCGGTGATGATTTCGGCCGACCGGGGGGAAATACTCAAAGCCGAACTCGACGCGCGGGAGATCCCGTTGCTGAACAAGCCGGTCAAACCGGCGCAACTGCGCGCGCTGCTGCGGACGATGCTGAAATAGCGACAAGGGCGGCCGGGTCAGTCGCCGTGGAAGCCGACCCGGTTCGCCTTGATCACCGCCTGGGTGCGGCTGAGCACGCCCAGCTTCTGGAGGATGGCGGAGACATGCGCCTTGATGGTCGTCATCGAGACGCCAAGATCATGCGCGATCTGCTTGTTGAGGCGTCCGCGCACGAGATGGCTCAGCACCGTCTTCTGCTGCGGCGTCAGGCTGTCGATGCGGCGGACGATTTCCTCCTCTTCCACTGACGGCGCGGGAATGTCGCCCATCGCTTCGGGCAGATAGATTTCGCCCGCGACGATGCGGTGCAGCGCATCGACGATGCCGCTGCGCTTCAGCGATTTGGGGATGAAGCCCGCCGCGCCGGCAGCCAGCGCCTCCTGCACGATGGCGCGGTCGAACGCGCCCGACACCATGACCACGGGCAGGATGGGGAAGCGGTCGCGCAGCAGTCGCAGCCCGTCCAGCCGGCGCACGTCGGGAATGTTGAGGTCGAGCAGGATGAGATCGAAATTATCCTGTTTTTCGAGCGTGGCCACCGCCTCGTCCAGGCCGGCGGCCTCGAAAATCTCGATATTGTCGAAGCTGATGGAAATGACGCTGCGCAAACCGTCGCGCACCAGCGGGTGGTCATCGACGATCAGTACGCGCTCCATGATTGCGTCCGCGCCCATATACTGATTCATCTCCCGCTCCCGCTGCGGATGATCGGTCAAGTCACGGGCCGAGGCAAGCTGCATCGCGACGGCAGGACTGACCCGCGTCGATTGCCCATAACTGCCCCGTCCCATGACGATCATCGACCCGGCTCCCTTATCTGGCCAGCTTGAACACCCAGAGCGCGCCGCCCTGGTTGATGTCCTTGAAGCTCTTGGCGACTTCGCCGCCCCAGAGCGGCACCGCCCCGCCCCAGCCGGACATGACCGCGACATATTGTTCGCCATCCTGTTCCCAGGTGACGGGCGAACCGATGACGCCCGACCCGGTCTGGAACTTCCACAATTCCTGACCCGTCTTGGCGTCGAAGGCCTTGAGATAGCCTTCGGGCGTGCCGGTGAAGACCAGGTTGCCGCCGGTTGTCAGGACGCCGCCCCAGAGCGGCGCCTTGTTCTTATATTCCCACATGATCTTGCCGGTCTTGGGGTCCATGGCGCGCAGCGCGCCGATATGATCCTCCGCGATCGGCTTGATGGTGAAGCCCGCGCCCAGATAGGCCGCGCCCTTCTTGTAGGCGATGGGTTCGTTCCAGATGTCCATGCCCCAGTCGTTGGAAGGAACATAGAAGAGGCCGGTGTCCTTGCTGTAGGCCATCGGCATCCAGTTCTTGCCGCCCAGGAAGGATGGGGAGGCAAAAACCGGCTGGCCCTTTTCCGCGCCGGGGGCCGGCGGACGGCCCGCCTCGATATAATTGGGGCGGCCGGTCTTGGGATTGATGCCGTCGGCCCAGCTGGTCTGCATCACGAATTTGGACGCGCTGATGAACTTGCCGTTGGTGCGGTCGAGCACGTAGAAATAACCGTTGCGATCGGCCTTCGCGCCGAGCTTCATCGGCTTGCCGTTGATGGTGGCGTCGAAGGGGATGAATTCATTGACGCCGTCGAAATCCCAGCCGTCATGCGGCGTGGTCTGATAATGCCATTTGATGACGCCGGTGTCCGGATCGATCGCCAGCGTCGAGCTGGTGTAGAGATTGTCGCCGGGACGCAGATGGCTGTTCCAGGGCGCTGGATTGCCGGTGCCAAAGAAGAGCAGGTTGGTTTCCGGGTCATAGGTGCCGCCCAGCCAGGTCGCGCCGCCGCCGGTTTTCCACAGGTCGCCCTGCCAGGTCGCATTGGTCTTGCCGGTGACGCCATTATCCTTGCCCTTGAGCGTGCCCATATGGCCTTCGATCACGGGACGGCGCCAGATGAGTTCGCCGGTGTTGACGTCGCGCGCTTCCACCGCGCCGACGACGCCGAATTCGCCGCCCGAATTGCCGGTGATGACCATGCCCTTGACGATGATCGGCGCGGCGGTGGCGCTATAGCCTTCCTTGTAATCGGCGATCTGCTTGTTCCACACGACCTTGCCGGTTTCGCGGTTCAGCGCGACGACGCGGGCGTCGAGCGTCGCGAAGATGATCTTGTCGCCGTAAATGGCCGCGCCGCGGTTGACGACGTCGCAGCAGGGCATGATCGCGTCGGGCAGGCGCGCGTCATATTGCCATTTTTCCTCGCCGGTGCGGGCGTCAAAGGCGAAGAGGCGCGAATAGCTGCCGGTTACATAGATGGTGCCGTCATAGACGATCGGCTGCGCTTCCTGGCCGCGCTGCTTCTCGCCGCCCAGCGAGGCGGCGAAGGCGGGGACCAGCTTGGCGACATTGGCGGCGTCGATCTGCTTCAAGGGACTGAAGCGCTGCGCCTGCGGCCCCATGCCGTAGGTGAGCACGTCGCCGGTCGAGGCGGCGTCGTTCATCAGATCGGCGTCGGTCGGCCCATTCCCCTGAGCCAGCAGCGGCGCCCCCGCCATAACCAGCGCCAGCGCGGCGGCGCCACCAAGCGAACGCAAGATACGTCCCTTCATCATCATCCTCCCGTTTCGGGATGCCTCGCACCCCCTTTGCGGCCGTCAGCCTATGCCCGCTGGCGAAAGCGGCAATTGGACCTTGGGTCGGTCGGCGGCCTTTTTCCGCGATCGGCGCCCCAGCGACGCGCCGCCTGCAAAGTTCACACCGTTGTCGGCGTTTTGCCCGAAAAGTAACCCTATCGTACCTGCAAAGCCCCGGTGAGGCGTCAGCCACGCGCCACTCACGCGCCGCCCACGCGCCAGTGAGGCCATGGCGACGCGCCAGGAGCGCGACGGCATTTTGGGGCAGGAGCGGAAGCGCGCGGTTGGTCCATCAGTCAGGATAGACCAGAGGAAATCCTACATTGGAAGGGGTGTCGCGGGGTGGAGTTGCTTGGCCCGACGATGAGCCACGTCACCCGCTTCTGCTCTTCCACTCCATCTTTCGGGGCCGATATCCATCCGGCCGTTTCTGGCCCGCTCGAGTGCGACGCGTCGATGTCGTCAATCCCGTTCCATTCGAGCGAATTCCACCAGCAACAGCTTCAGGTCTCTGGCGCTGTCCGCAGCATTGGCGGCGGCCCGAGCAGAGATGCGTTGAAGCTCCCGCTCGACATAGGAGGCCGTTCCGGAATAGGCGAGCGACCAGCCGTCGAACATCCTTCCGCTGGCCTGCGATGCTTCGAGCGTCCAGACTTCGCGATGGCGCGCGTCCTGTTCGATGCTTTCGCGCAGGGCGCCTATGCCGGCAGCGGGCCCTTCCAGAAATTGCGCGAAGCGCCTGCCCGTCCACACGAGCGCGCCGGTGACATCAAGCGCGCTGTTGCGCAGGCGGGATATCGCCACAATAGCCTGCACAGCAGCACGGCCATCCGCCGGATCGACTGTGCAGATACTTGTATAGAGCCAGGTGGATAACATGATGATGGATCGTCCGCGATATAGTGCCCCGCGATAGCCAAATGTCCCGCTGCCGGCAAATACGTGATTCCATATGGGTCGAGCCGGCAAGGTTACCAAAATCCTAACCCGCATACCGTAGTTTCTGCGTCTCCACTCCCGCGCCCGAGCATGGCAGTGCCAAGTCGCGAGGAGGCGAGGAACAATGCACATTGACGGTTTGAACGCGGGGCCACCCGAAAAAAGGTTGAATCAACGATCGGATGCGGCTGCCGCGCCTGAACGACGCGGGACGCCACGATTGAGAACCGTTTACCGTGTCGCGCGCATTCTGGCTGCCGGGGATCAGGGCCTGGCCCGCGTCCACAACATATCGGACGGCGGCTTGATGCTGTCGACAGCGCTGATTCTAGGCCCAGGCGATCCGGTGCAGGTGGACCTGTCGGAAAGCTGCACGCTGACCGGAAAGGTCGCGTGGAGCAGCGAGGGGCGCTGCGGGATAGAGTTTGATGCGCCAATCGACAGCGCCGCAATCCTCAAACAACTATATGAGGAGCGACACGCTGTTGATTGGAGACCGCTTCGGCTCACGCACAGCATGGCGCTGCATGTTTCAAGCGCGCTGGGAAGTCAGGTCGTCATGCTGCGCGACATCTCTCAGGCTGGAATGAAAGTTGCCCATGACGGGCGCTTTACGCCCGGTCTTCCGGTCAAGCTGCTGCTAGGCCCGGATCTTGAGCGCCGCGGCGTCGTGCGCTGGACGAAAACCGGCCTTGCGGGCATCTTCCTGACCGACATCCTGAGCGTCGAGGAACTGGGATCGTTGCTCGCCATCTGAAGGCCATGTTTGTCATTCGACGGGGATGCCCGCCGCAAGGCCGATCCGCATCGCATCAGCGCGAGTTCGCACGCCCAGTCGTTCCAACATGCGAGCGCGATGCATTTCGGCCGTGCGGACACTGATGCCCAGCAGGTGCGCCGCCCGCTTCGTAGGCTCGCCTGCCATCAGGGCCTCAAGCATCTGGCGTTCGCGTGGCGACAGCCTGGCGATGAGATTCCTGCTTCGATCGCGGACCGCCTGTTGGGCGACAACGTCCTCCAAGTCGGCCGACAGGGTCGCTAATATATCCAGCAAAACGCCATCTTCGAACGGCTTTTCAACAAAATCACGCGCGCCCAGCTTCATCGCCCGCACCGCTGTCGACAAGTCGCCATGCCCGGTCACAACGACAATGGGAAAGCGCGATCGGAGATCCTGGGGCAGACGTTCCAGAAACGCCAGACCGTCCAGCTGCGGCATTCGCAAATCGAGCAAGGTGCAGCCCGCAGGCAGCGCGTCCGCCTCGTCAAGGAAGTCGGTTCCGGATACGAACGGGCGCGACAAATAGCCGGCGCTGGCCAACATGAAGGACGTGGAACAACGGACGGTAGCATCGTCGTCGATGATATAGGCGATCCGTGGCGAGGCGCCCGCCTGCGAAGGGATGTTCATGATATCGGAAATCCGTCCTGGATGCCGTGCGAGAGATCGTATCGCTCCTTAAACCCTGCCTGGGAAAGGAAGCCTTAACATCTTATAGTCGTACAATGCGGCCAGGGCGAGCAAGCGCGACGGGAGCGACGAAGGTGCTGGAGCTGAGCGCGGCGGAATATTTTGAACGGACCAGTGACTGTGTTTTTGTCATAGACCCGGACTGGACAGTCAGCTTCTGCAACGAGCGCGCCCGCCGCGAGCTGCACAGGCCAAAACTGGTCGGCAGCAATTTCTGGAACGCATTTCCCGCGGCGCGAGGGTCCGTTTTCGAGGAGCGCTACCGCCTCGCGATCAATAGCCAGCTAAGCCAGACCTTCGAAGCCTTTTATCCCGAATTGGAGGGCTGGTATGACGTCCATGCGGTGCCGGTCGGGCGTGACCTCGCCGTCTTCTTTCGCAACGTCACGGAACGCCGTGCAGCGCTGGAACGGGCCGAAGCACGGCGGAAGGCGCTCGATGCCTTGTTCGACCAGGTGTTCCTGGGGATCATGCAGTTAAACAGCGATGACCAGCCGATCATGGCGAATGAGCATCTGTGCGAAATGCTCGGGCGGTCGGCATCGGCGTTGCGGGATCTTGGTTTCGCCGATTGGGTTCATCCCGAGGATCTGGAGCTGTTGCTGGAAAGGTTGCACGACCGCCCGGTGTCAGCCGCATCGCCCGAGTTCGAAATCCGGCTGGTCCACGCCAGCGGCGAAACGCGATGGTGCTCGGTAAGGCTGTCGTTCGTGTGTGAGGCAAGAGTGCATCGATATTCGATCCTGGTGTTCAAGGACGTCACCGAACAGCGTGCTGAGCAGAATAAGGCGGCCGAGACCGCGGCCCTGCTCCACACGATCGTCGAGAGCGCTGAAGACCTGATCTTCGTAAAGGATCTTGACGGCCGGTTCGTGCTGACCAACCGACGGCTCGACCTGGCATGCCCATCTCTGCTCGGGCGCACCGTCGAGGACGCATATCCGCCAGACTTAGCGGCAGGCTGCGCTGCTGCGGATCGTTGGGTCATTCAGGAGGGCAAGGCGACAGTGACCGAGGAGCTTCTCCCCGTCAAAGGGGAGCAACGCACGTTCCACACGATCACAGTCCCCTGGCGGGTCGGGGCCGAGCTGCGCGGTGTCATCGGCATCTCACGCGACATTACGGAACGCAGGGAGGCCGAGGTGCGCGTCAGGGAACGAGAGGAGCGGTATCGGCTTGCCGCGCGTGCGACGAACGATGCGATATGGGACTGGGATCTCGGCTCGGGCGAGGTCACCTGGACGCAGGCGATCGAGCAACTGCATGGCGGGGCGCCGGCGAGCGGCATCGACTGGTGGATCGAGCATATCCATCCCGATGAGCGTGAAGATGTCGCTGCCGATATCCACCATTTCATCCGTGTCGGCGGGGAGCATTGGCAGGGAGAATATCGTTTTGCTCGCGCAGACGGGAGTTACGCGCATATCCTCGACCGCGGGTTCCTGGTCCGCAATGCGCAGGGGAAAGCCGTTCGAATGATCGGCGCGATGGCGGACATGAGCCAACGCGTGGCAGCGCAACAGCGGCTCAATCGGCTACAGGCCGATTTGATCCATGTCTCCCGGGTGAGCGCGATGGGCACCATGGCGTCCGCGCTCGCGCATGAGCTGAACCAGCCGTTGACCGGCATCGCCAATTATGTCTCCGGCGCGCGCCGCCTGTTGGAGGCGCGCGGCGCGACCGCCATCGACCAAGTCCTACCCGCGCTCGCACTCGCGGCAAAGGAAGTGGCGGGTGTCGGCGAGATGATACGGGGATTGCGTCGAATGGTGGCGCATGGGCGGATCGAGGTGCAACCGCTCACGCTTCAGCCGCTCGTGGACGACGTGCTTTCGATGGTCATCCCCAATCCTGCTTTGACCGGGATAGAAATTGTGACCGATCTCTCACGATCGGCGGTCAAGGCCGACCCCGTGCAGATCCAGCAAGTGCTGGTCAACCTCATCCGCAATGCCATCGAAGCGATGGAGGGCGCGCCGGTGCGCACGCTGCGCATTGCGTCAGCGGACGGTCTGCGGACGCAGCGCATCAGCGTGTCCGACACGGGCAGCGGCTTGTCCGACGATGTGGCCGATGGTCTTTTCTCGGCCTTTCGATCCACCAAAAGGGACGGCCTGGGCGTAGGCCTCACAATTTGCAGGACCATCATCGAGGCCCATAATGGTATGATCGGCGTGGAGGCGACCGGCTCAAGCGGAACCACCATGGTCTTTGAGCTGCCGCTGTCGAATGGTTGCCACTAGAGGGATCGGCTGGCATGTCGAGCCGCCCGCTGCATGCCTATCGCTGTTCGGCCCCGGACCGCGTTCGCAATGCGCCGTCGCCCTCAGCCCGCCGCCGGTTTTTCGTAGCGCACGCCATGGGCGTCGAAAAGGGCCTGCATCTCGCCCGAGGCGGTCATGGCGGCGATGATGTCTTCGGCTGCGTCGCCCAGGGTGCGGCTGTTCTCCTTGACCGCAAGGCCGATATCCCAGCCCGGCGAGGTGAAGGCAGGGAGCGGCATCCGGCGGCGGCGCACGTCGGTCGCGCCGCGTTCGTGCAGCACGGCTTCGATCTGGGCGCGGCTGGCGAGGACGCCGTCGGCCTCGCCGTCGATCATCGCATCCACTGCCGCAGCGCCGCTCCTATAGTGAGTGACGTCCTTCGCCAAAGCGCCGCCAAACGCGCCGATGAGGTAGAAATCGGGGATGCTGTCCAGCTCCGCCGCCAATCGCCTGCCCTTCCACTGGACCGGCGGCGCATCGCAGTCGATGTCGCCGTTGGCGCAGGCGAACTGGAATGTTTCGCGATAATAAGGGGCGACGATCGCCACCTGGTCGTTGCGCGCGGCGAAGGCCCGGTCGAAGGGGACATGCAGCATGATATCGGCCGGCATGAAGCCGAGCAGCCCGCCCTTCCACACCGCATTGCGCAAGTCATCATCGACGCTTTCGTCCGCCGTGATCTGGGCGAGATCGGCGCGCACGCCCAGCTTGCCCGCCAGCGCCTTTGCCAGGTCGACGTCGATGCCGACCAGCGTGCCGTCCTTTTCCCAGGACCAGGGACGGTTGTCACCATAGACCGCGACCCGAAGGACACCCAGATCCCTGACCTTGGCGAGCGGCGCGGCGGGGGCCAGAGCGGGCAAGGCGCCGCCCAGGGCCATCGCGCCCGCGCCGCGCAGCATGGCGCGGCGGCTGAACATCGCCTTACCCCTCATGCTTGGTTTCGAGCCAGGCGCGGATCGCCCAGCCGGCCTTTTGCCCCAGCACGTCGCCAAAGGGCGGCATATAGACCTTGCCATCATGGCTGGAGCCGTGGCGATAACGCTCCATGAACCACTGGTCGCCCGATTCGCCCAGTTCCAGATAGCGCAGGTCCGGCGCGATGCCGCCGCTTTCCGCGTCCAGCCCATGGCAGCGCGCGCAATTCTGGCCATAGGCCGACTGGCCGATCTCGATCGCCCGATCATTGCCGCTATAGGGGTTTTTTTCGAGCCAGTCCTGGCCGATTTCCGGCAGGCCGGCCGTGTCGACCGCCTGCGGCGTCACATCGCCATGCGCCATCAACTGACTGGCGGTCGCGCCACCCAATATGGCGCAAGCGCCCAGCAAGATCATGCGTCCCGACTTCATCTGTCCATCCTCACCCGGAATTTGTCCCTGTTGACGTCCAGTGTAAGCGGATGCGCGCAGGCGCCCCATTGACCTTTGGTACTATCCCGCCCCGGCAGCAGGACGACTAGACCGTTGGGAGGAGAGAATAAGGAGAGGCGTTGCGATGAAATGGATGCTGGCCTGCGGGCTGATGATCGCGCCCGCCTCCGCCTGGGCCGACACGCTCTATGTCTCCAACGAGCGCGCGAACACAGTGTCGGTGATCGACGCCGCGACGCGGACGCTGGTGACGACCTGGCCGGTAGGCGGGCGGCCACGCGGCATCACCGTGTCGAAGGACGGCCACTATATTTATCTGTGCGCCAGCACCGATCATGCGGTGCAGGTGATCGAGCGGGCGACGGGGAAGATCGTGGCCGAGCTGCCATCGGGCGAAGACCCCGAACAGTTTTTTCTATCGCGCGATGGCGGGACGCTGTTCGTCGCCAACGAGAATGACGCGGCGCTGACCGCGATCGACCTGGCCACGCGGACCGTCGCCTTTCAAGTCGCGGTCGGCGGCGAGCCGGAGGGGGTGGCGCAGAGCCCGGACGGCAAATGGGTGGTCGTCACCTCCGAAGAGGATAATGTGGTCAACTGGATCGACGTCGCGGCAAAAGCGATGGTGGACGAGACGCCGACGGACATGCGGCCGCGCCATGTGGAATTCACCGCCGACGGGAAGCAATTATGGATCGCCGCCGAGATCGGCGGGACCGTGCAGATTGCCGATCCCGCCACACGCGAGATCGTCGCGACGCTGAATTTCGCGATACCGGGCGTCGCCGCGCACCGCATCCTGCCATGCGGCATCCGCTTCACCCCCGACGGCAGGACAGCGATCGTGGCGCTGGGCCGGGCGGATCATGTCGCGCTGGTCGATGTCGCGACGCGCAAGGTCCGCGCCTATGTGCCGGTGGGCCGTCGGGTATGGCATGTCGCGGTCAGCCCCGACGGCGCCCGCGCCTATAGCGCCAATGGACTTTCGGACAATGTGTCGGTGATCGACCTAGCCAGTGCGCGCGTGATCGGCACCGTGCCGGTGGGCGCGGCGCCGTGGGGAATTGCGATCGCCCCCTGACGCGGCGCCGGACCGAAGGAACGAGAACCTAAGTCCAATTTCTCCACCCCCGCTTCCGCCGCACTGTCCCGTTCAGCCGGAAACTACCGGCGGCTCAACGGGAGGATGTTATGAAGGGGAGTTTGCGCCTGATGTGCGCCGCGGGCGCGCTTGCGCTTGCCGCCACCGCCGCGCCGGCCATGGCCGGCACCACGGCCGACCTGCTGAAGCGGCTGCATGAAAAGGGCATCCTGACCGATGAGGAATATCAGGAACTGGTGAAGGGCCAGGCCGCCGAGACGGCGCAGGCGCCCACCGCCCCGCCGGTCACGCCCGACGCATCGGGCGGCGCGGGCTTCGTGCGCATGACCGACAGCGGCATCGGTTTGCAGATGGGCGATGTGACGCTGAAATTTTCCGGGTCGGTGAACGGATTTTATGTCCATGACAATGGCGAGGCGCCCAGCGCCACCAATGCCGTGGTCGGCGGCGTGGCGACAGTCGGGGGCGACACGTCGGCGATCCGCAACGGCCTGCTGCCCGGATTCCTGAAGATCGAGGCGATGACGACGCAGGGCGGCTGGGACGTGGGCGCGCATTTCGGCATGTATCCCGGCATCAACTCGGTCAATTATGCGGCCGGGGGCGGCGCCAACAGTCCGGGCAATCCCCGTGGCCTCCAGACGGCGGGCATCGATTTCCGCCAGACCTACCTGACATTCGGCCGGGCGGGGTTCGGCGAGGTGAAGATCGGCCGCGATATCGGCCTGTTCGCATCGGAGGCGATCCTCAACGACATCACCCTGCTGTCTTCGGGCACGCCGGCGGGCAATGTCGCCCCATCCAACACGACGTTGGGGCGGATCGGGGTGGGCTATATCTACACCGATTTCCAACCGCAGATCACCTATACCACGCCCAATTTCAGCGGCTTCACCGCGAGCGTGGGCATATTCGAGCCGCTCTCCTCGCTCACCGGCCCGGCCGAGACCAACAAGCAGCCGGGGTTCCAGGCGAAATTCGTCTATGACGGCAAGCTGGGCGACGTATCGACAAGGCTGTGGCTGTCGGGCCTCACCCAGAAGCATAATGTCGATGCCGGGCCGGATTATACCGGCTGGGGCTGGGACGCGGGCGCGAAGATCGGCTTTGGTCCTGTCACCGTGGTCGGCACCTATTATGATGCGTCGGGCCTGGGGACCACGGCGCTCAAC
Source organism: Sphingobium sp. C100 (assembly GCF_000508185.1). GTDB lineage: Bacteria > Pseudomonadota > Alphaproteobacteria > Sphingomonadales > Sphingomonadaceae > Sphingobium. The sequence goes on along the minus strand of NZ_AYOY01000177.1, from coordinate 1,402 downwards.
CTGTTCGACACCGATGGCCTGGGCAACAAGCGCGACAGCCATGGCTTCTACCTCCAGGGCCTGGCGACCTTCGGCAAATTTTCGGTCGGCGGCAGCTATGGCGAGAGCAATCTCGATCATGCCAATGCCGCCGATGCGCTGGCGAACCCGACGCTGGTCGACAAGAACAGCAGCTGGGTCGGGCAGCTGCGCTACGGCCTGACCAGCTGGGTCACGCTGCTGGGCGAATATGTCCACACCAAGTCGGAGGCGCATAATGGCAACGAAGCGTCGTCGGACGCGATCGCGGCGGGCGCCATCCTCTTTTTCTGACCCAAGGGACAATGTCACGGGGCGGGGGCCGCATCCTAGAAGGGATGCGGCCCTTTCCGTTTGCAATGACGGTGAAAAACCACAAATGGGGTCGCATGAGGGGAGCGCCATGAAGACGCCTATTCTTGCCATGATCCTGATCGCCAGCCCGGCCGCCGCCTGGGCCGAGGCGCCGGGCGATGCGCCGTCGATCGTCGTGACCGGCGCGGGGCTAGACCTGCCGCCGGGAACGCCGGCCTATGGATCGGTGGTGATCGCGCGCGAAAGATTGATGGACAGCGCGTCGGGCCGGATCGAAAATATACTGGGCGACATTGCCGGTTTCCAGCAGTTCCGGCGATCGGACAGCCGGTCGGCCAATCCGTCGGCGCAGGGCGTCACGTTGCGCGCGCTGGGCGGCAATGCGTCGAGCCGGACGCTGATGCTGCTGGATGGGGTGCCGCTGGCCGACCCGTTTTTCGGCTATATCCCCTTCAGCGCCCTCGCTCCCGAGCGGCTTTCGGTCGTGCGGGTGACGCGGGGCGGGGGCAGCGGCGCGTTCGGATCGGGCGCGGTCGCAGGCACGATCGAACTGGCGAGCGCGACCCGCGAGCAGTTGCCCGATTTTGCGGCGAGCGCCTTTTACGGCAGCCGCGACGCGACCGAATTGTCCGCGACGGTGACGCCCGATCTGGGCACGGGCTATGTCTCGCTATCGGGTCGCTGGGACCGGGGCGACGGCTTCTACACGACACCGCGCGACCAGCGCGTCTCGGCGAGCGTGCCAGCCGCCTATGATGGCTGGTCGACCAATATGCGCGCCGTCGCGCCGCTGACGGCCACATCGGAACTCCAGTTCCGCGCGACCCTGTTCGAGGACAAGCGCACACTGCGCTTCGCGGGCGCCGACAATATGAGCCAGGGGCAGGATGCGAGCATCCGCTATATCGCGCGCGGCGCCTGGCAGGTCGATGCGCTCGCCTATATTCAGGCGCGCAATTTTTCGAACATCGTCATTTCCTCGTCCAGTTTCCGCCGAACGCTGGACCAGCGCAACACGCCATCGACCGGCCTGGGCGGCAAGATCGAGCTGCGGCCGCCGGTCGGCCCC
>NZ_AYOY01000176.1 GCF_000508185.1 Sphingobium sp. C100 | reverse complement strand
GCCCCGCCGATCAGGCGGGGCAGCAGGAAGGCGAAGCCCGACAGAAAGGCATATTGGGTGCCGGGATAGCGCGGACTGACCAGCATGGAGAGATAGACGACGAACACCGCCCCCTCCAGCCCATGGCCGAATTGATCGACACCCGCCGCGACATAGAGGACGAAGGCGGAGGGTTCGGCGTACCAGAGCCAGACGAACACCCAGTTGCCGACCGCGGACGCGCAGGCGCCAATGATGAGGGCAAGCGTCATGGGCAGTCGCGCGACGCACAGGCCGCCGAGCGCCACACCCGCCATCGAACAGGTCAGCGCCACCACGCCGTCCGCCATGCTGATCTGTTCCAGACTGTAGCCGGCCGCGTTCCAGAGGGGGTGCGACAGGGTCAGGGTCAGCACGTCGCCCATGCGGTAGAAGGAAACAAAGGCCAGAACTGGCAGCACCGCATAGCCGTAGCGCCAGAATATCTCGACATAGGGTGCGACAAAGCCGGGCATTTTGGCGGGCGCATCGACAGGCAGGCGACGGATGCGGGGCAGGGCGATGGCGAGCGCGATGAAGGGCAGCAGCGCCACGGCCAGCACGATCGGCGTCACATTGGTCTTGGCGGAGAAGCCTGCGCCCTGCACGGCGGAGAGCAGCCCCCAACCGACTAGCGCAATGGCGACCCCGGTCGTCAACAGGATGAAGAGCGCAATGACGGTGCCGCTGATGAGAGCGCGGGCGCGGCCTTTTGATCCTTCCACTTCAGGCCGCATCGCGGCGAGCATGGGGAAGGGCAAAAAGGCGGCGAAGGCGATGGTGAGATAAGCCCAACTCCAGTCCGCCCAGGCGGCAACCAGCACCGCGCCGCTACCCGCCGCCACCATGGCGCTGCGATAGCCCCAGAGATTGGCGGCGACGATCGGCCCCTGTTCGGCCTGACTCGGCGCCAATTCGATGCGCCAGCCATCCGCCGCCACTTCCAGCGTGGTTGTCCAGAAGGCGAGCAGGATCGCGAAGAGGGCGGTGAGCGGCAGGCTCTGGTCGCTTGACGTGAAGGCCATGGCGACCATCGACAGGAAAATGCCGAGCTGCGAGAGCATGATCCAGCCGCGCCGTCGTCCCCAGAAGCGCGAAAAGCCGGGTACGCTGTAGCGGTCGAGCAGGGGCGCCCAGGCGAATTTGAATGTCGGCAGCAGTGCGATCCAGGCGAAGAAGCCGATGACGACGATATCGACGCCATGCCGCGCGAGCCGCAGGGTCAGCACGGCGTTGAACATGTAGAAGGGCAGACCCGCTGAAAAACCCAGCAACAGGTACAGGCCCAGGGTGCGCAGCGGCGGCCGTTTGGCGGCGGGTGCTGCGCCCATGTCCACCGCGGTCGTGGAGGCCATCAGCCGATTTCCTTGAGTTCGGTGACGAAGTCATAGCGATCGCCACGATAGACAGAGCGGGTGAATTCCACCGCGCGGCCGCTCGGGATGCGGGTCAACCGCTCGATCCGCAGCACCTCGCTATTCTGCCGAACGCACAGCAGTCCGGCTTCGGTGGGTGTGGCGAGCGAGGCGCGAACGCGTTGAGTCCCGGAAGTCGGGCGAAAGCCACTATGGCCCATCGCCTCATACAGCGAGTCGCCGATGGTCGAGAGATCGGGCAGGCAGTCGGCGGGCACCACCGCATGTTCGATCGCCAATGGTTCCCCGCCCGACAGGCGCACCCGCCCCAGCCGGGCGACCCGCGCGACGGGGGATATGGCGAGCGCGGCGGCTTCCTCCTCGGTCGGCTGGGCATAGTTTTTCATCATCCAGATGACGCCGGGATCTTCGCCCCGCGAAATGGCGTCGCTGGTGAAGCTGGAGAGGACGGAGGCGGGGGCCTCGATCCGCCGCGCGACGAAGGTGCCAGATCCCTGTTTGCGGAACAGCACGCCTTCCTCGATCAGTTGCTCGATCGCCTTGCGCACGGTGACACGCGAAATACCGGCCATTTCGCTCAGGTCACGCTCGGAAGGCAGCGCATTTCCGGGAGTGATGCCCCCGCTTTCGATATGGTCGCGCAGGCTGCGCGCCAGTTGCAGGTAGAGCGGCGTGCCGTCCTGGCCGCGCGCGATCAGTTTCTCCCGCATCTCCCCTTATCCCCCCTTTTGCATGGCCCGCATCGCGTCCGCCAGATTCTGGCCATGCGCTTCCAGCAGACTCTGTGCCTCCGCCGTCGCCATCCCCATGGCGACGAGTATCGCCTGCTTGATGTCTTCCCCCGTGGCGTCCAGCGCGCGCGCCGCCGTTGCCAACTCCACACCGGCAATGTCGCGCACCATGGCCTGGCCACGCAAGCGCAGCTTTTCATTGGAAATGCGCATGTTGATCATGCGTCCACGATAGACGAGGCCCTTGCGGAGCATGATTGCGGTCGACAGCATGTTGAGCATCGCCTTTTGCGCCGTGCCGGCTTTCATCCGGGTGGAGCCGGCGACGATTTCCGTGCCGGTTTCCGCAACCAGACCATGGTCGGCGGCGGCGAGCAGGTCGGTGCCGGCATTATTGGCGATGCCGATGGTCAGCGCGCCGGCCTCGCGCGCGGCAACGATCGCCGCAAGGGTATAGGGCGTGCGGCCACTGGCGGCGACGCCGATCACCACATCCTGCGCGCCGATGCGGGCTGCGGCGATTTCGGCGCAGGCGGCATCCGCATCATCCTCAGCGCCCTCGGCCGCCTCGGTCAGCGCGGCTAGCCCCCCCGCCATCAGGAAGAATAGTCGATCCTGCGGCCAGTTATAGGTGGGATAAAGCTCTACGCCATCCTGCACCGCAATCCGGCCAGAGGTTCCCGCGCCGACATAAACCAGTCGTCCCTCCGTCCCCAACCGGCTGGCGGCGGCTTCGGCCGCCAACGCGATCCGGCCGACCTGCGCCCTGATCGCGCCGATGGCCGCAATCTGCCCTTCCAGCATCGCCTCGACCGCCAGAGAGGTCGGCCATTGGTCGATATCGACATAGCGCGGATCAATGGCTTCGGTACTCATGGATACTCCATGGCCGGACATTGACGCCGGCGCTGTAATCGGTTCAGCTCCATATCGGCCAGTTTCCGACATGCGCATAGTCTGTGGATCGCTCATCTGGTATTATCTTTACCGCATATCGATGCAACCAAATTAATTCCAATTGCCCTTCCTTGGTCATTTGGTATTGTTCGGCATGATCAACGATCCTGGCGACGGCATCATCACGCTCATGGCGCGCGAAGCGGCGGAAGCGCCCGAGCGGTGCGCGCACCAGATCGCGCGCAATGCCGATCTGGTGCGCGCCGCAGGCCAGCGGCTGCGGGCGCTGGCCCCGCCCTTCGTTGCGACGCTGGCGCGGGGCAGTTCGGATCAGGCAGCGGCCTTTGCCAAGATATTGCTGGAAACCTGCGCGCGCGTCCCGACGCTCAGCCACGCGCCGTCAATCGGCTCCCTCTATCACGCCACCTCGCCGCATTTCAGGGATGTGCCGCTGATTGCCATTTCGCAATCGGGACGCAGCCCTGACTTGATCGCCGCGGCGCAGGATGCGCAGCGACAGGGCGCCCTGCTGGTCGCCATCGTCAACGACGAAGCCTCGCCACTGGCCGAAATGGCGGACATCTGCATCCCCATCCATGCCGGTCCCGAAACCAGCGTGGCGGCGACCAAGAGTTTCGTCGCTACCTTGGTCGCGATCACGCATCTGGTCGCTGAATGGAGCGGCGACGCTGCGTTGCGCGCCGCGCTGCCCTCAGTGGAGGACGTCCTTCGCGCGGCTGTTGCCGCCGACTGGACAGGCGCAGTGCCGCTGCTGCGTGACGCACCTAGCATGTTGGTGCTGGGACGCGGCCTGACCTTGCCGATCGCCGGGGAGGCGGCGCTGAAGCTCAAGGAAACATCGGGCCTACATGCTGAAGCGTTCAGCATTGCCGAAGTCGCGCATGGTCCCATGACCTTGGTCGGGAAGGGCGATCCGGTTCTGGTCCTTGGGCCTACCGACGTCGCGCGGACGGGACTGCGCACACGGCTGGAGGATTTTCACGCACGCGGCGCGCAAGTGATCGCCGCCGGTCATCCAGATGATGTCACCGCTGCGACGCTGGTGCTGCCCGGCCAGCCGGAGACACATGCCGTGCTCGGCGCCATTGCGCAGATCCAAAGCTTTTATGGTCTCGCCAATGCCCTGTCGCTGGCGCGGGGGCGCAATCCCGACCGGCCGCCGCATCTGGCCAAGGTGACGCGGACCTTATGACCGTCCAGGCTCTTGTCGGCGCGGACATCCTTCTGCCGGACGGGATCGTTGCCGACAGCGCACTGCTGGTGGATGGCGCGCGCATCGTGAAAGTCGCGCGGCGCGATCGGCTTCCGGCGGGATGCACGCAATTCGCGCTGGAGGGCGGATGGCTGCTGCCCGGCTTCATCGATACGCAGGTCAATGGTGGTGGCGATGTGCTGTTCAACGACCAACCGGATGCGCAAGGTATCCGCACGATCGCGCAGGCGCACCGGCGCTTCGGCACGACCGGCTTGTTGCCGACGCTGATCAGCGATGATGCCGCCGTCGTTGATGCGGCGATAGCGGCGGGGGACGATGCGTTGACCCAGGGGATGCCCGGTATATTGGGCGTCCATATCGAAGGGCCGCACCTCAACCCGGTGAAGAAGGGCATCCATGATGCCAGCAAATTCACTGTCATCGACCCGGCTGTGCTGGAGCGACTGACACGCCCGACCGTCGGGCGGCGGATCGTGACGCTGGCGCCCGAACTGGCGCCGCCGGGGACGATCGGGGTGCTGGCGAAGGCGGGGGTGCTGGTGGTGGCAGGGCACAGTCTGGCCAATTACGACCAGACGGTCGCGGCGCTTGCCGAGGGGCTTGCCGGTTTCACCCATTTGTTCAACGCGATGACGCAGATGGGAAGCCGCGAGCCGGGCATGGTCGCCGCTGCGTTGCTGGATCGCAATAGTCATTTCGGACTGATCGTCGATGGGCTGCACGTCCATCCGGCCGCCTTGCGCGTCGCATTGGCCGCGCGCGGGTTGGGCGGCGTGATGCTGGTGACGGACGCCATGCCACCGGTAGGGGGCGCGCGGGCGCACTTCACCCTGATGGGCCAATCCGTCCAAGTGGTCGACGGCACCTGCCGCGGACCGGACGGCACGCTTGCCGGATCGGCGCTCAGCATGGCGCAGGCTTTCCGTAACGCTATGGACATGCTGGGCTGTTCGATGGTCGAAGCCTCCCGCATGGCGAGCGGCAACCCGGCCCGCTTCCTGCGGCTGGAGGGAGAAACGGGCGCCATCGCACCGGGGTTGCGCGCGGATCTCGTTCATCTGGACGGGGATCGGCGGGTGCAACGGACCTGGATTGGCGGACAACTGAGCGAAGCGGGCGAATGAAAACATTGGTCGATCGATTGCGCGCGGGCGATATATGCGCCCGTTACTGATCGACAGGCAGTAAGGACGGGGCCATCCATGACCTATTATCTGGGCATCGACGCCGGCGGCAGCAACTGCCGCGCGCGGCTGATCGACGCGAACGGCACGATCATTGGCGTCGGATCAGGTGGGACCGCCAATGCGCGGATCGGCCTGGAACCGCTCTACACGACCTTGCAGGCCGTGTCGCAGCAGGCGATTGCCCAAGCGGGATTGTCGGAAAGCCAGATCGCCACGATCCGCGCGGCCATGGGCATCGCAGGTATCTCGCGGCCAGGCGTGCGGGATGCCCTGGCTCGATTCGCCTTTCCCTTCGCCTCCGTAACCTATGAGACGGATGCCTTCATCGCCAATCTGGGCGCGCACGGCGGCGCGGATGGTGCGATCCTCATCCTGGGCACCGGCAGCATCGCGCAGGTGCGCGCGAATGGCCATGATTTCACCATTGGCGGCTATGGCTTTCCCATTTCCGACGAAGGCAGCGGCGCGGCGCTGGGCCTCAGCGCCATGCGTCATGCACTGCGTGCGCTCGACGGGCGGACCCGGGCGACGCCGCTCAGCCGCGCCGTTACCGAACGTTTCGGGCATGACACCGCAAAGGCCATCGCCTGGATGGATCAGGCGAGCCCGAAGGACTATGGCAGCTTCGCGCCGCTGGTGATGGACTATGCCGGGGCGGACGACGCCATCGCCCGTTCGATCGTAGAGGATGCCGTCCAGCATATCGAACGCTTCATCGAGACCATCTTTGAGCGCGGAGCCAGCCGCTGTGCGCTGGTCGGCGGCCTCGCACCCCGAATGCAGCCCTGGCTACGCGCACGCACCGTCGCCCGGCTCAGCCCGATGTTGGGCGATGCGCTGGACGGGGCCTTGCGCATGGCAGGCTACGGCCCCGACTGACCGCTATGGGATAGTTGGCAGGACGGCCAATCTACCCCGCTGGCAGCGGGAGCCATGATGGCGACCTCTATCATGCGCTTATGTGCCTCGCCACCAGACGGCTAGTCCCATCGGATCGGAAGCGAGGACATGGACAGCATCATGCCGGCATGAAAGACGGGTGGGGCATCGGGATCAAGCCGGAATTCGGGCAGGCGCCGCAGCACAATCTCATAGAGAGTCTGGAGTTCGATCCGCGCGAGGTGGGAACCAAGGCAGCGATGTGGACCGGCGCCGAACGCCATATGAACCTTATTTTCTCGCTGCGGGTCAAACATGATAGGCTGATCAAACTCAGCTGCGTCGAGGCCGCCCGCCGGCATGTAGAGGACGATCATTTCGCCTTCCTTGAGCGCCTGGCCGCGAAACTCGGTATCACGCGTTACGCGCCGTTGCGAGACGGTGAAGGTATAGCGACGCAGCAATTCCTCGGCAGTGTCGACGATCAAACCCGGCTCGGCGCGAAGGCGGCGCTGCAACTGAGGGTCGAGCGCCAGATGGCGGATGCCGAAACTCATTCCGTTGATGACGGTATCCAGCCCCGCAAGGAACAGTAGTGCGCCATAATCCTCCATCAGGTCGTAGGACATGGGCTCACCGTCCAGTTCCAGGCTCCACAACAGGCTGATCAGGTCGTCCTTGGGGTTGTCGCGACGGTCGAGAATTTCGTCCTTCATGGCTTCGGCGATGGCGCGGACGCGGCGGCCCTGCTCCATCGGATCAGTGCTGGGAGCGAACACTTCCCGCACCAGCGCGCGGAATTCGGCCAGTCGCGATTCGGGCAGGCCCATCATCTTGAGAAACACGCGGACCGGCAATTGTTCGTTCACCGCAGCGAAGAAATCGCAATTGCCCTTATCAATCACGTCGTCGATCAACGCTTCGGTGAGCGCCTCTATCTCTGTCTTGAGCGCCATCATGGCCTTGGGCGAGAAGGCGCGCTGGAGCGGCGCGCGGAATTTGGTGTGTTCGGGTGGGTCCATCAGAATCGGCGTCAACTCGATCATACGCGGCGCGCCGGGCGGCATCGAGGCCTGGATCATTGCCTTGCGTTCCGGTGAGAAGGGGGCGCTCGAGAACAGGTCGGGCGCACGGAACAGTTCGAAAATGTCGGCGTAACGCAATGCAATCCAGTGGCCGCCATTGTGCGGCGTCCAGAAGAAAGGGGGAGCCTCATCGATCAACTGCGCGATCCGCGCGTGCGGATCGGCCAGCAAACCAGCGTCATTATGGATGTCGAAATCGAAACGCAGAGCGGGCGGCACATGCGCGGGCTGAGCGGCGAGCGTCGACGCATTCGACATGATGGCAATCCTGTCCTGAAAAAAGTCGCGGCAGCGGCCGAAACCGTTATATGTAACCCATCGATTACATAGTTGAGGCATGGCCATTCTGTCAACATGACTCTAGTGAAAGGGAGAGATGGAACGGGGATATAAGCGCAACGCGGAAGAGACACGGGTCCGGCTGCTGGCGGCCGCTCAAGCGGCGTTTGCGCAGCAGGGCTATAGCAGCACCGGCATTCGCGAGATTGCGGCCAGGGCCGGAGTCAATTCGGCTCTGCTCGCGCGCTATTTCGGGTCGAAGGCGGCGCTGTTCGAGGCGGCGCTCGTGCAGTCGATCAACCTGGCTGGCTTGACGGCCGCGCCGCGTGGGGTGTTCGGACAGGCGCTGGCGGACCATTTGCTGGAGGAGCCGGCCGGCCCGCGTGGCCTGGCCTTTGCGGTGGCGACCAACGATCTGTCGAGCGCTCAAATCGTGGCGCGGGTGACCGAGCAGCACGCCATCGAACCGCTGGCCGCTTGGCTCGGGGCGCCGGATGCGCGAGCGCGAGCGCTACGGATCGTCATGTTGGCGTCGGCTGTGTGTCTGCTCGCGCGTCAGCGCACGCTGATGCAGGGCAAGGCAGCCGATCTGACGGGCACGCGGGACTGGTTCGCGCGCACGGTGCAGGATGTTGTCGATCAGCAATGATTTACGGCGACGGTCGAGTTCCTGTGGGGCATCGGCCCGGCGATCCCGTCATTCGGTCGCGCCGCCATAGCGCATCGCTCGCTCGGCAGGGCTAGGCGGACGCGGCCTGAGGTTTTATCGCAACGAGGATCGGTCCACCTTCTTGCGGGCCGCGCCTCAGAGAAACGATCTGATCATGCCTATGCCGCTCTCGTCCGCTCCTTCGTCCGCATCGATCTTTGCAGCGGATACAGCATCCCAGGCGGGATCGCGCCTGGTGGTTGCACTCTGCTTTGCAACCGCGATGATCGAAGGCTTCGACATCCAGGCCATGGGAGTCGCCGCGCCGACCATGCTGCCTGCGCTGGGTCTGTCGCCGGCACAGGCAGGATGGGCGTTCAGCGCCAGCCTGTTCGGCCTGATGTTGGGCGCGGCGATCGGTGGTTATTTCGCCGACATCAAGGGCAGGCGGCCGGTACTCATCCTGTCCACGCTGATTTTCGGACTGATGACAATCGCAACCGCGCTTACCCATGATTATCTATTGTTGCTTGCGGTGCGCGTCGCCGCTGGGGTGGGACTGGGCGGCGCCATGCCAATGGTGGTGGCGATCAGCGCGGAACGCGCAGCCGCTAACGCTCGAGTCCTCACCGTGGCCTTCGCCACGGCGGGAATGCCTCTGGGCGCGGTCATCGCCGGATTGCTGGCGCGCTTTGCGCACGGGCCGGACGTTTGGCAGCTGATCTTCTGGGTGGGAGGCGCAGGCGCCCTGGTGCTGATGCTGTTTCAGTTCTGGTTGCTGCCCGAAACCCGGGCGCCCATGCCGCCGCGTGCGCCGGCGGAACGCGTCGTACCCAGCCGAACAGGTGTCATGCTGCTGGCGCTGACCTGGACGAGCATCGGCCTTATCTCTTTGATGCTGCACTTGATGCTCAACTGGTTGCCCACCCTGCTGACCGGCAAGGGGGCAGCGCCCACTACAGGCATGGATGCGCTCGTCCTGTTCAACGTTGGCGGCATGATAGGCGCAGTTGTGCTGGGCGGATGGGTCGATCGGCGCGGCTTTCGCTGGGCCATCCCGATCGCGTGCGTTGCGTTGAGCATATTATTGCTGATCCTGGCGGGCGCGCAGTCCATGGTGGCGATGAGCCTGCTGGGCCTTGGCACCGGCTTTTGCGTGGTGGGCAGCCAGTTCACGCTCTATGGCGCGGCAAGCACCTTTTTCCGCGGGGCCGTGCGCGGGCGAGGGGTCGGGTCTTCGGTGGCCGCCGGGCGATTTGGGTCGGCGCTGGGGCCGCTGGTCGCTGGGCAATTGTTGGCGTTAGGGGTCGGATCGGAAAATGTTTTCCGTCTGCTGGCGCCGGTCGCGCTGCTTGCCGCTCTGACGATCTTCCTGCTGAGTTATGTAGCGCCCCGACAAGATGCTGTAATTTAAGAGACTATTGTGGTTCTGATGTTACCTCATCCTGGAACAGGCGCAGCAGGTGATAGCTGGCATCGTCCGGGAAGCGTCCGCCCGGCTTCACCGCAATGCCCATCAGTCCTTTGGACCAGTCGGCCGAATCCGGGAAATCGCGAAACCAGTCGGTCATGACCATGCGCTGCGCGATCCGCCATTCATCATCCCGACGCGTGAACCGGTCAAGATAACGGCCAGCGGCGATAACATCTTGTTTGCCCCCGCCTGCGCCAGCGATGCGCTGGATGCCCCAGAAATAGCTTTCGACATCGGCTTCGTCGCCGTGCATATCGATCAGGATATTGCCGATCATGTGAATAGCCTGGTCCATGTGGCGCATCAGCGGAAAGGCCATGGCGACGAACTGATCGACCGTTCCGACAAAATTGAGGTGATTGTCGATTGCGTCCGGCCAGTAGGCGCTGCGGATCATGGCCTCATCCAGACGATCCACACCACGCGAATAGCGAAAGAGACATTCGCGGATCGCTTCGCGATCTGGCAGTTCTTGCCGCAATTTCGAGACTTTGCTCGTCATATTTGCCCCTCCGTCCGTTATCACGCCCATCGTCTGGATCATGCAGATGACATCGGGCTGTCTTGCGCTGGCAGCGGCCTTTGACATGCGTTCGTGCTGGCATGGGTTGATGCTCCAATCCCTGGCAACGCGTTGGCGCTCAGGCTATTCCCTGTCCCAAACCAGCGGGAGATTGCGGATCGACAGCAGGCCGGGAAATACGGTCGCGTCGGCTCCCGGCTTCAGGCGGAACTCGGGAACGCGCTTGAACCACTCCTCCAGCAGCACCCGCAATTCGCGTCGGGCAAGCGTTGCGCCCAAACACAGATGGACACCAGCGGTGAAGGTGAAATGGCGATTATTCGCACGCGTCATGTCGAAGGTGCGGGGATCTGCGAACTGTTCGGGGTCGAAATTGCCGGCGCAATTGAGGCACTGGACCGAATCACCCGCCTTGATCTGAACCCCGTGCCATTCGAAATCCCGTTTTGCCGACCGCACCGATCCCAGGATCGGTTGAGTGCGCAAAAACTCCTCCACCGCTGAGTTGATGAGCGTCGGATTTTCGCGCAACTGGGCCTGAATCTCAGGTTGAAGCACCATACGACGGAACATCTGGCTGATCGTCGCCGCGACAGTGTCGAGCCCGCCCAGCCATAAGAACCAGACGATCCCTATCTTCTCTTCCTCAGTCAGGGCGCGGCCGCCCTCTATCTTGCCATGCACGATCTTCGAAACCAGTGCATCGTCGGGCTCAGCTTCCTTTTCCGCAATGAAGCTGCGCAGGAAAGCCAGCACGCCCCGCAGCGCGTCCATGCGCTTTTCCGGCTCGCTGGCGTGCAAAATATCCCATTCCCAGTCGAGAAACTGTTCGAACATCGGCGCGGGAAAGCCCATCAGCCGCATGAACACGCGCACCGGGAACACGCGGCCGAAATCCCACGCCACGTCCACTTCGCCCTTGTCCGCAAATTCCTCGATCATCTCGATGACCAGCGCGCGGATGCCATCCTCCATCTTCTTGATGGCCGCCGGTCCGAAATGCGGCATCAGAAAAACGCGATATTTGCTGTGTTCGGGCGGATCGACCGCGACGGGAATTGAACGGAAAGTCTCGCCGATCAGGGCCTGGAACTCGGCCGTTCCTTTGTTCGAGAAATAATCATTGTCCGTATAGACGCGCTCGATATCCTTATAGTGAGTGACGACCCAGAGGCCGGCCCCGTGCCGATGGCCGTGCGCAACGGCGTTGTAAAGAATGGGCGGCGCATTTGGCGCGCTCAGCCAGCCGCAAGGCTCATAGGGATCGACCAGATTATTGGGGTTGAAACCCATCGTCCAGGACAGATCGACGACGAGATCGCGCGGTACATGGTCTGGCGCAGGCGCATCGGTCCTGACGGATTGCAGTTTGTCCTCGATCGTCATCGCCCGTCTCCTTAGGGCCGAATCAATGCCGTCGCATTCGGGTTGGAATCAACCCTTCTTGCAAGACCGGGCACCGACATCGGTGAGGCGTTGCCTTTGACATCTATCAAGGACGCAGTACCCAACCCCCGTCGATATGCAGAACCTGACCGGTAATCCAGGCGCCCGCGTCGGAACAGAGCAGCAACAGCCCCCCCACCAGCTCGTCTGGCGCACCGCGCACGCGCATCGCGACCGTCATTTCCATCATCCTGTGAGCGGGTGAATCCTCGGGCACCAACTGGCGGCCGGCTTCACTTGTCACATTGCCAGGTGCGATCGCGTTGACGGTGATGGATTCGCGACCGAGCTGTCTGGCAAGCGTTGTAGTAAGACCATAGAGCGCAAGCTTCCCCACGCCATAGACCGAACCGGCGGGAAAGGCGCCGGCGGACAGCTGGTTGACGATGCGGCCGCCGCCTCGAGCGCGCATGTGCGGAATAGATGACTGACAGCAGATCAGCGCGCCGGTGAGATTGACCGACAGGATGTGGTTCCAGTCCGCAATAGGGATGTCAGCGGCCTTGAGCGCGCCCAGCTCCGCCATCAGCGCCGCATTGTTGACGAGGATGTCGATGCCGCCGAACGCGGAAACCGCAGCCTGTGTCATCGCAGTCACCGCCGCTTCGTCGCTGATGTCTGCGCCCACCGCTTCCGCCCGGCCGCCCGCCGCGACAATCTCCTGCGCGACCGCTTCTGCGCCGGCTTTGTTGATATCGGCGACCAGCACGTACGCGCCCGCTGCCGCCAGCCCCATTGCATAGGCGCGCCCGATGCTGTTGCCGCGCCCGCCCGCGCCAGTCACGATGGCGCTCTTGCCGTCCAGCCGGAATTGATCGATCGAAAAAGTCATGTTTCCGCTCCCATCAGCCTGCGATCTGGCCATTGTCGATGACGATCGATGCCCCATGATAGCCGCGCGCGGCATCGGAGCAGAGGAAGGCAATGAGGTCAGCGACATCCTCGACCGCAACCTGACCGCGCTGGGGGCGATAGCGGCCGATCAGTGACTGATCGACTCCCTCGGGCATGTGGATGGTGCGCCCCATCGGCGTAATCATGCCACCCGGCGCGACGGCATTCACACGTAATGGCGTGTGCATATATTCCATCGCCAGCGACTTGGTGAGCTGTGTGAGGCCCCCCTTGCTCGCGCAATAGGCAGCCAGATAGGCCTCGCCGATGAAGGCGGCCGATGAGGTGACATTGACGATCGCGCCATGGGATTCGAGCAGATGCGGAACTGCTGCCTGCGCGAGATAGAAGGGGGCGTTGAGATTGACCGCGATCGTACGCTCCCAATCCGCTTGCGCCATATCAGCGCTGTGGGCGAAGACGATCACGCCGGCCACGTTGCATAACGCGTCAAGCCGGCCGAAGACCTCCACCGCGTCGTTGATCGCCGCACGGCAATTGTCCGCTAGGGTAAGGTCGCTCGCGCAGCAGCGCACCTCAACGTCCAGGCGCGCGAGCAGGCCGGCAGTTTCTTCGAGGCCGACGCGGTTGACGTCGGCCAGCATCACATGCGCGCCCGCTCTTGCGAGCGCCAGCGCCGTCTCGCGCCCTAGCCCGCCCGCAGCACCCGTCACCAGCGCAGCTTTTCCACGCATGTCAGAAGCTTTCATGCCCTTCTCTCCCATTTATTCCCCTCCATTGAACGGCAATCCCCTGGCAACGCGATCGGCCTGTTCGGTGACGGCCTGCTGCATCACCGAAGCGCGAGGCCAGCCTGAATGCACCGCATATTGCAGAACGAATTCAAACATCTCGTCGGCGGTTGCGTCGCCGCTCGCCATGGCGGCCCAGACATGCGAGCGGATCGGGATCAGCGAAGAGGAATGGGCGACCCCGACGAGGGTGATCCAGCGACGCGCACGTTGATCGAGACCGGGCCGGCGCCAGACTTCGCCAAAGACGAAATCATAGATGCCGCCTTCGCTGTAGGCGCTGTTCGCACCGCCGCCGGGAAAGCACATGACGGATGCGAAATTGGCTTTGCCCTCCGCCCGCCGGATGGCCGGATTCCAGGGCGCAGCGCGGATCGGATCAAAGCGCACGGGCGGCAAGTCCAGATCCTTTGCCGCTCCGCTGATCGCTTGGTCCAGCACCGCGCCACTGCGCCAACCGCCATAGATGGCGACGTGCAGCGCCGCTTCGCGCAACTCGGCCAGCGTCATGTCGCCCCGATCCAGAACGCCTCGCGCAAAATCCTCGGCCGCCGCGCCATCCTGAACGCAGGCGGCGCTCGCCAACGCTATGATATAGCGCGCTCGCAGGTCGAGGCCGGGGCGAGGCCATATCTCGGCGAAGACATAGTCGCGCCAGCTCGATTCGAAGAGCGTCGCAGGTTCAGGTGAGGGCGCGGCGGTAAGCGCAGCCTGTTGCGCGGCGCCACGCGCGCGACGTTTGGCCGGATCGAGCAGGCTCATGCTACAGGTGCCGGCGTGGCGAGGTTTATCCAGATATTTTTGACGCGCAGAAATTCCTTGAGCCCCGCTTCGCCGCCCATGCGACCGAACCCGCTTTGCTTCATGCCGCCAAAAGGTGCGCAGGGCGCCATACCTTCACCCGAGGCGTTCACCTGGATCATGCCGGCATCAAGCGCCGCCGCTACGTTGTGAGCGCGCCGCAGGGACTGGGTGTGAATATAGCCGCCCAAACCATAGTCAGTGTCATTTGCCAGGGTGATAACCTCATCCTCCGTGTCGAAGGGGGTGACCGTCAACACCGGGCCGAACACTTCATGCCGCGCAATCGCACTCTTGTTGCCGAGGTCGGCAATGATCGTGGGCGCCAGAAAATAGCCCTCGGCAAAATCCCCGCCCAGGCGTTCGCCTCCAGACAAGATACGGCCGCCTTCTTGCCGGGCCGTCTCGATCATGCCCAGGATGCGCTGGGTTGCCGCTTCGGATATGACCGGGCCGAGCGTCGTCCCCATGTCGAACGGGTCGCCGACCCGCACCTGTGCGGCCTGTTGCGCCAGCATGTCGAGATACTGGTCATAGACCGGGCGCTGGACGAACAGGCGCGTACCGTTGACGCAGCCTTGACCGTTGGCGGCAATCGCGCCGCGTAATCCCCGCCGTGCGGCATCCGGTAGGTCGGCATCGGCAAAGACGATCACCGCCGACTTGCCGCCGAGTTCCAGACAACAGGGCTTGAGCCCTTCGGCTGCACTGCGCAGGACTTTGCGGGCGGTCGGTCCGCTGCCGATAAAGGCGATCTTGTCGATGTCGTGATGCGCGACGATCGCTTCGCCTACCTCCGGCCCGCCCGTGACGATATTGACCACGCCCGCAGGAAAGCCTGCCTCCATGATCAGCTCTCCCAGCCGAAGCGTCGTATAGGGTGCGAGCTCAGGCGCCTTGAGTATGATGCAATTACCCGCCGCGAGGGCCGGAGCCATCATCATCACCGCAGCATATAGCGGCCCGTTCCAGGGAATGATGCCGCCAATGACGCCATAGGGCTCATAAGCGACATAATCATGCGAGGGACCGCCGAAGGTGTTGACGACATGACCTTGGATCTTGTCCGCCCAGCCGGCGAAGTAGCGCAGTTTCTGCGCGACGGACGCGGGCATATGACGCGCATTCATCGCCGGCTCGCCCTTTTCGATCGATCCCAACAGGGCGAGGCTGCCTGCCTGCTGCTCGATCAGTGCTGCCAGGGCAAGCATCAGATTGCGACGCTTGTCTCCGGTCATTGCTCGCCACGCCGGGGCGGCCCTGCGGGCGGCGGCGACCGCGGCATCGACCTCTGTCCGGCCGGCCAGTTGCAGCGCGCCGGTTTGCCGCCCATTACCGGGATAGATATGCGGCATCGACCCACCAGAGCCGCCCGCATCCTTTTCGCCATCGATGATGTGCATATGTGTGGGCAGGACGATTTCGTCCGGTAACGCGAATGTCATGATGCCTCATCTTCCCTGTCGGTTATGCGATCGAGAGTCTATAGAGAGACCTGTATACCCAAATATGTGCGGACACAAATTGGCCTGATGGCCTTTCAGGATACTCATTATGCCGATTCCGCTGGACAGGCGGCTCTGCTTATGCTCCCAGCGGCAGATGTCCGGCCCAATCCGAGCGTCCACCCTTGAAGTTGCGTCGGAGCGCTTGCGCGCGATGGCGCTGGAAAGCGACGCCGACGTTATGCTCGGTAGCGAGGATATGCTGCGGCAAGTTCTACAGGTGTCGCGCAGCACATTGCGGCAGGTGGCAAGATTGTTGGAGCGGGAAGGCTTGTTACGCGTGCGGCGGGGCATCGGCGGTGGCTATTACAGCGCGCGGCCGGATCTCGCGGGCATCAAGGCAACGATTAGCGCGCATCTCCAGACTCTTCACGTGGAGCCAGGCGACATCACGGCAGTGGCGTCGGCGTTATGGGTGGAATTGGTGCGGCAAGCTGCGGCGCTGCCCGAGGCTGCTCGGCAGGAAGCGACTACGGCGCTCGCAGACCAGGTCAGAGCCATGCAGCCTGGCATAGGTTTCGAGGAAATCAGGGCGGTGGAGGACGCTAACCGGGCAGCGCTGTTTGCGCTCGTGAAAAGTCCCTATGTCGAACTTATCTTCCAGATCAATCTGGCTTTCGCGCAGCGGCATTTCCGTGAGCCGGTCAAGGAGGAAAGCGGCGAGGTGGATCGCGCCTTCCTTAAGGCCTGGCGCACGGCCAAGTTGCTAGAACTTGGAGCGATTGCCGATGGCGATGGAGAATTGGCGGCGATGGCGGCGCGCCATAGCCGCAACATCTGGCACGGGCGTGTCATGCGCCGGATAGGATCCGAACTGCGGCGATGAAGATCAATATGTTCTAGAATGCAAGACGCTCGGAACATGAATGAATTCACCAAAGGCAGCCCACTTAAATACTGGAAATTCATCTCATCATATGTAGAGACTATCGAACGTGACGTGCAAGAATGTAAATTACTCAGGGGGAGATGAGGATGTCGAGCAGCGAAGCGTCCGCTGATCCCCAAGCGGCGACGACTTTTCCCCAATTTGTCCGAGCAGCCGCAATGGCTTACGGCAATGATCCCGCCGTCACGCTTCAGCGCGCCGGTTTGCCCGATCAAACCATAAGCTTCGCTGAGATCGACTCGCAATCCGCCCGATTGGCCTGCGCCCTGATCGCCCGCAGTGCGGGAAAGGGCACGCGCATTGGCTTTATCATGGGGAACGGCCCCGACTTCGCCGTGACTTTGGCGGCGATTGCGCGGATTGGCGCCATCGCTATCCCCGTCAGCACGGTCAGCCGGGCGAACGAGCTGGTCCGCATCCTGCGCCAGTCCGACATTGCAGGTTTGATTGTGCAACGCAGCCTGCTCGGCAAGGACTATATCGCGCGGCTGTGTGAGGCAGCGCCAGCCTTGCAGGCTGGCACGACGCCGAAGTTGCGCCTGCCTGAACTGCCTTATCTCCGCTGGATCGCATCGACCGGCGAGGAACTGCCAGCGTCGGTGTTGCCGCTGGATCAGTTGTTGGCTGAAGGCAAAAATATCGATGAGGCGCTCCTGCGCGCCATTGAAGCGGAGGTTCACCCGTCCGACCAGATGATCGAGGTTTACACCTCGGGATCGATGGCCTTGCCCAAGGGGGTGCGACATAATCACGGGCCAATCCTGTTCCGCACTTCGTTCCTGCGCGGCAAACTCTCGATCCAGCGCGGCGGTGTGAATAGCGCGGCGATTCCGATGTTCTGGATTGGCGGGCTGATGATGACGCTATTGCCTAACTGGGCCGCGGGAGCGACCACGCTTTGCACGGAAGGAACCTCACCCAATAGCCGTTTCGCGCAGGGAACGGTGCTGGCGGAGGAAGACCTCAAGCTGCGCCGGAATGCTTCGATTCACTGGGCGCTTGGCATGACGGAAACATTAGGTCCTTATGCCTGGGGCGACGAATTGCGCGCCGAGGGTTATCCGCTCTGCCCGCCGCTCGATCACATTGCTGACCGTTATGAGGTGCGGGTGGCGCAGGACGGCAAACCGGCGCCTGAAGGCGTTACCGGGGAAATTCAGATTCGTGGCTATGCGCTGACGCCGGGACTGCACAAGATCGAACGATCCGAGCATTTTGAGCCGGACGGCTTCTACCGCACCGGCGACCTGGGCGTAGTGGAGGGCCGGCGCATCCATTTCGTGGGCCGCAACGCCGACATGATAAAGACCGCACGGTCCAACGTCTCACCGGCGGAGGTCGAAATGGAAATGCTGCGTCTGGAGGGGGTGCATTCCGCCTATGTGCTGGGCCTCCCGGATGCCGAGCGCGGACAGATTGTCGTTGCCGCGGTGGTTCCGCGTGAGGGCATGGATCTCGATTTTATAGCGATGGAGCATACACTCCGAGCCAATTTGTCGAGCTTCAAGGTGCCCCGTGCGTTCGTCGCCATCGCGCGCAACGAAGTGCCGATGCTGGTCAGCAACAAGGTGGCCAAACGCGAACTGGCGGCGATGGTGGCGGCGCGGTTGGGACGTTGAAGCTCAGCGCCTTGTCCGTCAGCGGCGGTAGCCGCGCACCCGGCTGCCACCGTCGCAGGTTATAATGTCAGCGGTGATGAAGCGCGCGTCGTCCGATGAGAGGAACAGCGCGAGCGCTACGATATCTTCGGGCATTCCACGCCCATCAATCATCTGCATCGCGCGAATGCGTTCATGGGTCTGGGGCGCTAGTTGCGCCAGATTGGCTGTGGTCTCCATCAGCCCCGGAGCGATCGCGTTCACACGGATACCGTCCCGCCCGAATGCATCTGCCATGCCGTGCGTCATGGCATTGAGCGCTGCCTTGGTCACGCCATAGATGGAGGTCGGGGCGAAGGACGCCATCGACGACATGTTGAGGATGGTGCCGTGCGCGGCGGCCAGTGATGGGCGCAGCGCCTGGCCCAGCAGCATAGGTGCAACGGTGTTGACGGCAAGATAACGGGTCCACGCGGCCAGTCCCTGACTGTCAACCGGACCGTTAATGTCGCCATAGGCTATGCCGGCATTGTTGATGAGAACATGGATGTGCGGATGGTTCATGCGCAGTGCAGCGCCCAGGCCGGCGGCCGCATCCTCATCGGCCAGATCGAGCACATGAACGATGGCGACGCCACCCGCCTGTTCGATCAGGCGCCGGGTCTCGATGAGCCCCTCTTCATCCCTATCGATCAGCTCGACGCGGGCGCCCTCAAGCGCATAGCCCAGCGCCAGAGCCTCGCCCAGCCCACCAGCGGCGCCAGTAATGATGGCGACGCGGCCGGCATAGCGCCCGTTCATGAGATGCGCTTCTGTGGCGCAGAATGGTCGCTGAAGAAGGACAGCGTTGCGGCAAAGACACTGATATCGATAGCAGCATCGGCAGCGGTGCGTCCGAGCGTGCCGACGTCCTTCACCAGATAGGGCCGCGAGCGCGCGAGCGTATCATCGATCGACGAGCCGCTTTCGAAGGATCGCAGCGCGAAACTGCCGCCGCTGCCAAGCCCAATTATTTTCGCCACATCGGCAGGGTCCAGCCCCTGTTGTTGGGCGATGCGCAGGAGCGAGGATGCATTGTGCAGATTGCTCGCAAACAGGAGGTTGTTGAGCAGTTTGACCGTCTGCCCCTGTCCCGGACCACCCAAAGGAACGATCGTGCCGGCATAGGCCGAAAGCGCGGATCGCGCTCGCTCCACTGCTTCGGCTGGCCCACCCGCCATCACCAGCAATTTCCCTGCTTCGATGGTTGTTTCTCCGCCTGAAAAGGCTGCATCGATCGTCGCTACCCCGTCCGGTGCATGCTCGGCGATCTCCTGCGCCAGCAGCGGCGAACCAGTGGTATGGTTCACCAGGATCGCCCCGGCGGGTAGCGCTGCCAGCGCGCCGCCACCAAACAGCACGTCGCGCACCTGGTCATCATGGAAAAGGCAGAGGCCCAGCAGACCCGACGCGGCAGCGATGGTTGCATAGTCGTCCGAAACGGCGGCGCCCGCCGCGCGCGCCTGTTCCAGTCCCTGGCCGCGCGCATAAACGGTAACGTCATGGCCAGCAGCCCGCAATTGCAGAACCATGGCGGTGCCGATCTTGCCGAGTCCGATCCAGCCGATCTTCATGTGCGGCCCTCCTTCTGCTTTGGTGCAACCGTGCCATGGCTGCGCAGGCGCCACAAGCTGTGCACGCCTTCGATCGCAGGGGCGGTTGGCACACAGGACGGGACATCGTCTAACATTCGTGGAAGGGGCAAAAGCTGATTCAATTGGTCCCGCTTGACAATTGCGGGCGCAAGGCGACGGAGTTGCTGTGCAACGGACGGCTCAAGGTTCATGACGGCTTGTCGCATGAGATGGCGACCACTCACCCCGAACGGATCAACGCCGACATCATTGCCTTCATTGAGGAGAGATAAAGAACCCCGGTGCGTGGACATCGCGCAGGCGATGAACTGCCGGAGCCATTGCGAGGATGGGAGCGGTGCAGTCTAGGAACTCTCGCATTGGCGAAGGGATGTGGCGGTGCGCATCGCTTTTAGATGTCGATACACCAAGGATTGAGGAGCCGAAAAATGAGCGATGCACTGGGCTATGCAGGCAAGCGAGTAATCGTCACGGGATGTTTTTCAGGCATGGGTCAGGCGACCGCCAAGCTGCTGCTGGATCTGGGCGCGGAAGTGCATGGCGTCGATTACAAGGATGCCAGCCTGCCGCTAGCCTCCTTCACCAATGTCGATCTGCGTGATCCCGCCTCGATCGACGCCGGCGTGGAGAAGATTGGTGGCAAGGTCGATGCACTGTTCAACTGCGCAGGCCTGCCGCAATCCTTCCCGCCCATGGACGTGATGAAGGTCAATTTCTTTGGTACGCGCCACCTCACCATGAAGGTGGTCGAGCGGATGGGTGAGGGCGGGGCGATCGCCAGCATCGCATCGACGGGCGGCCTGGGCTGGAGTCGCCGCGTCGACGTCAATATGGAAGTGGTCGCGACGGAGAGTTTCGAGGCAGGCGTCGCGTGGGCCGAGACGCATATGGACACGGTCGCCGAAGGTTACGGCTTTTCCAAGGAAAATGTAATCGTCTGGACCCAGTATATGGGCGCCAAGCTGATCAAGAAAGGCATTCGCATCAATTGCTCGCTGCCGTCGCCGACCCAGACGCCGATGATGAGCGCGTTCGAGGCGACCGCCGGCAAGGAAGTAGTGCAGGCGGCCGCCGAACCGCTGGGCCGCTATTCGACGCCCGAGGAACAGGCGGGTGGCGTCGTGCTGCTCAACAGCGCGCTTGCCGGCATCATCAATGGCGTCGTGTTGCCGGTCGATGGCGGCTTCATGGGCGCAATGGCGACCGGCCAACTCGATATGAGCGCTTTCCGCCGGCGTGGCGGCGGACATTAAGATCAGCTATGGTGCGCCTCCTGATCGGGGCGCATCGTGCACATTAGCAAAGGGCGCGGACGACAGGTCGCCCACGCCCTTTCCATGTCATCCTGACGGCATTATGCCGCTTCGGCACGTCCCTGCTTCTTGAACATCGCCATGACGTCCCCCGATGTGACTGGGCGCACCACTTCGCCAGGCGCAAGCGGTTTGGCGCCACCGCTCGATATAACGCGGGTATCGACATTGTCCTTGGCCGCTTGCGCTCGCAGCGCGCCCACGGTCAATTCCTCCTTGGAACGAGTCTTGAACGGATCGAAGCGGAAAAATCGCATCGCATTCAAATGCGTGATCTTGTCGATCTGCTGCACGCTCAGATGCTGGATCGAATCCCACAGATGTTCGGGCGCGTTGGGCCACAGACTGTCCGAATGGGGATAGTCGCACTCATAGGCGACGAGATCCTCGTTGATCGCGTCCAGATTCTTTAGACCGAACCGGTCATCGATGAAGCAGTTGAGGAAATGTCGCTTGAACATTTCGCTGGGCTTGAGTTCCTGGAAAATCGAATGGGTCCACGCCTTGTGCTGCTCGTTGGAGAAATCTGCGCGCTCAAGGAAATAGGGAATCCAGCCGATCCCACCTTCCGACAACGCGATCTTGAGGTCGGGATACCGGTGCAACGCACCAAGGTTGAGCCAGTCCGCCGCGCTGGTCGCAATGGAGATAGGCATGGTGGTGATCCACGCTTCGATCGGCGTCTCCATCGAGGCGTGGGGAGCCTGCGCGCCCGATCCGATATGCAGGCAGATGGCGATGTCATGATCGACCAGCGCCTTCCACATCGGCTCCCAATATGGGTTGTGGATGCTTGGCAGACCGTAAATCGTCGGATTGTCACTGATGGAGACGGCCGTGCAACCTTTGGCAGCAATCCGCTCAATCTCCCTGACCGACTCATCCATGTTCCAGTTGGGAAGGATCGCGCAGGGGATCAGGCGATCGGGATAGGGCGCGCACCATTCATCGATATGCCAGTCATTATAGGCGCGCAGATGGACAAGTGCGATGTCGTGGTCGGGCGCGCGGTAAAAGCGACCGCCATCCATGCCGACCTTGCTGCCGAAATTAAGTGAAGAGGCGATGCCATTGACGTTCATGTCGTCAATCCGGCCATGGACATCATAGACGCCCTTGCGCAGTTGCTCGAGCGAGGTTGGCTCCATGCCATATTCTTCCCGGGGACGGCCGACCACGGCGTTGAGGCCGATCGAGGGCCAGATCTGTCCTTGATACTCCCAATAATTGGTGCCTGCGGCGTTGGTCTTGAACTGCGGGGCCGAGGCCAGCGCGTCGCCGCTCAAATGCTTGTCATACATACCGGGCGGTTCGCTGATGTGATCATCCACGCTGATCATCACCATGTTGTTCATTTGCATTTCTCGGTCCTCCGCATCCAGTTCCCACGATTTAATCTTATGTTGTCATTTTCGCAGAAAAGGGCGGCGACTGCATTAGCGAACGGCAGTTTGAAGCCCGGACAGGTGTTGGATAACGCGCCGCCGATACCGGTCGGCGGTTCGTCGCGTTCGGCGCCCATTTGATACAGAACAAGGCATATTTGGACGACGCACCGGCGACTCGTGAACCGATGCGACGGCTGAGGGAGGACGAACATGATCGGACAGGATCCACTCGATCTTTGCGGCCAGGTTGCCTTCGTCACAGGCGCGGGTCAGGGCGCGGGTCGTTGCATTGCGCTGGCGCTGGCGCGGCATAATGCCGGGGGCGTGGCCATCAATGATTTCGTGGTGGACCGCGCCGAGGCTGTCGCTGCGGAGGTCCGAGCGCTCGGCGTTCCGGCAATTGCGGCGCCCGGCGATGTCGGGGATCGCGCGTCGGTCGCCGCAGCGATGAGCATGGCGCAAGCGGCGCTGGGACCGTTCACGCTGCTGGTCAATAATGCAGGCAATGCCGGCCCGGCTGTGCAGATCGGCCGCACTTCCGCCTTTTGGGAAGATGATCCCGCCGAGTGGGACAAATTCTTCCGCACCAACCTCTATGGCGTACTTAATTGTTGCCATGTCGCCATCCCCACGATGGTGCGCGAGGGGCGTGGGCGGATCGTCGCGATCGTGTCTGACGCCGGCCGGATCGGCGAAGCAAAACTTGCCGCCTACAGCGCGGCAAAGGCGGGTGCGGCCGGTTTCATCCGGGCGATCGCGCGGGAAGTAGGGCGTTATGGCATCACCGCCAACGCGATTTCTCTCTCTTCCCTGGGACCGCAACTCGAAGGCACGGCGATGGAGGCCTATCTGGCCAGCGAGCGCACCAAGGCGCAATTGTCGCGCTATATCATCCGGCGCCATGGCAAGGGCGAGGACGTGGCGAACATGGCGCTTTTCCTCTGCTCGGACGCGGCAGCCTGGATCACCGGCCAGACCTATCCCGTGAATGGCGGCTATTCCCTCGCCCAGTAACCGCGCGAGCTTTGGGTCCGAATTGCGGGGCTGGCCGGTCAGTCCACGACCGACCGGAGGAAGGCGATGCGTCCTCTCTCCCCTTCATGTCGGATCGAACTGCGGGCGATCACCCTGTCGGCCTGTGCTGGATCGATACCCTGTACGACCGGATTGCCAAACCAGGCGATGACGCGGCAGGTCCGATGCCGGATGCGCCAGCCATCAGGCGCGCGCACAAGTTGATCGTCATACCAGCCCGAACCGCGCCAGGTATCACCACCATCAGCGCCATAGCGCATCAACGTCCAGGCGCCATAGGTAAAGGCGTTCGCTTCGTCCCCGATGATCCGCATCTGATGACCCGACATGATGTGCTGGGTGCTGTCGAGCGGGGCGTGAATAGAGGCAAACGCCTTTTTAAAACTGTCTCGCTCGGTCCATATGGCGCCCTCGCCATAATCGACGACGACGTTGGCCGTGAATAGCCGATCGAACAACTCCCATCGCTGCGAATCGACGGCCAAGGCATAGAGGTTGATCAGACTGGTAATTGCGTCTCGGTCGGTTTCGGGCATCTTATCCTCCTGGCCGGCAGCGTGCCGGTCCTCCTTCTCATATTGCCTGAATATCAAATAATCATTTGCACATAACTGGTGATATCTAAGACGGGCGCCACGGCATGTGGAAATCAGGGGATCGCCGAGGCGTCTGGATGGAAATCGATGTGCAGGCGCGTCAATTGCAATCGCGCAATCTTCCAGCGCCCTGACTCCCGCACATAATGTTCTCGATAATGACCATAGCCCACAATTGATGGGCGACCGTTTCCCCATACGATTCGATCCTGCATGGCCCAGATGCCATGGGCGCTGTCGCCGTCTACGTCGATTTCCGGCATATGAACCTGATGCGCTGTGCGCGCGGTTTCGATCGACATGCGAATGCGGTCGAGGGCGGCGTCGCGACCGACGACCGGTGGATGACCGGGTCCAGCTGCATCCATGACAAAGTCGTGGGTGAGGAGGTCTGCAAGGTCCATCCAGGCCTTTTCGTCAATGTAGCGACAATAGCTGGCCTTCAGCCTACAGAGCGCAACATAGTCTTCAAGTCGCGATAACGACATGTGGTTCATACCTTCTGCCATGTAAGTAGATCGCCAGCATGGGCCAACCCCGCCTATATCCAAAGGAAATAAGAGGCAATAACTTTTTCCCAGGTCATTTCTCTTGTCATTAGAGTTGTAGAATATTAGTATCTCGCGTCTAGATCGCCGTGAGACCTATGCGGCGGCGGCAAAAAGGGGAGGGAGCATGAATAGCAAGATATCGGTGATCGCGTTGGCGATCGCTTCGTGCGCGAATGCGCCTTGGGCGATTGCGCAAACGGATACGGCTGGAGCGTCCGCGTCCCTGGACGACCGGAGCGTCGGAACGGAGGACATCATAGTTACCGCTCGGCGACGCCAGGAATCCATCCTGCGCATTCCCGTCAGCGAAACCGTAGTATCAGGCGCGGCGCTGGAGAAGTTCGGCGTGACGGACATCGCCGGCATCTCTCAGCGTACGCCAGGCCTGTTAGTGGCAACCCAGACAGGTTCGTTCGGCAACCAGCTTTCGCTCCGCGGAATCGGCACCAACGTCCTCAATTCCGCGATTGATCAGTCCGTCGCGCTCAACATTGACGGTATGCCGTTCAGCCAGGGTATCGCTTATCAGGTCGGTTTTTTCGACTTGGCCCAGGCTGAAGTAATCCGCGGTCCGCAGGCGCTCTTCTACGGCAAGGCGGCGTCTGCCGGTGTGATCGCTCTCCACACCGCTGACCCCACTGATCGGTTTGAATTGATCGGTCGTGGCGATTATGAATTTACGTCACAGGAAAAGCGCGCTGAACTCATCATATCCGGTCCGGTGACGGAAACGCTTGGTTTGCGCGTGGGCGGCTATTATTCTGACCAGGACGGTTATTTTCGTAATCGCGCCACGGGTGGTGGAGTGAATGGCGGGATAACGCCGACGACGCAGGATACACCGACCCGCGAGTTCATCGGTCGCGTCACGGCTCTTTGGAAGCCACTGGCCGGCCTGTCGATCCGGTTGAAGGCCAATTATAATTGGCGCAAGGATCAGGCTTATGGTCTGCAATTGGGTTCCTGCCTTGAAGGCACGACGCCCGTAGCTCCTACCAACATTCCCTGGATCGTCGGCGACGACTGCAAATTGGATCGAAATTATAATTTCGTCTGGATGGACCCGGCCGCCTATCCGGGCATCCGAAACGGCGGCGTCCCGTTCCGAAAGACCGAACAATATTTTGGAATTGCCAATATCGACTATGATGCCGGCAACGGTCTCAGCATTGCGTCGGTCACGGGCTATTATCACCTCGACAATGCCAGCCTGACGAACAGCCAGCAGACTACCAATTTCGGTCCGGCCAATGTGGCCGACGTGGATTTCGCGCGCGAGGACTTCACCCAGGAACTGCGCCTCGCCTCCGACTGGAGGGACCGGCCGATCAATTTCACGCTGGGCATATTCTATCAGGATGCCTCCATGTTCTTCCAGAACAACTCGATCGGCAACGCCACGCTCGGTTTTCCAGCTAAAGTGATTTACGGTACGCACGACATCAAGGTCGAGGCGCTATCCACCTTTGGACAATTGCTCTGGAAGATCATGCCCGAACTGGAACTGGCTGGCGGCGCGCGCTGGACCTATGAGCAGCGGACGCATGAAATTTTCAACCAGAACACGAATATGCCGGTCCGTCTGGCGGTCCCGAAAATCTCGTCAAATCGCGTCAATCCGGAGGTTTCGCTGACCTATACGCCGACCAGCAGCCTGACGCTGTTCGGCTCCTATCGTGAGGCTAGCAAATCGGGGTCTTTCAACGCTGTCAATGTCGTTGCGAACGGCACCGACACTTCTTTCGGCGACGAAAAGGCCGGCGGCTTCGAAATCGGCACCAAGGGCCGGTTGTTCAACAACAGCCTGACCTATTCGCTGTCGGCCTATACCTATAAATATAAGGATCTTCAGGTTGGAGCAAATGAGATCGGGGCAGGTGGCGTCATCCTGATCCGCACCCTGAACGCGGCATCGGTCCGCACCAAGGGTGTTGATTTCGAAGCCAATTGGCGAACGCCGATGACTGGTCTTACGCTGAACGGCGCGGTTAATTACAATCATGCGCGCTATATTGCCTTTCCCAACGCTCAATGCTGGGGCGGGCAAACGATCGCGCAAGGTTGCAACCAATTGCTGAGTCCCACGACCGGCCGATTCTCGGCGCAGGATCTATCGGGCCGCGAGTTGCAGCGCGCACCCGCTTGGACGGCCACCTTCGGATTCGATTATACAACACCGCTGTCCGACGGGCTCAACTTGGTTCTTTCATCGAGTAATCAATATGTCTCGTCTTTCTACACCAATCTGCTGCTGCGGTCAGACATGGTGCAGGACGGCTATCTGAAGAGCGACGTGAGCTTGGCTCTCAGTGGTCCTGAACGGAAATGGGAAATCTCGTTGATCGGACGCAATCTCCAAAATGAGATCACTGCAA
This sequence comes from Sphingobium sp. C100, assembly GCF_000508185.1. GTDB lineage: Bacteria > Pseudomonadota > Alphaproteobacteria > Sphingomonadales > Sphingomonadaceae > Sphingobium. Next base: position 63,885 of record NZ_AYOY01000176.1, on the reverse strand, counting down.
GCGCTTGCACCAACGCACCCTTCCAGGCGGGTGGCCGCATTCCGGGGATCAGCGGTTCGACCAGTTCCGGCGCCGCAGGACAGGATGAACTCAGCTGCTTTACGGATCGGGGACGTGAAGTCAGAGTCAGGGCATCTTTCCGTTTCTAGCGCCTGCCTAAATCATCGTTCCCGTCGCATGTTGTTGCGGCGGGAACGATCGGAATGCTGATAACCATAAAGCTATCGTCGCGCGCTTCCTTCTCCATCATCACCGATAGGCCTCTGCGGACTTCTGCGTCCTGACGCTGCATGATTGCAGAATAGAAAAGCAGAAGGCCGCCATAATATCGCGGGGGCGAGGGCGCCGCTCTGGACGCGCGCCGGGATTGCGTCCTAGGGAGCAGGGGTTAGACCTCAACCATGCAGAACAGCGCTGCAACAGGCGCCTGCGCATCAGCCGGGACACTCGCCTTGACCAACAACGTCGTCATCCTTTCCGCCGTGCGAACCGCCATCGGCAGTTTCGGAGGATCGCTCAAAGATGTGCCGCCAAGCCAGCTCGGCAGCATCGTGATCCGCGAAGCCGTCGCCCGCGCAGGCGTCGCCCCCGCCGATGTCGAGCATGTGTTCATGGGCCAGGTCATTCCATCCAATCCCAAGGATGCCTATCTGTCGCGCGTAGCGGCGCTGGAAGCCGGCCTACCGGCAAGCGCGCCTGCGCTCACGCTCAACCGCCTGTGCGGATCAGGCCTGCAAGCGGTGATCTCCGCGGCGCAGATGCTCGCACTGGGCGAAGGGGAGATCGCCGTGGCCGGTGGGGCGGAAAACATGTCGCGGTCGCCGCACCATGTATCGGCCGCCCGCTTCGGCCAGAAGATGGGGCCGGTCGAGATGGTGGACGCGTTGACGACCACATTGTCGGATCCGCGTGACGATTATCATATGGGCATCACCGCCGAAAATGTGGCGGCGCAGCATCAGGTTAGCCGCGTCGACCAGGATGCGCTCGCTGCCGAGAGCCAGCGCCGCGCTGCCGCCGCCATTGCCCAGGGCCGTTTCCGCGACCAGATCGTGCCGGTGCCGGTCAAGACGCGCAAGGGACTCACCGACTTCGACACCGACGAAAATGTCCGCGCCGAAACCACTGCCGATGCGCTGGCCGGCCTGCGTCCGGTGTTCCAGAAGGATGGTACGGTGACGGCCGGCAACGCATCGACCATCAATGACGGTGCGGCGGCTCTGGTGCTGGCGACCGAAGGAGCGGCGGCCGCGCGCAACCTGAAGCCGCGAGCGACGATTATCGGTTGGGGCCACGCCGGCGTCGATCCGTCCGTCATGGGCCTGGGGCCAATCGAAGCGGTGCCGATCGCCCTGCGCCGCGCCGGTATCAGCCTGGATCAGCTCGACCTCATCGAATCCAATGAAGCCTTTGCCGCGCAGGCTTGCGCAGTCGCCCGGACATTGGGCTTCCCGGACGAGAAGACCAATGTCAACGGATCGGGTATTTCACTGGGCCATCCTGTCGGGGCGACGGGCGCGATCCTGCTGACCAAATTGCTGCACGAACTGGAGCGTATCGACGGCCGCTACGGGCTTGCGACCATGTGCATTGGCGGTGGCCAGGGCATTGCCTTGATCATCAAGCGCTGAGAGTGGCATGAGCCTGTTTGCCCCTGATAGTCTGGATGGCCGGGTGGCGCTCGTCACCGGCGCGTCCTCCGGACTGGGCGCCCATTTCGCCGGCGTCCTTGCGCGCGCCGGGGCCGAAGTCGTGCTGGCGGCGCGGCGGCAGGATGCACTGGAGGACGTGTGCGAGAGCCTGAATGCCGCGGGCGCGACCTGCTCGACCCTGTTGCTGGACGTTGCCGACAGCGCGAGCATCGCAGCGGCCGAGGGCGCGCTCGCGCGGACTGACATCCTCGTGAACAACGCCGGCATCGTCAGCGGAGGAACGGCGTTGAACCAGGAGGAAGCCGATTGGGACCGGGTGCTCGACACCAATCTCAAAGGCATGTTTCTGATGGCGCAGGCCGCCTGCAAGGCGATGCGCGCACGCGGCAGCGGCGGATCCATAATCAACATCGCATCAATTCTCGGGCTGCGGCAGGCGGGCGGCGTGCTTCCCTATGCGGTCTCCAAGGCGGGCGCGATCCAGCTTACCAAGACGCTGGCGCTGGAAGTCGCCCGTTATGGCATTCGGGTGAATGCGCTGGCCCCCGGTTATATCGAAACGGCGATCAATCGGGGTTTCTGGCAAAGCGATGCGGGACAGGCGATGTTTCGGCGGATACCACAGCGTCGTCTGGGCAGGCCAGAGGATCTCGACGGCGCCCTGTTGCTGCTCGCGACCGATGCGGGCGCCTATCTGACGGGAAGCGTCATCACCGTGGACGGCGGACATATGACCAGCAGCCTGTAGGCCGCGCAAGGAGAGACGGATATGGTGACGCAGCGGGCTAACGCGATAGCCGATCGGGTCGAACGCTTCGTGCGCGATGTCGTCATTCCTTATGAAGCTGATCCGCGCGCACGTGGCGACCATGGGCCATCCGACGAATTGCTGCACGCGATGCGGGACAAGGCAAGGGCGGCAGGCATATTGACGCCCCACATCCTGCCTGACGGCAGCCATCTGACCCAGCGCGAAACGGCGCTCGTGCTGATCCGATCCGGCTTGTCGCCATTGGGGCCGCTGGCGGTCAACACCATGGCCCCGGATGAGGGCAATATGTATCTGCTCGGCAAGGTCGGCACGCCCGCACAGAAAGCCCATTTCCTGGAGCCCATGGTGCGCGGCGAGGCCCGCTCTGCCTTCTTCATGACGGAGCCGGCGGCCGAAGGTGGCGCAGGTTCCGACCCGTCGATGATGTTGACCACGGCCGAACCCGACGGAGACGCGTGGGTCATCAACGGGCGCAAGGCGTTCATCACCGGCGCGCTTGGAGCGGGCATCGGCATCGTGATGGCAAAGACCGCGCAGGGCGCAACCATGTTTCTGGTCGATCTGCCCGATCCAGCCATTCGTATCGAGCGCGTGATCGAGACGATCGACAGTTCCATGCCTGGCGGCCACTCCGTCATCGCGATCGACAATCTGCGCGTGCCCGCCGATCGCATTCTGGGCGCGGTCGGTGAAGGTTTCACCTATGCGCAGATACGTCTCAGTCCTGCGCGACTGTCCCACTGTATGCGGTGGCTTGGCGCCTGCATCCGGGCAAACGAAATCGCCACCGACTATGCCAATCGCCGCCAGGCTTTCGGCAAGCCGATCATCGACCATGAAGGCGTGGGTTTCATGCTGGCGGACAATCTGATCGCATTGAAGCAGTCGGAACTGATGATCGACTGGTGTGCGGGCGTGCTGGATAGCGGATCGCTCGGCACCGCTGAAAGCTCGATGGCGAAGGTCGCGGTGTCCGAGGCGTTGATGCAGGTCGCCGACCGCTGCGTCCAGGTGATGGGCGGCACCGGTGTGTCAGGCGATACGATCGTCGAGCAGGTGTTCCGCGAGATACGATCCTTTCGCATCTATGACGGCCCGACCGAGGTGCATAAATGGTCGCTTGCCAAGAAGATCAAGCGCGACTGGAAGGCAGCCAGGGCATGAGCGGCGCGGCGGATCATTTCGCCGGCACCACGCCGGTGCGCGCCGGCTTTGAAATCGATGCGGACGCCCTGGGCCACTGGATGGCGGACCAAGTCGATGGCTTTGCCGGGCCGCTGACCATTGACCAGTTCCGCGGCGGGCAGTCGAACCCGACCTATCGGCTCACGACGCCAGGTCGACGCTATGTGCTGCGCCGCAAGCCCATGGGTATGTTGCTCAAGGGCGCCCATGCGGTGGAACGCGAGGCGCGCGTGCTAAGCGCGTTGGAGCGCGCCGCGATCCCCGTGCCCCATGTCTTCGCGCTCTGCACCGATGATAAGGTGATCGGCAGTTGGTTCTACATCATGGACATGGTGGAAGGCCGGATTTTCTGGGAGGCCGCCGTGCCGGGCGTGTCGACGCAGGAACGCGCCGCGATCTTCGATTCGATGAACGAGACGATGGCGCGGCTGCATAATGTCGATCCTGCGGCGATCGGTCTTGGCGACTATGGCAAGACGGATCGATATATCGAACGCCAGCTCGCACGATGGTCACGGCAATATGTTGACGACCCCGACGCTGGCCGCGACCCGTCGATGGACCGGCTGATTGCCTGGCTGGAAGATAATATCCCCACCGCCGCCGGAACAGCGGTTGTCCATGGCGACTACCGTATCGACAATTTGATTTTTCATCCGACCGAGCCGAGGGTGGTTGCGATACTGGATTGGGAATTATCGACGCTTGGCCATCCACTGGCCGACTTTGCCAATCACGCGATCTTCTACCATATGCCGCCGCATATCGTGGCAGGGCTGGCCGGGGTGAAGGGGGTGCCGGACGGCGTCCCGGTGGAGGCCGACTATGTGGCGGCTTATTGCCGCCGCACGGGACGTGCCGGCATCCCCGATTATGATTTTTATCTCGCCTTCAGCTTTTTTCGCATGGCGGCCATCTTCCACGGCATCCGGGGCCGTGCGCTGCGTGGCACGGCGGCGTCCGCCCAAGCGGCCGAGCGGGGCGAACATTTCTTCGAACTGGCGCAAATCGGCGCACGTATGGCGGGAGTTGCCTGATGGAACAGCCCAGGGGACGCGTCGCTGGCAAGACGGCGCTGGTGACCGGCGCAGCCCAGGGCCTGGGCGCGGCGATCGCCAAGCGGCTTGCGCAGGAAGGCGCGGATGTCATCGTCAGTGATCATAACGCGGAGGGCGCCGCTGCCGTCGCGCAGGCCATTAATGCGCAGGCCGGGGGCGAGACTGCCACCGCCATTCACCTTGATGTCACCAGTGAAGCGGATTGGGCAGCCGCGGTAGCGCATGCCCGCGAACGCTTCGGCGGGCTTTCGATCCTCGTCAACAATGCCGGTATTGTCACCATCGGATCGATTGAAACTCTTAGCCTGGATGAATGGCGCAAGGCCATGAGCGTCAATGCTGACAGCGTGTTTCTTGGCTGCAAGGCGGCGCTGCCCCTGATGGGCGAGGCTCAACCTGCCTCGATCATCAACATCTCTTCGATCTCAGCGATGATCGCCGGGCATAATATGCCGGCCTATAATGCGTCCAAGGCTGCGGTCTGGATGCTGACCAAATCGGTGGCCCTCCACTGCGCGCGCGAGAAGCTGGATATACGCTGCAACTCGGTCCACCCGACCTTCGTGCGGACAGCGCTGCTCGACGGGATTGTGGGCGATAGCGACAATGCCGAGGCGCTGGCGAAGCTCGCGCGCCAGGTTCCTCTGGGCCGCATCGGCGAAGCAGAGGACGTGGCGGATGCCGTGCTCTACCTGGCATCCGAAGAAAGTCGGATGATGACGGGATCCGAGATCAAGCTGGACGGCGGCTTGTCCGCAATGTGATCGCATTTGGCGGCGGGAGAGACGGATGACAGGCGAGATGATGAAGGCCCTGCTATGCGAACGCCATGGCCCGCCCGAAGATTTGATATTGACCGACACGCTGCGCCCGGTTCCCGGTCCGGGGCAGCTGCTCATCGCGATCGAGGCGTCGGGTCTCAACTTCCCCGATGCGTTGATCATTCAGGACAAGTATCAGATGAAACCGGCACTGCCCTTCAGCCCCGGTGGCGAAGCGGCAGGGACTGTCGCCGCGGTGGGGGAGGGCGTGGAACGGCTTCGTGTCGGGGATCGTGTCGCAACGCTTACAAATTGGGGCACCTTTGCCGACTATGTCGTCGCACCGGCCGAACATACAACGATAGTGCCCGACAGCATGGATCTGGAAACCGCAGGGGTCTTTACCCTTGCCTATGGCACATCGCATCATGCGCTCAAGCAACGCGCAATGCTCAAGCCCGGAGAAACGCTGCTGGTGCTGGGCGCCGCCGGGGGCGTCGGTCTTGCTGCGGTGGAAATCGGCAAGGCCATGGGCGCGCATGTCATCGCCGCGGCATCCAGTACGGACAAGTTGGAGATCGCGCGCCGCCATGGCGCCGACGAACTGGTCAATTATGGCGAGGTCGACCTCAAGGCGACGGTGAAGGCGCTGACGGGCGGGAAGGGCGTGGATGTCGTGTTCGACCCGGTCGGTGATCGCCTCGCCGACCCCGCGTTTCGTTCAATCGGGTGGGAGGGGCGTTACCTGGTCATCGGTTTCGCCGGCGGCAATATACCGACCATTCCGCTCAACCTCCCGCTGGTCAAGGGCGCATCGATCGTGGGCGTCTTCTGGGGCGATTTTGTCGCCCGCACGCCCGATCTCCATCGGGCGAATATGGACGAACTCTATCACTGGCATTCAGAGGGCAAACTCGCCCCCCTCATCAGCGCCCGCTTCCCGCTCGAGCGTGGAGGCGAGGCGATACGCTGGATGATGGAGCGCAAGGCAGTGGGCAAGGTCGTGGTTACCGTCGGCGGTGCGGGCTGAAGCTGGTAGGCGGGACAAGTGCAAGGAACAAATATGGCATATGAGTTCATCACCTTCGACATTCGGGCCAATGTCGCGGAGATCGTCTTGAATCGGCCGAATCGGCTTAACGCCATCACGCCGAGGATGCTGGCGGAGATCGGTGCGGCACTGGACGGCGCGGTGGCACAGGGCGCGCGCGCGATCCTGATGACCGGGGCCGGCCGCGCTTTCTGCTCCGGGGCGGACATCATCGGCGGCGACGAAAGCCTGCCGGAGGATCTGGGCGACCTGCTCGCCACCCATTATAATCCGTTGGTGCGCAAATTCGCCGCGCTGCCGGTGCCGGTCGTGACGGCGGTGAACGGCCTGGCGGCGGGCGCGGGCTGTTCGCTGGCACTGCTGGGGGATTTCGTGCTGGCCGCGCGTCCCGCTTATTTCCTGCTCGCCTTCGTCAATATCGGCCTGGTGCCTGACGTCGGCGCTACATGGCTGGTGGCAAAGGCGGTCGGCCGCGCCCGCGCGCTCGAAATGATGCTGCTAGGAGAGCGTATTCCAGCTCACCAGGCGGAAAGCTGGGGCCTGATTCACAAGGCGCTGGACGAGGCGGTGTTGCTGGACGAGGCGCGCGCATTGGCTGTGCGACTTGCAAACGGGCCAACGCAGGCGATCGCGATGATGCGTCAGGCGGTGACCGCCGCCCTGTCGAGCGATCTGGATGCGGCGCTCGATCTCGAAGCCCAACACCAGCGAAAGGCTGGGCGGACCGCCGACTTCGCGGAAGGCGTGTGTGCATTTCAGGAGAAGCGCCAGGCGCGTTTTACAGGAGGCTGAGCCAAAGCGAGGCCGCGTTCAGCCCAATGTCGCCGTTTCCGAATGGAGGCGGCCTTCGCGAATAGCGAGTTCGAGCAGCCTGGCCTGGGCGAACAGCACATCTTCCAGATAATCTTTGGGCATTTCCGCTGTCGGCGTGACACCTGCCGAATGAATCGTCATGACACGATCCACGCCGGTGATGAGCACCGCCGCCATGGCGCGATGATTGAACGGCAACCGATCCTGCGCGCCTCCCATCTGACCGACGGTCAGCGCGATCAGTGGCGTCGATGCAGCGATCCGGTTCTCCTTCATGCGCTCGTCACCGGCATCGGCCAACTGGTTGCGCAGCAGCAGCAGGCCCGCATGAGCCTCCCAATAGCGATGATAGGCCTGGATGAAGCGGTGGCAGCGCCCCGTCAGTTGATCATCGCTCCAATGTTCGCGCATGTCGGCGATATGCGACTCTTCGGCTTCTTCGGCCACTGGCACCAGCAAGGCGAGCAGCAGTTCGGTAAGGTCCGCGAAATAAAGGTAGATGGCGGTCATGCTGAGCGACGCTTCGCGCGCAACAGCGCTCAATGATATGGGCGTGTCCCGATTATCGAGCAGATGACGCGCAGCAGTGAGGATGCGCTGGCGCGTAACCAAACCTTTTCGGCCCAGACGTTGGCCCAGAAGATTGTGACTGACCGGCGCCTCTTCGCTAAGGGCCGCAGAGGATTTTCGGTTCAAAGATCGTCCTTTCTGCTGTGCGACCCGATTGGGTCGTGACCCCCGACGTGACGAAGCATTTGCATCAAATTCCATAGACGGACAAGTCGCCAGCATAAGCGATCCCGCCGGGCCAGGCTGTATCACCGCTGATCCGGGTGAAATAATGGACCGTTCGTGCCGTGGATGCCGCCCTGGAACGCGGCTGGAAAGCAATGCCGCTCGGACTGGCGCCGCGCGCACGCGCGCTGAAGTCGCGGACGGTGAACCACAGGTCGTCAGTCTGCTGCGCGCAAAGCACCACTTCGCCACCGGGGCAGTGGCGTTGTGGCGCCAGTTGGAGCGCCGACAACTTGCCGCGCTTCATTGCAACCTTGCCCGGCACATTCGACACTTCGGGGCCATGCACCTCATCATACCATCTCTGATATTCCGCCTCGCGGCCTGGAATGTAATTGGCCAATATGATGCTGACGCCTGAAAAGGGGTGTTCCTTTTGATGGTTGGGGCTGGAAATCCAGTCCGAAAACATCTCATAGCTGTAGAGCCGCTCGCTTTGAGCCGCGTCATCGATCAGCCCAGCGTCGCGCGCCTCGGCAATAAGCGGTCCGAGCGCCGGCAGGTCGATCGCGACGTCAGGCAGGTCGAAATCATAGATGCTGAGATAGCGCCAGGGTTGCACGATATCCGGCATGATCTGTGCGGTCGCGACCTCGAACCGGTCGGCCGATTGGAAGCCCCGAAGCGCGCCAAGCGCCTTGCGGTGCGGCCCGTCGAACCAGCGCGCATAATCGACCACCCGATCGTCGGGAACATTGTGCAGGTGGATTGTCGTGTAGAGCGCCATAACGCTTATGTCTCCCCAATGCCGGGTCAAGCCGGCGCCGGCGCGGCTGTCAGATGAGCGGCGCGACGGTGACTTTCAGTCCGTCCAGCGCTTCGGTAAGAAAAATCTGGCAGGACAGGCGACTATTATCCTTCTGCACCTCGCCCGTCATGTCGAGCATGTCGGTCTCGATCTCGTCTGCGGCGCCCACGGCATCAACCCAGTCGGGATCAATATAGACGTGGCAGGTCGCGCAGGCACAGGCGCCGCCGCAATCGGCGAGAATGCCCGCGACGCTATTGGATCGTCCGACCTCCATCAGTGACTGACCGGTCTGCGCGTTATCGACAACCCGCTCCGTCCCATCATCCTCGATGAACGTCACCTTGATCTGCGACACGTCGTTGCTCCTTCCCGTTCGGCCTGCTTGGGCCTCGTTTCAGCTGCCAGATATACGGTGCAGGCGGACGAAGTCATCCCGCACACGACCGGTTGAGCCTCGGGCGCCATGCTTATCGGGCCGGCGATACCGCGCGGATATCCCTGAACGGTCCCGCGCGGCGCGCTTCGGGCGCTGCTATGGCTGTCTTTGGAGAGAAAACGGGAGCCAAAGCATGTCAATCGATCCGAAACTGGAAGAAAAGCTGCGGGCCATGGTGGATCGCGACGACATCCGGCAGGTCATCCTGCGCTATTGCCGCGGCATGGACCGGCTCGATCTCGATCTGATCCGATCCTGCTATTTCGATGATGCGATCGACGATCATGGCCGCTTTGTCGGCAAGGCCGAGGATTTTATCCAGTGGGCTACGACAGCGACCGCGCATTTTCCCATGCAGCAACATGCCGTCCTCAATCATATTTGCGATCTGGACGGCGACGATGCTTATACCGAAACCTATTATATATGTAGCAACATCAACAGCGCTCCACCGCATATCCTGTCGCTCGGCCGTTACATCGACCATTTTCAGCGTCGGGAAGGCGAATGGCGCATCGCCAACCGGGTCGCCCTGATCGAGCGCAATCTGGAAATGTCCGACAGTCCGGTCGCCCCTGCGGCAGTCAGCGGCTATTCCGTGGCGCGGGACAGGACCGACATCAGCTATCAGAAACCCGTCCGTCCGCGCACGCCTGGCCAGTAGGACGCTGCCCTGCCGGCGGACCGCTAAGATCCGCCGGCAGGGCGCCACGTCACCCCCCGATGCCGATGAGCTTGGTTTCGAGAAATTCCTCCATGCCTTCCATGCCCCATTCGCGACCGATGCCGCTTGCCTTATAGCCGCCAAAGGGAATGTCGCCGGCAATGCACATGCCGTTGTTGATGCCGATCGTGCCGGTGCGGACCCGACGGGCGACCTTCAGCGCGCGATCGACATCGGCGCTGTAGACGCCGCCCGACAGGCCATATTCGCTGTCATTGGCGATACGGATGGCATCCTCATCGTCCTCGAAGGGGATGACGACCAACACGGGGCCGAAAATCTCCTCACGCGCGATGCGCATGTCGTTCGTGACATCGACGAAGCAGGTCGGCTCGACGAAAAAGCCCGCGCCTTTATAGGGGGCGGCATTGCCGCCCGCGATCAGGCGTGCGCCTTCCTGTTTGCCGATCTCGACATAGCTCAGCACACGCTCCTGCTGGCGCTTGGAGATAAGCGGACCCATCATATGATCGGGGGCGTCGGGGTCGCCCCAGGCATCGAATGCGGCATAGGCCTTTGTCAGGATCGCGACCGCTTCGTCATAGCGGCTGCGCGGCACCAACAGGCGCGACATCACTGCGCAGCCCTGGCCGGCATGGAAGATGAGCATGGAATGCGCAACTTCCTGGGCGAAATTGGCGGCATCGTCGAGGATGATCTTGGCCGACTTGCCGCCAAGTTCCAGGAACACGCGTTTCAGCGTGGGTGCGCCGTTCGCCATGATGCGCTTGCCGACCGCGGTCGAGCCGGTAAAGCTGATGAGATCGACGCGCGGATCAGTCGTCAGCATCTCGCCGGCCATGGCGGGGTCACTGCTGGTGATGACATTCAGGACGCCGGCCGGGAAACCGGCTGCGTCTGCCAGTTCGCCGAAAACGGCGGCGAGGCCCGGCGTATCCGGCGCAGCCTTCAAAACGACGGTGCAGCCGGTCAGCAGCGCTGACACGACCTTCGCGACGTTGATATAGAGTGGCACATTCCAGGGCGTGATCGCGCCAACGACGCCGATCGGCTCCTTGACGGCGATGCGTTTATGAGTCGTCGGGCCATAGACGCGGTCTTCATAAGGCTGTTCCCATGCCATCTTGGGGAACAGGCCCATCAAATCGTCCCAGGCGCCCAGCGCCATGCCCACATGCGCGCGGTTGACAGCGCCCTGCGCCGCACCTGCCTCATTCAGCGCGATCAGGCCCAATCGCGCCCGGTTCTCCTCGAACAGCGTCCGCAGTTTCTGGACCAGAGCGAAGCGCCGATCCTTGTCCAGCGACCAGTCGGTCCCGTCGAATGCGCGGCGTGCGGCCGCGATCGCGGCTTCGACATCCTCGGCGCTTGCGTCGGCGGCATAACCTACAACCTCGCCCGTCCAGGGACTGATGTTCGGATAGGTCTTGCCGCCCATAGCCGGCCGCAATTCGCCGTCGATATAAAGCTTGGTCTCTCCCAGCACCAACTTGGTATCCGCGCCCGCCATGGTCGCCATCTGACACTCTCCCGAATATTGCAGGCCGCGTGCGTGATGCCGGCGGTGCCGCAGAAAATTAAACCGTCTCACATATAGGCTCAGGCGGGCGGGGCGCTCCAGTGCCACCCCTTGCTATTTCGTGCAGGCGATATGTGGCCTGTCCATGGCTTGCCAGTCGGTCCGCACCCGTCCACGCCGCTGTCATGAATGCTGACCAATCCGATCAACGTGATTCTGCCTGGCCCGTCGGAGAGATTACCGGCAGGCCGATCGCTTCACATGCGGCGGCGCTGTTAGAGGGCGGCCCGTCCTACCTCACCCGGGCCTTCCATGCCGCCGGGACATTGCCCGCTGACAACGCGGTGAGCAGCATCACCGATGCCAGGGAATGGGCCGTGGGAGGAACGGGCAGCAAACTCATTCTGTCGGTCGCCTATGCCAAGCCCACCACGCTGCCCACCGACCTGTTCGTCAAATTTTCCCGCAATCCGCACGATGCGGGGCGTGATTCGCTACGCTTCCACATGGGGCCGGAAATCCGCTTTGCCGCCATTTCCAATCAGCCGGGTTTTCCGATCGCGGTGCCGCTTTGTCTGTTCGCCGATTTTGACAGCGAAAGCGGCACCGGCATCCTGATCACAGACCGGATCGGTTATGGCGAGGGGGACGTAGAGCCGCATCACCATAAATGCATGGACTATGATCTGGACGCGCCGCTCGACCATTATCGGGCGCTGGTCAGGGCGCTTGCCCGGCTGGCTGGCGCACATAAGGCCGGCACGCTGCCCGATGCTGCTTACGCATACTTCCCCTTCGACCTGGAGCGAGCGATCGCTGGTGATCCGATGCCGCAACCACGGGCAAAGCTGGTGCGCAAATTGGAGAAGCTGGAAGAATTTACGCGCAGCTTTCCGCAACTCTTCCCTCGACCGCTCATCGCGCCTCCGTTTCTCCAACGAGTGGCGCGCGAGGCGTTGCGGATGGCGGATCAGGAACGGGCAATCCGGGAATTTCTGCACGCCGACCCGGACATGATCGCGCTATGTCACTGGAACGGAAATATCGACAATGCGTGGTTCTGGCCCGATGCCGACGGCACGCTTCAGTGCGGCCTCATGGATTGGGGCAGCGTTGGTCAGATGCACCTTGCCATGACGTTGCTGGGTTCGTTGAGCGGGATGGAGCATCATCTTTGGGCCGCGCATATCGAGGAACTGGTCGCCTTATTTACCGCTGAATATCGGGCGGCGGGCGGACCGGACGTTAGTCCCGGCCGGCTGATGCTGCATCTGCGGGTCTATACGGCGTTGATGGGGCTGGCCTATCTGCTCGACGCGCCTGCTCGCATCGCGGCGGAATTTGACGATCTGACGATGATCGAAGGCCGGCGTGATCCACGCTTTGCGGAAAAGGAAAATCCGCGAATCATGCTGCACATCCTGACCAGCCTTTTGACCATGTGGCACGGCACCGATTTTGACGAAATTCTGGATCGGCTGCCCATCGCCGATGCGTAGGAGAAACCAATATGCAATATTCGACCCTTGGCAGCAGCGGCCTCATCGTGTCGCGCCTCGCCTTCGGCGCTTTTACCTTCACCCAGGGTAATACCTCTCTCAAGTCGGTCTACAAGGTCGGCGCCGAACTGGCCGATGAACTGGTGGGCCATGCTGTGGACGCCGGCGTCAATCTGTTCGACACCTCGGATGTCTATGCCGACGGCGAATCCGAGACATTGCTTGGCGCCGCCCTCAAACCTTATCGCGACAAGGTCATCGTCACGACCAAGGTCGGCAATCGCGGCGGCGCGCGCGATCCGCTGCATAGCGGCCTCTCGCGCCGGCATATCCTGTGGTCGGTCGACCAAAGTCTGGCGCGGCTGGGCACCGACTGGATCGACCTCTATGTCGCGCATCGCGACGATCATCTCACCCCGCTGGAAGAGACGTTGGAAGCCTTCGATACGGTCGTGCGCTCTGGCAAGGTGCGCTATATCGGCTTTTCCAACTGGTCGCCCTGGATGGCTGCCGCCGCGATCGCGTTCCAGAAGGCCAATGGTCTCGCCCGCTTCACGCACGGCCAATATTATTATTCGCTGCTGGGCCGCGATGTGGAGCGCGACGTCCTGCCGATGATGCAGCATTTCGACCTGGGCATGACCGCGTGGAGCCCGCTCGCCTATGGCTTTCTCAGTGGCGCCTACAGCCGGGAAGACCTGTCAAAGCCGGGGAACCGCTTTTCCGATTTTGATCTGCTGGGTTTCGACAAGGACAAGGGGTTCGCGCTGCTCGATATCATGCGCGACATCGCGGCAGCACATGATATCACCGTCGCGAAGGTCGCGGTGGCGTGGCTGCTCGCCCGGCGCGGGGTCAGCAGCGTGTTGCTGGGCGCGACGAAGCTTTATCAACTGGAGGATACGCTCGGCGCGGCAGACGTAAAACTGGGTGACGACGATATTGCCCGGCTGGACGCGGCCACGGAAAACCGGCCGTTATATCCAAGCTCCAACTGGATTCAGCCTGATCGCCGGGTCAGCAAGCTGCTTGCAGCGCGGCCCTGAATCAGGCGGTCAGCGTCGTTTTGTCGACCGCCGTCACGTTGATCGGGACGGCGGAGAAGCGCGGCATATAGTTGATAGGCTGTAGATCCTGCGTCAGCGATGTCAGTTCGCCGACATTCGCGCCCCCATCGGCGACGGGATCGCCCGAACCCACCAATCGGCCGAACATATGCGTCATAGACACAACGCCGGGCCGCAGCCGGCTCTCGGCCCTGGCCAGGGTGCGGATCACACCATAAGGCGACGCGATCTCCACCAGATCCCCGTCACCGATGCCGGCCGCCGCCATGTCGTCCGGGTTCATATGGGCATAGTTGACCGGAAAGCGGCGGCGCACCTCGCGCGTTTCCACAAACGCGCCGTTGAGGGCGTGGAGGATGCGTCGACAGATGAGGCGGTAGCCATAGCCGACCTCCTCCGGCTCGGCTGCCAGATCCGCCAGTTCGCGAGCGACGTCGGGCGGACAAAGATGCAGCCGCCCGGTCGAACCTGGCGGTGCCGGCAATATGCTGCGCGGCGGCAGGTCGGGGCGGACGCCGGACGGACTGGCCTTGATTGTCTCGAAGGGCACGAGGCTTTCGCTCGCCAGAAAGCGGCAAAGCGCCTCCGGGTCTGGGCGCTGCTCGGGGTCGAGCGGCAGGCCCAGGGCGATATCCTCGAACCGCGCGCCATAGGTCCAATATTTGAACGTCAGCGACAGGTTCATCCGCGCTGCCACGGCCCAGAAAAACGCCCAGTCGTCGATTACGCCCTTCGGTCGCTCCACCACCGGAGTCGTATATTGAACGAAGGGTTCGGGAAAAAGCGCGTCGCCAGGAACGCTGATCTCATGCCGCTCGAAGGGCTGGGACGTCGCGATCACATAGTCCGCCCGCTCGCCCGTGGCATTCATCCGGCTGTCGAGGCAGACAAGCAGATCAAGCTTGTCGAAACCCGCGGTGGCAAAGCCGGGATCGCCCATGCCCTTGAGCGGATCACCGCCGAAGCAGATCAGCGCGCGAATGCGGTCCGGCGAATCTGCTGCAATCTCGCGCGGCAGCAGCGCCGTTGGCAATTCGCCCAGCAGCGGTCCCACATCCGCGCTGACGCATTTGGGGGCGTGCTCGAAACTGCGGGAAGGCGACACCGCCATTTCCACCCCATCCTTGGGCTTGAGCGTGCCAGGATTGCGGATGATGTCACCAGCGCGGCGATAGCCGCCCGCCAGCGCGTTCACCACCTCGATCATATGATCGGCCAGGTTGGAATGAGTAGCCATGGACGGGCCCGTGCCACTCCCGGCATAGGGTCGTTTCGCCTCGCCCAGCCAACGCGCTGCCTGCTCGATCTGCTCGACCGGCACCTGCGCGCGCGAAGCGGCCATTTCAGGGGTGAACGGCGCCAGTGCGATGCGCAGCGCGTCCAATTGAATGGCCCAACGTAACAAGAAATCCCCATCATGGCGGCCGTCGCGCAGCAGGATGTGGGCGATGGCGGCGAACAACGCCGCGTCATGGCCGGGCAGGGGCTGGATCAGCAAATCAGCAAAGCGCGCCGTTTCGGTACGACGCGGATCGACGATGATGATCTTGCATCCGCGGTCCCGCGCCGCCTGAAAGCTTTTTGCGGGCGCGCCGCTTTCGGCCAGCGCAAAAGGTGCGCCCTGATGCGTCACGACCGGATTTCCACCGGCCAGCAAGGCGACATCGGTATCGCGCAAGCTGTGCTTGCCGCTGGCCATGACGCCCATCCGCGCCATCGTTACCATCTTTGCCGACTGGTCTATGGTCATGGAGGAGAAGAAATTGGGCGTGCCCACCGCCGCCAGAAAAGCTCGCTCCATCTGCGCGCCGAGCACGGATCTGTAGGCGCCGGTGCCATGATAGACGGCGATCGCGCGCGGGCCATGTGCGGCGAGCAGGTGAGCGAGTTTCGCGCCTATCTCGTCGAGTGCCTGCGTGGCGTCGATCGGTAGGAAAGCCCCGTCGGGCCGCTTTTTCAGGCTTTGGAGCAGCCGGTTTTCCGCCCCATTATGAAAATCGATGCTCGCCAGGCCCTTGGGGCATAGATAAGCGCCATAGGGCGACTGGCTGCCGTCCGGACGGACGCGGACCATCCGGCCGTCTTCGACATCGATTTCCATCGAGCAAAGCGCGCTACAGTTGCGGCAAAAGGATTTTCTGGTTTCAATCATGCCGGGACGCAGGAGGAGCCGGGGCGGAATCCACCCCGGCCGCGCCTGCCTCAGGCGGGGCTGAGTTCGTAATCGCCCGCATCGTCCATCACGGCCTTCCAGCCGGGATAAACCACAATGGTGGTAAAGCTTTCCTCGATGATTGCCGGTGCGGCGATCTCACAACCGGGCGTCAGGTCGGCGCCGCGATAGATGCTGACATCCTGAAAGCCCTTGCCCAGATTGGCGCGGCGCTGGCTGGCCGCTTCCGGCTTGGACCGCGCGGCGGTGAAGCCGCTCCCCGCCATGGGCGAGGGCGTTTCGACATAGGACACCAGGCGCACGCCAGTCATTTCAGGCATTTCGCCTTCGCGGATATGACCATATTCGTGCATGTGGCGCGCGTTGAAAAGCTCGAGCGCCTTGTCACGGATCGATCCGTCCAGGAAGGACGTATCGAACGCCCCTTCGACCAGGTTTACCTCAAAAGTCAGGGGCCAATTCTGTCCCGGATAGCGGATATTCACCTGATATTTGGCGGTGACCTGCGCCGCCGGGAAATTGCCGCGTGTGAAATAATCGCGTGCCCGCTCTTCGAGCGCTTGCCACAATGTCTTGAGGCGATCTTCGTCGATCTGGTCGACCGGAACGATATAGGACCGCTCCTCCTCGATCGTCGGGTTGGCCACCAGGGTGCCGAGCGCGGAAAAGGTCGGCGAAGCCTTTGGCACCAGCACGCGGCGGATGCCCAGATCTTCGGCCTGGATCGCCGCGAACACCGGGCCGTTGCCGCCATAGGCGAGCATCACCAGTTCGTTGGGATCGACGCCCTTGCCGGCAGTGATACGACGCACGCCCTGCGACATCGTCGCGTTGACTACGCGCCAGCTGTCGAACGCCACTTCCTCCGGGCTGGCGCCAAGCTCATCGCCAATCTCCTTGAACGCCTCCGGCACGCCCTTCGAAGACAGCGAGAAGCTGCCGCCAGCAAATTCGGCATCGGCGGACAGGATGCCCAGCATCACCAGCGCATCGGTGATGGTCGGCTTCGTGCCGCCCCGGCCATAGCAGATCGGGCCGGGTTCGGAGCCGGCCGAAGAAGGACCGACCTGCAACATGCCGTTGTGGACGTGGCAGATGGACCCGCCGCCTGCGCCCAGGGTCTCGACCTTCACCATCGGAATGCCGACGACATAGCGGTGATGCAGGTTCCAGCGTGACTCGGCCGGCGCGACGCCGTCCAGCACGAGCGAGATGTCGTAGGAGGTGCCGCCCATGTCGATGCAGAGCAAGTTGGGATAGCCCTTTGCGCTGCCGACATGCGCGGAGCCGATGACGCCACCGGCGGGACCGGAGGCAAGTACGCGGATCGGAGCGTTTTCGATATATTCCTTGGTCATGACGCCGCCACTGGCCTGCATCACCATCAGCGAGTTGGCGTAGCCGCCATCCTTCAGCCGTTCGACCAGCTTTTCCAGATAGGAAAATACGCGCGGCGCGACATAGGCGTTCACGACGGTCGTGCTGGTGCGATCATATTCCGGCGCGCGCGGCAGCACTTCGTGCGACATGGAAATCTCGACGCCCGGCAGCTCCTCCGCCACGATTTCGGCAACACGCTTTTCGTGGGCGGGATTGACGAAGGAAAAGAGGAGCGAGATTGCGACCGATTCAACGCCCTGCTTGGCGAAGCGGTGACAGGCAGCGCGCACCGCCTCCTCGTCAAGCTCCTGATAGATGGAACCGTCGAACAGGATGCGTTCGGGCACCGTGAGGCGGCGGCGGCGCGGTGTTATTTCCGGCGGCGGGGGCGTGCGCACGTCCCAGATGCTCTCCTTGAACCCGCGGCGGATCGCGATTTCGTCGCGAAAGCCTTCGGTGGTGAGCAGCCCGGTCACCGCGCCGTTCATTTCGATCAGCGTGTTGTCGGCGACGGTGGTGCCATGGACGATCGCTTCACAGCGCGCGAGGAAATCGCCCGATGAAAGTCCTTCCATTTCGGCAAGCTTGGCAAGGCCATTCATGACCCCGATCGAACGATCCTGCGGCGTACTTAAATTCTTGAAGAGAATAACCTCATCATTTTTCAGAAGTGCGAAATCGGTGAATGTACCGCCGATGTCGATGCCGACGCGATAGCTCAAACTAACATCCCCCCTTCAAGCATTCTCTAATTGGCGCGCCATATCCTTGCGGAGCGCTTCAGTCGCTGCGACATCGACCGCAAGGTCATAGTCTTCCACCGTGCCGGTGAAGACCACGCCATAATGGTCACGCGCGGCTTCGATGCTGACGAGCTCGTCGAGCACGTCCTCGCGAACCGCCTGCGGATCGCGCTGGGTGGCAGGGCCGAACCCTGAGCCACCGCCATTCTGATAGGCCATGACCGCCCCTGCGGGCAGTTGCACCAGTGCGGAGCGTTCCACTTCGAACTCGTCTTCGGTGCCGACGAGGTAGCGGTTCTCGTAGCGGCAGGCATCCTCACCGCCGCGCAGGCCGGTCAGCGGATGCTCGCGCGACACCATCCAGGTCATGGCGGTGCAGGGCTTGAGCACTTTCTTGACGTTCAGCGTGCCGGGCATACCGCGCCATTGACCAGCGCCACCCTTGTCCGTCACCATCTGGCGTTGCAGGTTGATGACCGGGAAGCGGCTTTCCGCGTCCTCCGCCTGGCTCAGCAACAGGTTGCCCAGCGCGGCGCACATGCCGCCCCAGCCATCGATATCCTGAACGGCGGATGCATCCATGACCCGCACATCGACGCCCTGGTCCATCCACATCTGGCCATTTTCGAAGCCGATGACGGCGTTGGGCATCCCCATCTTATAACCCTGGAAGGTCGAGCGTTCCGGCACGACCTGCGACAACGCGACGCAGACCGCCTCGGTGACTTCGCAGGCCGGATGGAAGGAACCGAGGGCCGCCGGCTTGTTCGGCGGCGGCTGCACGATGGAGCCTTCGGGAATGATCATCTCGACCGCGTTGAACAGGCCTTCATTCTTGTCGATGACCGGATCGATCGACGAGGCGACCTGCGTCATGATGTAGCTGCGCGTATTGCCGAAAGTGTTCCAGACGCCGATCAACTCGGGTCGATCGTCAGTGCCGGTCAGGTCGACCGTCAACTGGTCGCCCTTGATCGTGCAGGTGACGTGAACCAGGATGTCCTTGGTGCCTTGCGTGTCATGGTCGATATAGACGTCGGCTTCGTAGCTGCCATCTTTCCAACGGCTGACTTCCTGGCGGAACAGGCGCTCGGTCTGGTCGATATTGGTGTTGATCGCAGCCTTGACCTTGTCCGGTCCCCATTTCTTGAGCAGATCGCCCATCAGGCGCTGTGCCAGTTGCACGCCGCCGATCATCGCGGCCAGATCGCCGTGGAAGCTGGGGAAACGGTTGTTGCGCTCCAGCAGGCGGATGCTGTCCATCCGCTTTTGGCCGCGATGGACGAGCTTGAGGCAGGGGATGGCGAGGCCTTCGGTGAAGATATCCGTCGCCTCCAGGGTAAAGCCGCCCGGGTCCTTGCCACCCGTATCCCCCTGGTGCGCCTGAAGCGCGGAAATGTAGATCAGCTCGCCGGACTCATCGAACACCGGGCCGTAAACGACATAGTCGGGCAGATGTCCGCCACCATGATCGGGGTCGTTGCCGACGAACACGTCGCCCGGTCCCCATTCGAACTCCTTGTACATCTCCAGCCCATATCGAACCGGCATCTGCGATACGAAGGTCAGATGCGGGGTGCCGATGGAACAGGCGGCGAGGCGGCCATGCGCGTCGACGATGCTGGCATTGCGCTCGTTCGACTGGTTGATGATCGCAGAGGAAGCAGCGCGGGCCAGATATTCGCACGATTCGAAGCAAATCGTCTCCATGGCGCCGCGGATGATGCCGGCAGTCACCGGATCGACATTGGCGGACGTGGGGAGCGGCGCGCGCTTGGCGGCAAGCTTCCGGTTCATCTCATAGGACATAATGCGGGTCCTCTCTCATCTCTGATCTGCCGGCTGGTTGTGCCGAAGGGCAGATCGCTCACGCATCGACAGTGCCCCGGCGATATCCGCATCTGGCATTCGCCAAACCGGCATCGGGAGTGTCACGATCTGGGGAGAGCCTATATAGCCATATCCTCCAAGGGCATATGGCAGAGCGGCCAACGCCGCCGCAGAGCCCGCCATATCGGGGGAGCGATCATGTTGAAAGTCGGCATTGTCAGTGCAAATTGGGGCGTCGTCGCGCATCTTCCTGCGTGGCGGTCAATCCATGGCGTGGAGGTCGTGGCCATCTGCACTTCGCGGCGGGAAACCGCCGAGGCAGCGGCAGAACGGCATGGAATTGCCCGGGCATATTGGAATGTCGGGGATATGATTGCCGAACCGGACATCGACATCATCGATTGCGGCGCGCGGCCCAGTATCCGGCAGACCATGGTCGTGGACGCGCTGCACGCGGGCAAGCATGTCTATAACGGCATCCCTTTCGCCGCCGACATCGGCCATGCGCGCGCCATTCACGCCGCCTGGTGCGCCAGCGGTCGGATCGGCGTGACCGATGCCTTCTCGCAATGGGTGCCCGCGCTTACCGAGGCGAAAGCCATGATCGAGCAGGGCTATCTCGGCGCGCCGCTGGGCGGCCATGCGCTGTTCAACCTCTCTCTTTTCAACCGGCCCCATCCCAATTTTCCTTATAACTGGTTCGCCGATGGCAGCGCCGGTGTTTCGGCCATGCGCAATCTGGGCAGCCATATGCTGAACGTTCTGGTGAATTTCTTCGGAGATGCGGTCGAGGTCGTGGCGGATGACCGGCAATTGCTGGCCGAATGGCGCTATCCAGACGGCAGCGTCACGCGGCCCGAAACCAATGATTATGCCAATCTGATCCTGCGTTTCGCCAACGGCATGACATTGCCGGTCCAGCTGTCCTGGAGCGCGTCGGTGGGGCTGGGCTTCAGGCTCGACATGTTCGGCACGGATGGCCGCATCCTGGTTACCGATCCCAGTTTTCCCACCACGCTGAACGCCCGGATCGAAGCCGGCAAGGTGGGTGGCAGGACGCTCGAGCCGGTCGAAATTCACGCCGATCGACTTCGCCCCCACGGCATCAATGTCGATCCGGCGGTGCAACCCCAGGCTGTGCACGGCATGGCAATTGGTATGCAGCGCATGGTTCGGGCGATCCGGGGCGACGGCCAAGCCGCGCCGGATTTCGCACAGGCGTGGCATGTCGAACAGATTTTGGAGGCAGCGCGCCGATCTTCGCTCGAACGACGCCCGGTCGCGATCGCGGAGATCGCTTGAATCCAAGCTGCGCTACCGTGCAGGGGCGGCGGTTCGCGCCGTTCCTGCCCTATTTCACGGCTTGTCCTTGCTCCCGACCGTCTCAAGGTGACGCCTGAACAGCGTCTCATGATCCGGGTTCATTATCAGCGCGCTGTTGGCCAGTCGCTCGACATTGCGCGCCTGGGCGAGGTTGACGTCGCGGGCCAATTCGATGGCGAGCTTGGCGGTGCCCATCTGTTCGCCATTTTGCGCAGTGAGATGGCGGCAGAACGCCATGACTTCCTCTTCGAAGCTTTCGTCCGGGAAGACTTCATGGACCAGCCCCATCACATAGGCGCGGTCGGCATCGACCAGCTTGTTCGCCATGATGAAAT
The DNA here is from genome assembly GCF_000508185.1 of Sphingobium sp. C100. Lineage (GTDB taxonomy): Bacteria > Pseudomonadota > Alphaproteobacteria > Sphingomonadales > Sphingomonadaceae > Sphingobium. The sequence continues at coordinate 42,057 of NZ_AYOY01000176.1, read as the reverse complement.
AGCGCGCCCAATGCGTCCCCACGATGCGCGTGAGCCTGCTGACGCCATTGGAAGCGGGGATCACGCCCTGCTTGCCCTCCGGGAAGGAGTAATGCGCGCTCTTCGCTGCGAGCCTGAAATCGCAGGAAAGCGAAAGCTCCAGGCCGCCGCCGACACACGGCGCATGGTGGGCGACGACGATCGGCTTCTCGATCGCTTCCATTTCGTCATACATGCGATGCATGCCATTGAGGCCGGTGCGATGGCGTTCGCGCACCTGGCTGGCGGTCTTGGGCGGCGCGGGCCTCGTGCCCGATTTAAGATCGACCCCGGCGCAGAAATAGCGGCCGGTCGCGCGCACCAGCATCACCTTGAGATCCGGGTCGTCGCGAAAGCGCAGCAGGGCCTCGTTGAACAGCCTGAGGGCTTCCCCGCTGAGCGCGTTGAGCTTGGCGGGCCGGTTGAGCGTGGCGATCAGAATCGCATCGTCCACATGCGTCAGCAGATGAGGCTCTTCGGCGACGGGTGCTTGTGTCATGCTACTCTCCTTGGCCCGCATTTTAGGGCTATGCAGTCGCTTTCCGCCAAGCCATGGGGCGGCGTCAAGCGGGCGGGGGTGCAGGTATCGCCCCACCGACGCTTGGCGCGCGCCTTCATGAAAAGAAGGAGCGGTCGTTGCCGACCGCTCCTTCTTGCCAGCCCACCTGGTCAGGCGCTTTGGGCATTCCTGTTTTAGAAGCGCACCCGCACGCGACCGCCATACATGCGCGGCTGGCCCGGACCGACCGATTCAAAGCCTGCGCTGTTATAGCTGCCGCCCACGATCGCCAGATATTTCTCGTTGGTCACGTTTGTCGCGAACAGTGCGAAATCGAGCGGCCCCCCGGCGACGGAGTTCCAGTTCAGGTTGAGGTTGAGCAGGTCGGTAGCAGGCAATACGCCGATTGGCGTTGCCGCAGGCGCGGCTGCAATCTGGCTGTCCGTATGGGTGAAGGTCGCACCGAAGGAGATCTTTCCGATCGAGCTATCGATTGGCAGCGTATAAGTGCCGGTCACGGTGACGCGATTCTTTGGCGACAGAGTGAGCGGACCGCCAACGGTCGCGGTCGGGATCAGCGCCGTGAACCGGGTCGGGTCGAATGCCGGCGGGTTGAAGGACTGCAGCTTGGTGTCGAGATAGGCGTAACCTACGTCGAACGTCAGGCCCTGCACCGGGGTTAGCGAAGCCTCGACTTCGACCCCGCGGATGCGCGACTTGCCCGCGTTGATCAGCGCGGTTGCGGGCGAATTGCCGGGCGTTGGCACGCCGTTGGCCTGCAGGATCTGGTTGCTGAAGTCGTTATAGAAAGCGGCAATGTTGAAATAGCCGCGCACAGCGCCACTGAAGCTGGCCTTGGCACCCAGTTCGTAGGTGTCCACCTTCTCTGGCTGCCAAGTTGAGCCCAGGCCCACGTTTGAGGCGTTCACGCCGCCCTGGCGGTATCCGCGCGCATATTTGGCATAGAGCAGAACGTCATCGACGGGCTTATAGTCGATATCGATCAGCCACGTCGGCTTGCTCGATTTCTGGACTGTCGTCACCGCACATGCGCTCGCGTCGACAGCGCTGATTGTCGGATTGTTGGCGCATACGAATACAGGCACATTGGGGGTCGGGAAGAGGATGCGACGCACCTGGCCCAGACCTTCGACCCGGTCCTTGGAATAGCGGATACCGCCGGTGACGCTGAACTGATCGGTCAGCTTGTAAGTGGCCTGTGCATACAGACCAAGACTCTCGAACTTGTAGGCGCTCTGCGAATTCTGGATATTACCCGTTGCTCGACCGATCGAGGCACCGACCGGGTCGGAACATTGAAAGGCATAGATGTCGGTGCAGGCCAGAAGAATGGGCGAAAGCGTACTCTGAATGCCGAGCGTATCGCTGTTCTCATAGAAGAAACCGGCCTGCCAGATCAGCGCGTCGTTGGCGCTGCGCCCTTGAAGCTGCACTTCTTCCGAGAAAGTATATTGCGCGGCATTATAGCTGTCCTTGTCGGCATAAACGCCGACATAGGTAAACGGTGCCCCCGCAAAGGTGAAATTGTCGCCGAACAGGTTGGTGTTGTTCCTCGTTCTGAATTCACCATAGCTGGCGATATTCTTGACAGTGAAGGTGTCGCTGGCCAGCCAAGTGGTGGTGTTGATCGCCTGCCACTGTTCGATCTTCTGCATGGCAAGGGGGTTGCCATTCTCGATCTGGTAGAAGCCGGGCGTGCGGTCAAGCTGGGCACATGCGCGCGGCGCCAGGATGCCGGTGCTGAAGCCGGTCGGGGCGGTATTGCAGGTTGCGATTTTCGGGATGTAGCCGTTCGTGTCCGACTTGCTGTAGCTGGCAATCGTGTAATTTTCGAGGTCCGGCGTCAGGTCGAGCACCAGGCTGGCGCGCAGCGCGATGTAATCGACATTGTTAAAGTCCTTGGGGCCGATGCCGGACGTGTTCTCCAAAAAGCCGTCGCGGGTCTGTCGGTCCATGCCCAGACGCAAGCGCGCAGTGTCGGCGAGCGGCACGTTGATGACGGCCTGCAGGCGGCGGAGCGCATAATTGCCGACTGACCCTTCGACATAACCTTCCAGTTCGCTGGTCGGCTTCTGCGGCACCAGCAGGATTGCGCCGCCCGTCGTGTTGCGCCCGAACAGCGTGCCCTGCGGCCCTTTCAGCACCTGAATATTCTGTAGGTCGAACAACGAACCTGGACCGGCGCCATTGCCCGACTGGGTGCCGCCTTGCGAACGTAGCGCGCTGACGTCAGCGAAATAGACAGCCACGGAAGGCGCCGTCTGCGCTTCCTGCGTGAAGCCGCGGATCGCGAAGCTGGTATTTTCAGGGCCGAAGCGGCTGTTGCTGGTCAGTGAGGGCACATAGGTGCCGATGTCGCCGGCATTGACGATGTTCCGGTTCGCGATCTGCTGCGAACTCAGCACGGTAATGGAGATTGGCACGTCTTGCAGGCGTTCTTCAACGCGGCGGGCAGTGACGACGATGTCGTCGTTGGTGGCCTGCGCGAAGGCCGGTGTGCTGACGATCGTTGCTAGGGCGGCGGATGCGAGCAGCTCCACTTTCAAGATACTTCCCTTCGGCATTGTCTTCTCCCTCACTCGGGCTTCCTCTTGTGAGGCGCCCATGATTATTTGCGTGTCTAGAATTTAGCGCGTTTCGCTCGATTTATTGCTACTATGTTCTTTATATTATCTTCCAACCAGGCCTGCGCTCTGTCGCCCGGAAGATGAACGCCGTCCGCGCATGGGGTTACTGATCCTCTTCGATGAAAATGATTCGCTCCGGGCAGGCCCGCGCGCCGCGACGGGCCAGACTTGCCGATTCGGCCGGCACATCGAATCCATCGGTTGCGATATAACCATCGTCATCAAGGGGATAGAGCGCTTCCGCTACGGCATTGCACCGGGCGTTTCCGACGCATTGCGCTCTTTCGATCCTTATCCGCATCCCCCACCTATCTCTGCATTTTGCAGGCCAACTGCATTGGAGCAGCCAAGACCGGCGAAAACCTGTACCCCCTCTATTACTGGGTAAAGGAGCTCAACAGAACTACCGATAACGCAGCATCGCGGGGGCGTTATCGCGCGCTTTAGGAAGGCTGATCTTGTGTCCGGCCAGTAGCGCGATGAGTTTATATGATGAATACTAACCATGCTTAGTCACGGGACAGAAGACGCTGAATGGACGGAGATGGATATTCCATCCCAAGCGACCTCTTCCGGTAACGTTCGGAGGTTTGCCATGATCGACACTATCCTCGCGCGCCCGGTTGCCGCGTTGCAAACAGCGCGGGATGGACCGTCCGATCGTCTGATGGAGCGGCAAGTGTTTACAGGGGGAAACCGACCCCCATGCCGAGTTGCGTCTTGAGGAGGGACGACCCACTTTACACGGCGACCATGTGACCGGACCTGAAATTCTCTATCTGCTGGAAGGCCTGACCGATGCCCCGACCTTTGCCCCAACTGGACGAACTCAATCGCGCTTTCTGGACCGGCGGCAGCGCAGGCCGCCTGATGATCATGCGATGCCAGTCCTGCGCCGCCTACATCCATCCGCCGCGCCCGGTGTGCCGGACCTGCCTGTCGGAAGATGTCTCGCCCGAAGCGGTGTCGGGCACTGGCGTGATCGACACTTTCACCATCAATCACCAGTCCTGGTATCCCGGCCTGGAAGCGCCCTATGTCATCGCCAGGGTCGCGCTTGACGACGCGCCGGGGGTCATTCTCACCAGCAATATCGTCAATGCCCCGGTCGAGGCGGTCGAGTTTGGCGACAAGGTCAAGGTGACGTTCGAACAGCAGGACCATATTTTCATTCCGTTGTTCGAGAAAATCGCGGATTGAGCAGGCGGTCAGCGCATTTGCAGGAGAACTGACGGCGATGGATGTCAGGATCGAGGATCAGCCCGGTTTCCGCCGCCGCATCGTCATAACGCCCAACTCTGATCGCTCCACCTGCGAGGTTGAGGATGACTATCACCACATGAAGGTGAGCCTGATCCACGATGGCGAACGAGCGACGCAGGTCGAGGCGTTGATGATCCGGGTGCCGTGGACGACCTGCCCGGGCGCGCGAGCGGTGGCGGAAGCGACATTTACCGATATACGGCTCGATGCCTTTGCCCGGCGCGGCGAGAAAAAGGCCAATTGCACCCATCTCCATGACCTGGCCATCTGGGCAGCTGCGCACGCGCTCGATGCAGCGTCGACCTGCTACGATGTATTCGTCTCCGACCCCGTCGATGGCCTGTCGGCAGCGGAACTGCGGCGCAACGGCACAGCTCTGTTGCGCTGGAACGTGAGCGGGTTCACCATTGTCGATCCACCGGTCCTTGCCGGACTGCCGCTGACCGGCATTAACGAGTGGATCGCGACACGCGACCCGGCGGGGCAGGAAGCGGCGCGCATCCTGCGTTGGGCGTGCCTGCTTGCCCATGGGCGGCAGCGTGCGCGCAGGAAACTGTCCTATGAACAGGCGGACCTGCCGGCCGGGCAGTGCTTCACCTTCCAGCCCGAGCGAATGGCGACGGCGGCCCGCACCTTCGACACTTTTGTCGATTTCAGCGAGACTGGCACGATGCCGCTCAGCCATTGATTCGTTCTTCCATATAAGAAGGGGCGCCTGTTGGCGCCCCTTCTTATTCACCTGTTTACCGCAACGGAGATCAGGCTGCGTGAAGCAGCGGCTCGCAAGGTTCGGACGCATCCCGCAGGGGCGTTTCGGCATTCCGGCTCATGGCGGACCGCAGCGAGGCGATCAGCATCGAAGGATCGATATCCTCGCTCGGTTCGTAGACGAAACCAAGCGCGATAGGCCGGCTGCTGTCGTCGCTGGGCAGAAGAATGGCGGCGACATGCGCACTGCTGTCGAAGGCGACGGGGCCTGTGACAAAGCCGCGCATGGCCGCTTCCTGAACCTGCTGGTTCATCTGCGACGGCACGAACTTCTTTTCCTCGGGCGCCTCTGCATTCAGCCGGCGAAGCATCCCCGCACGGCGGTTCTGCTCGATCGTGGAAAGCAGCAGCAGGCCGACCGTGCTGTCGCACAGGCGTTCCTGCGCTCCGTTGCACAATTGCCCGGCATCGCGCGGTTCCTGCCTGGAGCCGAGCGACCAGCGGAAAATCTGGGTATTGAGGCCCACGAGACCGAACAGGGCCATGCTGAGGCCATGCTGCGCAATCAGCGAATCGACGACGACCGACAAGGTGCCGTGCCGCACGAAGGCTGGCTGCGCTATCGAGCCCAAAATGGCGGCACGCGGGGTCAGCGTGTAAAGGCGCGATCGGTTGTCCTTGTAGAGCATCCCCAACTCGACCAACGTCGCGAGAAGTTCGGACGTGCTCGACTGAGGGCGGTTATAGCGGCGGACGATGTCCATCACCGTCGCTTCACGATGTTGCTCATCAAAATATTCTAGGACTTCAATGATGCGCCGAGCCGTCTTGGCCTTGTTCCCATCACAATGCGCTGCCAGCATACACCTCTCTCCTTTCATTTTCTCAATGCTGCACTTGGAAAGTTCCCAAGTCAAGAAAAATTAGAGCATGTCGGTTCTTCTAGAATATCAGTTAAGGTTATAATGGCCCACATCGGCCCAAACTGGGGGAAAAATGACGATCCAAGCATGTGAGATCGGCTATGAGGCGCTGCAAAACCGGGATTGGGGCGATCAGGCGATTGCGCTGGTCGATCTGGCTACCCTGCCGGAAAATGCTGCGCCGCCGCCGCTGCCGCCTTTCCCGGTGGTCGCCCGGGGCGATCCCGCGCATCCGGCCGCGACCTGGTTCGACGCCGTACTGGAACCGCCGTTTTCCGCGGAAATGCTGCTTACAGGTGCGTCTCGTCACCCGCAGGCGGCGGCCGCCCTGGTGCAGTTGCTGCGCGCGATCGAACCGCTGCCGACCGCACTTGCGCTACCGACCGAGTCGATGGCCTATGGTCTATTGCTGGGCGGTGGGGAGTGCGCCCGATGGCTTGCGGATCGAATTCCGGCATCCATGCCTGCAGCACCGGGCTGCGTCCATGTCCAACGCGAGGATGCGTGCCTGACACTGACGCTGGACCGACCCTTAGCGCAGAATGCGATCGATGTCGGTATGCGGGACAGGCTCTACGAAGCGCTCATGGTTGCGCTGCTCGACCCGAGCATCACGCGAGTCGCTCTGCGCGGCAAGGGGCGGGCCTTTTCCGTGGGGGCCGATCTGGATGAGTTCGGCACGACGCGCGACCCGGCGCTCGGCCACTGGATCCGCAGTCGCACGCTTCCCGCGCTGTTGCTCGCCCAATGCAGCGACCGCCTTGACGTGCACATTCAGGGAGCCTGCGTCGGATCGGGCCTGGAAATGGCCGCTTTCGCGCGCATCGTCACCGCCGCCCCACAAGCCTGGTTTCAATTGCCCGAGGTGGGCATGGGCCTGCTGCCCGGCGCCGGCGGCTGCGTTTCCGTGTCGCGTCGGATCGGGCGGGGCCGGGCCTTGCTGCTGATGCTTTCAGGCCGACGCATTAACGCGCAAACGGCGCTCCGTTGGGGCCTGGTCGATCGCATCGAAAATCATGACGCCCTGCACGAAGGTGGCAAGGGCATTGACCCCGGCTAGGTTGCGCCGTGCCGCCGCCCAGTCCCGGTCGATCAGGCACAGGTCGGCGACCGCACCGGGCGATACGCATCGTCGCGCCCGCAGATCGACCGGATCGCGCAGATACAGGTCGAGCGCTTCTTCGGCGCTCAGTGCTTCTTCCGCGCCGATGATTTGGCCATCCCTGGTCCGTCGCGACACGGCGGCCGCCATCGATGCCCAGGGATCGGGTCGTCCAAAAGGCGCATCGCTGCCCGCTGCCAGCGCGACGCCCGCAGCGCGAAAGGCGCGCAGGCGATAGAGAAGGGGGTGTTGGCGCGGTTCGGTATCGGCCAGATAGGCGTCGCCCCGTTCGCTGATGAAGTGCGGCTGGCTGACGACCGCCAGGCCGAGCCGCGCGATTTCGTCGACCGACTCGTCCGGCGCTACGCCGGCATGTTCAATCCGGTCGCCCGGATGCGCGCCCGCCGTCCCGATGGCGGCCAGGGTGAAAACCAGTTCCACCTCCGTCACGCAATGCACCGCAACCCCGCGTCCCTCCTCGTGCGCGGCCCCGATCTGGGCGACGAGATCATCAAAGGTCGGCAGGGCCGCTTCATGCAAATGCAGCTTCACCGGCCCGCGGCGCATGTGCACGCCCATGTCCGATTCACGCAGACTCGGTCGACCCGCCACCAGCAGCCCTTGCGGCAGCGCCCCGCGCGCCTGCTCCGCGGCATAAAAGGCCGCCATCGCACCATCATTGCGGGGCGTCATTTCGGTCAGGCCGGTGACGCCGCGCCTTGCCAGCAGCGCCCCGACCGCAGCGAGCGAGGGCGGCGCAGAGGCCAATGCCTCGGTCAGCCAGGCGTCATCGTCGAACAGCCGGCCGGTGAAACGCCCCCCCACTTGCTCCAGTCCCGGCGGCGCTGCCCTGCGCGCCAGCAGATGGTCGAGCGCCATCGAGTTCAGAAACCACATACGCCCGCCACGATGCTGGATGCGGACGGGCCGGTCGGGCGCCATCCGGTCGAGCATCGCCGCGTCGAGCATTCCGGCCACGCTTTCATGATAGCCGATGCCCCGCACCCAGCCGTCCCCCGCGATCGCGAGCGCGCTGACAAGATCCACATCATTCGTCACTATGGGCGGGCCGCAGGGTATGGAGGCATGGGACGCGGCCAGCGCGGGCAGATGAATATGATGATCGTGCAGGCCGGGCAGCAGCAGCCGGCCGCCCGCAGCGATGCAGCACTCTCCCGGCTCCGGCCTCAACTGCCCTATCGCCGATATCCGCGCCCCGGCGATCCGGACATCAGCCCGCTGTCCGCCCTCCAATTCGGCGTTGCGGATCAGCATGGCATGGGTTCGGCAGCCAGGAGGGGCGCTGTCGAAGCGTCGCGCGCCGGCACGGCGGGAAACGGACTGCCCGCCGCCGCGCGCCAGCAACGCAACTGCGCCTTGAAATCCGACGCGTCACGCGCCTGTGCCTGTGCGATCGCCCGTGCCACAACGCCGCGCATCGACAATATGAACGCCCCGCCGCGTCCCTCGCGCCATGCGGCGCTGAGCGCACGCGCGGCATATAAGCCTGAAAGGGGGTCGCCCAATGCATCGCCGATGAAGCCTGGTTCGCCGGTCGCCCCGCGCATCGCCGCGCTCGCCCCGCCGGCCACTGCGCTATCGTCGCCATAACCGATCCATGTCGCACGGTCGCCGTCCGCGCCATGGCCGGTGATGGTCAGCCAGAGCCGGCCTGGCTTCCCGGCAACGAAACCCATTGGGTCAAGGCCCAGTTGCGCCAGTGCGCGGGGCCGGGCGGCCGCGACCACCATGTCCGCCGCATCGATCAGATCGAACAGGGCACTGCGCCCCTGTGCCGAGCGCAAGTCCAGCTGCCGCTCGACCTTGCCTTGGTTCAGCAGGGAGAACAGCCGCGAATCGCGGCCATCCCGCATCCGGTCCGGACGCGTCACGCTTTCGATCCTGGTGACCTGCGCGTCGGCAAGATGCAGCAGATGGGTGCAGAGCGGCCCGGCCCACAGCGCGGACAAGTCGACTATGCGGGGCATGTCGCCCGGCGGCGCGGCGCGCGGCGCGTCGCCAAGCTGGACCAGAGCCGGCGAAGCGGACTCGATCTCATCCTCGGCAGCGATTGCGAGGCCCAAGGCGCGGCCTTGTGCGACCAGCGCCTGCGCATCCTGACGGGCAAAGGCGGTGGCGAGCGCCTCATCGTCCGCGTCGGCAACATCCTGTGTGCGGAGCAGGGCGGGGAGGAGCGTCCGGTCGTCATCGCGGGCCAGCGTGAGCGCAATCCATCCGCTGGCGGTAGGATAGAGCCGGCACCCACCGCCGGCCGAGCGCAGGCCGGGGACGGGGAGGTCGGCAAACAAGGCGCGTTCGCCCAGCAATGTGGCGCCGGCAATCTGCGCCAGCGCCTGGATTTCGGTCGCGCGGGCCAAATCGCCGATCCATGCATCGGCAACGTCGGCGAGCGGGATCGACAAGGACATGTCAGCCCTGGAAATGCGCTTTGACCTGCCGCCGCAACAGCTTACCCATTTCATTATAGGGCAGCACTTCCAGGTAGCTGATCCGTTCCGGCACGCGCGACGAACGCAGGCGACTGCGGATCAACTCGCACAATTCCGCTTCGCTCGCGGGGTTGTGACCGGGTCGGACGACGATGGCCACGCCAACCGCTTCGCCCCATTCCAGCGAGGGCACGGCCACGGCGCAGGCATCGGCGACGCACGGATGCGTCATCAGCACATCCTCAATCTCTCCGGGCGAGATATTCTCACCGCCGCGCACAATCACATCGTCGGCGCGACCGGCCAGGAACAGATAGCCTTCCGCGTCCAGCCAGCCCGCGTCACGGGTGGGGAACCATCCCTCTGCATCCAGTGCGCTGCGTTCCCGATATTCTCCCGACACCTGATCGCCGCGAACATAGATTTCGCCGCGCTCGCCGACCGGCAGTTTGCGGCCTTCCTCGTCGCGAATCTCCAGTTCGATGGTGGGCAGCGGCCGACCAACGGAACCCAGCCGCGCCCGCACCGTCGGGTCGTCCGACCGGTGGGCAGCGCGATGCTCCTCGGGGCCGAGCAGCGCTATGGTGGAGCTGGTCTCGGTAAGCCCATAGGCGTTGGTGAAGGCCGCTTCCGGAAACAGATCGAGTGCGCGATCGATCAGCTCCGTCGGCATACGTCCGCCGCCATAGGCGATGGCGCGGAGCGAGGTGAGTTCATGTCCACCGCGCGCTTCCATCGCGGCGATGACGCGCGCCAACATTGTCGGCACGACGAAGGCGTGCGTCGCCCCTTCGTCCGATGCGAGGTCAAGCCAGGCGTCCGGCTCGAACGCCGGCAACAGCAACAGGCGGCGCATCGCATAGGTGGAGCTGAGCAACGCGGCGATGCCGGCAATATGATAGGGCGGCACACTGACCAGTGCGGCCTCGCCCTCTTCCGCGCTCATGAACTCGACCGTGCCCAGAATATAGGACAGCAGGTTCGCGTGGCGCAGTACCGCAGCCTTCGGCACGCCGGTCGTGCCGCTGGTGAACAACTGGACCGCGACCGGCTCATCGCTCTCTTCCAGCTCCGGGCCATCGGCCCGCGCTTCGGCCTGTTCGATCAGGGTCTGGCGGGTCCAAAACAGATGTCCACCATCGGGGTTCAACCGCTCTGCGCGCGCCGTATCGCCCACCAGTGCGGCCGGCGCGATGCGTGCGAGCAACGCGCTCAAGTCGACATCGGCCAAACGATAGTTCAGCGGCACATAGGGTATGCCGGCGATCGCCGCACCGAACAGGGTGATCGCGGCAGCGGCGCTGTTTTCATCGAGCAGCGCGACATGGCTCGCGCCGCTCTCCCGGAACAGCCGCGCGGCGCCTGTGGCGGCGCGGTGCAACTCCCCATAGGACCAGCGGCGGCCTTCGCACACGATCGCGATACGGTCAGGGTCGGCGTCGGCCGCCATCTGGAGAATGAGCGAGATGTTCATGCTGGTGCGATCAGTCCGAAGAAGGGAGAGGCTTGGCGTCTTTGGCGCGCAGCGCCGTGCCGCTGAGCGCCAGCGAGCCGGTCCCGGCCTTCACGCACAGCAATTCGATCGTGCCCGCTTCGTCGACATAGCGCTTTCCGATCTTGGTGCCTTCCGCAAAGGCGGCGTCCACGGTGCCGCGCTCGGCGGGTCGTTCCTCCGCCATCGGCGCACCGCCACATTCGATGTCGCCTTCGCCCACGCGGATCACCATGACTTCGGTGTCGCAGACAGAACTTTTGAGTTTCGTACCAGGTTTCATCATCTCTCTCTGTTCAATTAGGCGATAGCCGCCGCAGCTTTCAGCGCTTCGATCCGGTCCCAGTCCAGGCCCGCTTCCATCAGAACGATCTCGGTATGCTCGGATGCGGTCGGGGCGCGGGTCGTTTCGACCGGTTGATGGTTGAACTGGATCGGGCCGCGGACCAGCTTGAGTGGCGCGCCGCCTTCCGCCGCCTCCACTTCGAACAGCATGTCGTTGGCCAGCGCCTGTTCGTCGGTCGCCATATGGAGCAGGCTCTGCACCGGCGCCCACTGGCCGCGATAGGTTTTGAGATGCTGGCGCCAATAATCGAACGGCTTGCTGCCGATGGCCTTGACGATGATTGCGCTGGCGTCGGCCCAATTCTGCATCAGCGCATGGACATCGGCAAAGCGCGGATCGTCCGCCGCCTCGGGATGTCCCAAATGGGTGAAGAGGTCGCGGATATAGGGGCCTGGCGTCAGGGTGCACAGGTTGATCGTCTCGCCATCGGACGTGGTGTAATTGCCCATGAAGGGGTTAACGCCCGAAGCGCCGGACCGGGGCATGTGCTGACGCGGCGCGATGCCGGTTTCGATCGCCTGATCGATCGCCGCCCCCGACGCCCACCATGCGGTGCTCAGCAGCGAAACATCGACCTCCAGCGCCTCGCCGGTCCGTGCCCGATGGAACAGGGCCGCCGAAATGCCGCCCGCAATGTTCATCCCGCCGATCGAGTCGCCAAAGGCCGGCATCGGCTGCGTAAACACGCCCTCAATCTCTTCAGGCGTCATGGTATAGGCGATCCCGCTGCGCGACCACCAGGCCGTCCCGTCGAAGCCGCCCACTTCACGCTCTGGTCCCTTGTCGCCATAGGCGCTGCCGCGCGCATAGATGATGTCGGGATTGGCGGCACGGATCTGATCGATGTCGATGCCCAGCTTCCGCCGCGCGCTCGGCAGATAGTTGGTCAGGAACACATCGGCCGTCTTGGCGAGTTCATAGATGACCTCGCGGCCGCCCTCGGTGGAAATGTCGACGCCCACGCTACGCTTGCCGCGATTGGGATGCTCGATCAGCGTGTTGCGGTTGGGATCGACCTTGACCCCGCCCAGGTTGATGAAGCCGCGTTGCGTATCGCCACGGACGGGATGCTCGATCTTGATGACATCCGCACCCCAGTCGGCCAGGATCGCGCCGGCTGCCGGGACGAAGGTGAACTGGGCCACCTCCAATATGCGTATGCCCTTCATAACCTGTGTCATGGGATCCCCAAATCATGCCTGCCCGGAAGCGGTGACTTTCCGGCCCTCTTTAAACATATGGTCTTATTGTCACCGTCGCGCAGGGCAAGTGTTGCGGGCCTTGGCAAATCAGGCATCGCGCGCCCGATGAAATTGCGTCCATCGACAGCATCCGGTGGGACAGTCCGGTCATCTTGCGTAAGGCCATGATTGCGCCGGCCCGTCCTGCGCCGGAGGGGATGTGCGGCCCGCGATCATGGCGCCGATGTCCGTGTCCGAACATTGTCAGGGAGAGCATCATGAAGATCGACAGTTCGCTCGCAGCAATCGTCACCGGCGGCGCGTCCGGGCTTGGCCTTGCAACCGTCAAGGCGCTGCGCGCTGCCGGGGTTTCGGTTGCGATCTTCGATCTGCGCGAAGAGCCGGGCGAGCAGGCCGCGGCCGAAACCGGCGCACTTTTCTGCCAGTGCGACGTCCTGTCGGAAGAAAGCGTCGATGCAGCCTTTGCCAAGGCGCGCGCGGCGCATGGTCAGGAACGGGCGCTGATTTCCTGCGCCGGCGGCGGCGATTCCGGCAAGGCGGTGAGCCGCGACAAGGAAACCGGAGAGATTAAGCGCTTTCCCACCGATCGGTTCGAATGGGTGTTGGCAGTGAATGCGGTCGGCTCTTTTCGCTGTCTCACGCGCGCGGCCGCCGGCATGATGACGCTCGATCCCATCGACGGTGAACGCGGCGTCATCGTCAACACCGCTTCCACCGCGGCGACCGACGGCATGTCCGGCCAGGCCGCCTACGCCGCGGCGAAAGCGGCGATCATCGGCATGAGCCTGCCGATCGCCCGCGACCTGGCGCGCGATGGCATCCGCGTGAATGTGATCCAGCCCGGCTTTTTCGCGACGCCGCCGATGTTGCGGATGCCGCCCCAGCATCTTGAGAAACTCGCGACCCAGGTTCAGGCGCCCGGTCGTCTGGGCCAGCCCGAAGAATTTGCCAGCCTGGCGCTGGAGATGATCCGCAACGCCTATCTGAACGCGGCGACCATTCGGCTTGATGCCGGTATGCGGATGCCGCCGCGCTGACCCCGCAGGGCCGCGCGCGCCGATGCCGGAGCGCGGCCCGCCATGCATCGCCGGGAAGATAGCCGGCCACCGCTTCGCCAAATTCTTTGCTGCAACACAGCATCGCTCTTGACTCGATTCAGCGCGAACGCTAACGGGGCTTAGTTTCGATTGCGGGCTTGCCGCTATCATGAGTCTGAGGAGTTTCTAAGGTGAAGAATTTCGGTCTCTTCCTGCTTGCCACCGCAGCTGCCATGTCGCCTGCCATGGCCCAGGACCAGGCGCCGGCGGATCAGTCCGCCACGGCGAGCATCGCTTCGCGCGGCAAGATGCTGGTGGATGTGAAGGGTGCGCGGCTGGCGCCTGTTTATCGCGTGAACGACGATGGCTCGGTCGCGATCATCTTCGAAGGCAGCATGATCAGCGTTCCGGGCGACACCCTCTCGGTTGTCGGCGGCAAGCTGACGACCAGCCTCAAGAAGACGGACGTCATCGCGCTGCGCTGAGCGGTGGTGACCGGCGCGCGCGCATCATGCTGCGCCGCAGTGTAGCGAAATGCAAAAAAAGGGGCGCAGCACGGCTGCGTCCCTTTTTTATGGCTCCATCCCAGCAGACGCAGATGAAGGCCTATAAGGTCTAATCAATCGGTATCGCGTCAGCCTCGACTTTTGGCGAGACGACGGGACATTCCGCAGACACGCGCCCACCGATCGCGATATTGGCCGAAATTCGCGCCAGAAATTGCTCGAGCTGATCCAGTTCGTCGGTACTGAAACCGCGGAAGGTCTGTTTTTCCTGCGCGGCCGCGACCACCGACAGCTCGTCGAGCAGCGGCTGCGCCGCCGCGGTCAAATGCACGAAATAGGTCCGGCGGTTGTTGGGGTTGCCGCGCCGCTCCAGAAATCCATCGGCACAGAGCCGTTCAACCAGCCGCCCCGCCGTGACCTCGGTCACTTGCAGCCGTTCGGCGATCGCGCGCTGAGACACGCCCGGCTTGCGCGAAACCAGTGCAATCACGGCGAATTTCGCGCGCGAAACGCCCATCTGCTCAACGCTCTGGTCGAACCGCTGAACGATCTGGCGCGCCGTGACGGTCAGCTTGCGCGCGATGGCGCGTGTACGCGGTTCTCCGGTCGTGTCGCCCATTATCCCAACAATGCTCCTGCGGGCACCCTCACGGCGCGACGCGCTCGATGATGATGGCCGGCGCCATGCCGCCGGCGGCGCACATGGTGATGAGCCCGCGCTTCAGCCCCTGTCGTTCCAACTCGTCTAGCACCGTGCCGATCAGGATTGCACCTGTCGCGCCGATGGGATGGCCCAACGCGATCGCCCCGCCATTGACGTTGATGCGGTCCCGATCGATACCCAGATTGCGGATGAACTTTTCCACGACGACGGCGAAGGCCTCATTCACTTCCCAAAGATCGATATCTTGCACGCTAAGTCCGGCCCGTTCCAGCACTTTGCGCGCAGCGGGCACCGGACCGTTCAGCATCAGCGTGGGATCATCGCCCATGTTGGCGGTGGCGACGATGCGGGCGCGGGGCCTCAGCCCGTGGGTGCGGGCATATTCACCCGACGCGATCAGGAGCGCAGCGGCGCCGTCGACCACGCCTGAAGAGCTGCCGGCATGATGCACCGGCACGATGTCCAGGTCGGGATAGCGCCGATTGATGAGCTGGCGGTAGGTGGTGCCGTCGCGCTCGGCCGGCATGTCGGCGATCTGCTCGAATGCGGGCTTGAGCGCGGCCAGCGCCTCGGCCGTGGTATCCGGCCGGGGATATTCCTCATGGTCCAGGATCACGGCGCCGTCATCGGCCAGGACCGGGACGATCGATCGGTCGAAACGTCCCTCGGCGATCGCGCGCGCGGCACGCTTCTGGCTTTCAAGCGCAAAGGCGTCGAGCGCCTCCCGGCCGATGCCTTCCATCGCGGCGATTGCGTCGGCGGCCAGCCCCTGATTGGATTGGGGATGACGCGCCTGCAACCGGGCGTTGTCGGACCCCAGCGTCGCCGAATGCAGCAGGCCGGCCGCGCGCATGTCACGGGAAAATTGCGTGACATAGGACAGCATCTCGGAGCCGCCGGCGATCACCAGATCCTCCATCCCCGCCATGATCTGGGCCGCCCCCAGCGACGTGGCGGTCAGGCCGCTGCCACAGAAGCGGTCGAGCGTCACGCCGCTCACCTTGACGTCGAAGCCGGCATCCAGCGCCGCCATGCGGGCCAGGTCGCCCCCTTGCAGGCCGTTCTGCGCACTCACGCCCCAGATGACGTCGTCAATGTCGGCGGTGTCCAGATGATTGCGCGCCACGAGCGCCTTCATGACCACGGCCGCCAGATGTTGCGGGTGCATACCGGCCAACGCGCCCTTGCCCGCCTTGCCGATTCCCCGGGGCGTGCGCACCGCGTCGATGATATAAGCCTCAGCCATTGCTATCCCACATCTGCCCGCCGCCCGGATGTGGCGGCCCGTCATCTACATAAGGGCGATAATCCAAAGCGGAAGCCGATGTGCGGAGGCAGGTGGGGTCGGTGCAGGCAAACATCGCCGCGTCGATCAGTGAAATGCGCGCCTTTCCTCCCGTCACGGCTGGGATAGAAACATTGTGCAGTAGCTGTCGCGCAGCCGTGCTCACGGCCGGTCGCGGCGCACAGCGCCCCCAATCGCCGCCGACGGGTTTTTTCGACGCGCGGCTCCGGCCCGATCGAGAAGATAATGACAGCACCGGCGCCCGCTCCATCCTCTGCCCGCCCCAGTCCCTTCGGTCCTCTGCGAGAGCCTGATTTCCGCCGCATCTGGGCAGCCAGCCTGCTGTCCAATTTCGGCTATCTGATCCTGGGCGTCGGCGCGGCGTGGCACATGACGCGCACGACCGGATCACCGACGCTGGTCGCGCTCGTTCAATCGGCGTTGATGCTTCCATTGATGCTGGTGTCGGTGCCCGCGGGGGCGATTGCCGACATGTTCGATCGGCGCAAGGTAGCGCTGACGGGCCTGGGCTTCGCCTGCATCTGCGCGACCACGCTGACATTGCTGACCATGTCCGGGCTGGAAAACGCGTTCATGCTCTTGGGCTTTTGCGTTCTGATCGGCGTTGGCGGCGCGCTTTACAGCCCTGCCTGGCAGGCATCGGTGCGCGAGCAGGTCAGCCCGGAGCATCTGCCTGCGGCGATCGGCCTGGCCTCGATCAGCTATAATATCGCGCGCAGCTTCGGCCCGGCGGTGGGCGGGCTGGTTGTCGCTGTTGCTGGGGCCGGCGCTGCCTTCGCCACCAATGCCCTGGGCTATCTGCCCCTGATCCTCGCCTTTTTCCTCTGGCGGCGTAAACCGGTGCCCTCGCGCCTGCCGCCTGAACGGCTGGACCGGGCGATCGCGGCTGGCGCGCGCTATGTCTTCAACGCGCCTTCGGTTCGTACGGTCATGCTCTGGGCGCTCTCCACTGGCGTTGGCACGGCATCGATCGCGGCCTTGTTGCCGATCATCGCGCGCGACATGGTCGGGGGCGGGG
Source organism: Sphingobium sp. C100 (assembly GCF_000508185.1). Classification (GTDB taxonomy): domain Bacteria; phylum Pseudomonadota; class Alphaproteobacteria; order Sphingomonadales; family Sphingomonadaceae; genus Sphingobium. The sequence continues at coordinate 24,875 of NZ_AYOY01000176.1, read as the reverse complement.
CGGGCACCTATGGCCTGCTGCTGGGTTGCCAGGGCGCCGGCGCGGTAGTCGGCGCACTCCTGCTGCCGGGCGCGCGTGAAAGATTTGGCGACCGGATGACGATCAGCCTCTGCGCGTTCGGCACGGGGGTTACGATCCTGACATTCGGGTTCAGCCATATGCTGTTGCTGGCGGCCGCTGCCATCGCCATTTTCGGCGCGGCGCAGATGGTCATGGTCTCCATCCTCAACCTCAGCGTCCAGATGTCGGTCCCGCGCTGGGTTACGGCGCGGGCTCTGTCCTGGTATCAGTCTGCACTGACAGGGGGCATCGCCGTCGGCGCCTGGCTTTGGGGCGATCTGGCGGGTTCATACGGCATCTCGGCGGCTATGACGATATCGGGCTGCGCCATGCTCGCGCTGCCGCTGCTGCATCTGCTCCTGCCGCTGCCGCGGATCGAACCGAACGAGATCGAACTGGTCGAACTGGCGCACACGCCTGAGGTCGCGCTGGCGCTGACGCCGCGCAGCGGGCCGATCGTCATAGAAGTCGATCATCATGTCGATCCGGCCACCGCACGCGAATTCTACATGGTGATGATGGACCTGCATCGCGCCAGGCGGCGCAACGGGGCGCGCAACCTGTCGCTCGCGCGCAACATCGCCGACCCGACGCTGTGGACCGAACGCTATCATTTCGCGACCTGGAACGATTATTTCCTGCATCGCGAGCGGCAGACCAAGTCCGACCTCGCGCTCCAGCAGCACGCCCGCAGCCTCACACTGGCAGGATCGGAAGCGGTGGTGCGCCGGATGCTGGAGCGGCCGTTCGGCTCTGTGCGCTGGCGTTCGGAAACGCCTGATCCGGGGGATGAGCCGATCCCCATATATGCGCCCTGATCGACCTCAGGCCGGGTCGGCGGAAAAGGGGCTTCAGGCCGCCGTGCTGGCGTCAAGCCGGCCGATAAAGTCGAACACCGCCGCGTTGAAGGCATCATTGTCGTCGCCCGCGACCATATGATCGGCATCGGCGACGTTGAAGAATTCGGCGTGCGGCACGAGTTCGAGAAATTCGCGCGCCCCTTTTTCCGTGACGATCCTGCTCTTTCCCCCACGCACCAGCAATGTGGGAATGGTAAGGGACTGCGCCGCTGCCTGGATCCGCGTCTGGTAGGATTCCTGTTCGCCCGACCTGCGGCCCATGGACAGGAAAGCCGGATCCCAGTGCCAATAATAGCGTCCATCGCGAAAGCGCAGATTCTTGGCCAGACCGTCTGTATTTTTGGGCCTGGGCCGATGGGGCAGATAGGCCGACACCGCATCGGCCGCTTCGTCCAGCGAAGCGAAACCCTGCTGGGCGCTCCCCATGAACGCCATCACTTCCTGCGATGCTTCCGGCTCGACCCGCGCGGTGATGTCGACCAGCACGAGCGCCCGCAGCGGGCTGTCCTGATCGGCCGCCAGCATGATGCCGGTCGATCCGCCCATCGAGGCCCCTACGAAAATCGGCTTGCTGCCGACCTGTTCGACCACGCGGCGCGCATCCTCGGCATAGCGGTCCAGACCATATTGTCCGTCGGGCGACCAGCCGCTGTCGCCATGACCGCGCGAATCGATGGCGATGGCGCGAAAGCCACGGCGGGCCGCCTCATCAATGGCCTTGCCCCAACTGTGCCGGGTCTGGCCCGCGCCGTGCAGGAACAGGATCGGCGGGCCGTCCGCCGGCCCCGATGCGCTGCCCACGATTTCGACGCCGGCGCCCTGAAAGACGATCCGTTCCTGTGTGCTCATTAAGCCTTCCTCGGGTGATCTCATTCCCATGCCTCTAGTGGATAAGATGGCGGCTGGGGCCGCATGCGGTAAAGCATCGGTCGCGCGATGGATGCCCGCATCGGGCCGCGGGCACAATGGTCGATGTTGCGATCTGCGTGCCCTCCGGCGCAAGGGACGAACAATGAATAGAGATTGAAGGAGAGGCGGACCATGTCCAAAAGGATCGTGATAACCGGCGCGGGCGCAGGGCTGGGGCGGGCGCTCGCCAGGGGTTTTGCCGCCGATGGGCATGATGTGGTGCTGCTCGGCCGCACGCTTTCAAAGGTGGAGGCGGTCGCAGCGGAGATTGGCGACCGCGCGCTGGCGCTGGGCTGCGATGTCGCTTCGCCAGACTCGATACGCGCGGCGTTCGCGAAGATCGCGGCCCGACATCAGGCGATCGACGTGCTCATCAACAACGCCGCCATCTATGCGCCCTTCACGATCGCCAGTGCGACCGATGAGCAGATCTTCGGCGGCATCACCACCAATCTCATCGGTCCGATGCTCTGTTCGCGCTCGGCCATCCCGATGATGACCAATGGCGGCCAGATCATCAACGTCAGCAGCGAATCGGTCGCGCTGCCTTTCCCGCATCTTTCCGTCTACCGCGCAGGCAAGGCGGGGCTCGAAATGTTTTCCGATGCGCTCCAGCTTGAAGTGGAAGGCGCTGGCATCAGTGTTACCTGCGTGCGCGCGGGGTCGATGCATGAGGAAGGCAAGCAGTGGGACATCGACCGCGATGCGGCCATGGCCTTCCATAGCGCGTCGGTCGAGGCAGGCCTTGACCTGCGCAACCGACCGATGAGCCATACCCAGTCGCCGGTCGATATCTTCCGGGCGATCATTGGCTTGCCGGCCGATCTTCGCATTGGCACGATCGCGCTTCATGCGCGAAAACAGGTCTGAAGACGCTTCTGCCGCTCTGGCGGCTGGGCAACGATATTGGCTGCCTCGACGACGACCGGTCGACAGCGAGGTGCGGGCGAGGCGGGATGATCATTCTTCTCCCTCGTCCGGGGCAACACGCAGATAGGGAAAGCAAGTCATGGAATCGACGCAGCTCAAATCGGCAGGGGCGGATCGTTGCCCCTTCCTCACCGAGGACGGCCATCTGAAGCCCGATGCGACCATGGCCGACCTCAACGTCCGCGCCAATCCCTGGCCCTTCTACGAAGCGATCCGCCGTGACAGCCCGGTCTATCACGATCCCAACATCGACATGTATCTTGTGTCGCGTTTCGAGGATTTGCAGAAGGTTCTGGCCGATCCGCTGACCTTCTCCGTCAAGCATGGCTATGCCGAGCAGAATGCGAAAGGTTTCCAGGCGGAGTTCCAGGAAATCCTGCGCACCCAGGGCGGTGGCTTCTTCCACGACGGCATCATGACCGACCCGCCGGAACATACCCGCATCCGCCGCCTGCTCGAAAAGGCCTTCACCGCTCACCGCGTCAAGCAACTGGAGCCCGACATCCGCGAAATCGCGGTGAACGTGATCGAAAAGGTCGCCGATCAAGGTCATGCCGACGGCGCTCAGGACATTTCCAACCCCTTCACGATCCGCGTGATCGCCAAGCAGCTGGGTTTCCACGACCTTGATCCCGACAAGATCGCGCAATGGTCGCTTGCCGCCGTCGCCCAGATCGGCCGGATGCAGGATCGCGAGCAGATGCTCGAAAATGCGCGGCTCTATTGCGAAATGCAGAACTATATCATCGACCGCATCAAGGAGCGTCAGGAGACGCCGGCCGAGGACATGATCTCGGACCTCGTGCACGCCCGTCTGGACGATGATCAGAATCCGACCCTCGAATTTGGCGAGATCGTCGCACTCGGCCGCGCCCTGCTGGTCGGCGGCAATGACACCACTTCGACGGGCCTGACCAATGTGTTGCGCGCCGTGGCGACGCGCCCCGAAGTCGCCGAGTTCCTCTATGCCAATTATGAGGACGACAAGGCGATGAACCGCTTCGTCGAAGAGATGCTGCGGCTGGAACCGCCGGTCCATGGCCTCTCGCGCATGACCACCCGCGAAGTCGAACTGGGCGGCACCGTCCTGCCCAAGGGTGCGCATATGCTGCTGCTCTATGCATCGGGAAATGACGATCCGGCCCAATTCCCTTGCCCGCGTGATTTCAACCCGGGCCGTGGCAATATCACCCGGCATGTCACATTCGGCAACGGCACCCACCGTTGCGTCGGCCTTGCCCTGGCGCGGATGGAGATCAAGGTCGCGGCGCAGGAAATCGGTCGCCGTCTCGTCGACATCAAGATGGCGGTGCCGATTGAGGAACTGACCTATTTCCCCACCGTCGCCACCCGGATGGTCGAAAATCTGCCGATCACCTTCAAGCGTCGCGCATAAACAGGAAGCGCGACGCGCGGCACGAAGGGGATTGAGCATGGATCAGCTGTTGAATGGGAAAGTCGCCGTCATCACCGGCGGCGCAAACGGACTCGGCCAGGCGACAGCGGAGCTGTTTGCGAAGGCCGGCGCCAAAGTGGTGATCGGCGACCTCGACGCCGCAGCGGGCGAGGCGGTGGCCAAGGGCATCGGCGAAACCTGCCGCTTCCAGCGGACCGACGTATCGAAGCCCGAGGAGTTGCAGGCGCTCTGCGATCTGGCGGTCAGTGCATTCGGCGGCCTCGACATCATGTGCAACAATGCCGCCGTGCCCAATCGCATGGTGCGCCTGCTCGACGATGATCTGGATGCCTTTGATCGGGTGTTCGACGTCAATGTCCGGGCGGTTATCCGGGGCACCCAGATCGCCGGCCGGTATATGCGCGACCATGGGGGCGGGGTGATCCTCAACACCTCCTCGATCGCGGGCATCGTCGCCAGCTTCGGCGTGACCTCCTATCGGGCGTCGAAGGCGGCGGTGATCCATGCATCGAAAAATGCCGCGATCGAACTGGCCGGCTACGGCATCCGCGTCAACTGTCTGGTCCCCGGCCAGATCGAGACCAAGCTGATCAAGGATGCGCTGGCCGCGAATACCGATCCGGTGCTGCTCGACAAGCTTGAAATGGCCATCCGCGAAGTGATGGATTCCTACCAGCCGCTGCGCCGACGCGGGATGCCAGAGGACGTCGCGCAGGCCGCCCTGTTCCTGGCCAGCGACAATGCGCGCTACATCACTGGCGTCGTTCTGCCCATCGACGGCGGCATCACGGCGGGCGACGCGCATAATTATATCGAAAAATTCGACGAAGCCCGACGGCGAGTCATGGCCGAAGCGGGCGTGTCCGAATGACCGGTGCCATGGCACCTCGGCTGGTCTGCTGCTGCGGGAGGCACTGACATGGGTTTGCACACATGTTTCACCGAAATGTTCGGCATCGAACATCCGGTCGTCCAGGGGGGTATGCAATGGGTCGGCCGGGCTGAACTGGCCTCTGCGGTCTCCAATGCCGGGGGGCTGGGCATATTGACGGCCCTCACGCAACCGACGCCCGACGACCTGCGGCGGGAAATCGACCGCTGCCGCGCGATGACTGACAAGCCCTTCGGTGTGAACCTGACGATCCTGCCGTCGGTCTCGCCGCCGCCCTATGCCGAATATCGCAAGGCGATTATCGACGGCGGCGTCAAGATTGTCGAGACGGCGGGCTACAAGCCGCAGGAGCATGTCGACGAATTCAAGGCCCACGGTATCAAGGTCATCCATAAATGCACGGCCGTCCGGCACGCGCTGTCGGCCGAGCGCATGGGCGTCGATGCGGTTTCGATCGACGGATTCGAAGCGGCGGGCCATCCCGGCGAGGATGATGTGCCGGCATTGGTGCTTGTGCCCGCCGCGGCGGACAAGCTGTCGATCCCGATGCTGGCAAGCGGCGGCTATGGCGATGCGCGCGGGCTGGTCGCGGCCCTGGCGTTGGGCGCTGACGGGATCAACATGGGCACCCGCTTTTGCGCCACGCGCGAAGCCCCGATCCACGATAGCATCAAACAGTTGCTGGTCGCCAATGACGAGCGCGCCACTAATCTGATCTTCCGGCAGTTTCGCAACACCGGGCGCGTCGCCAAGACGTCGGTGTCGGACCAGGTGGTTGAGATCGGCGCCCGGCCCGGTGCCGTTTTTGCCGATGTGCAGCCGCTCGTATCCGGTGCGCTCGGACGGCAGGCGCTGGAAACGGGCGACACGGAAGCCGGGCTGATCTGGGCAGGGCAGGTCCAGGGCCTCATCCATGACATTCCGACCTGCCGCGAATTGATCGACCGCATCATTTCGCAGGCTGAAGTCCTCATCCGCCAGCGCCTCGCCGGCTTCGTGAACTGACACGGCGATTTATTGGAGAGCAACGGCATGACCGACTGGAACGAAAGCTATGATTTCGTAGTCGTGGGCAGTGGCGGCGGCGGACTGTGCGCGGCGCTGGTGATGCGGCAGGCCGGCAAGTCGGTGCTGGTGCTCGAAAAGACCGATCAGCTTGGCGGCACAACCGCACGATCGGGCGGCGTCATGTGGATTCCAAACAATCCGCTGATGGCGCGCGCGGGGGAGCAGGACAGCCCCGAACTGGCGATGGCCTATCTCGACGCGCTGAACGAAGGCGTGGACGATGCGCCTGGCGCGAGCCGGCTGCGCCGACAAACCTATGTCAACGAAGCACCGCAGATGCTCGCCTTTCTCATGCGCAAGGGCATGAAATTCGGGCGCGCGCCATTCTGGCCGGATTATCATGACGAACTGCCCGGCGGGTCGAAATCCTCCCGCTCGGTAACTCCGGCCTTGTTCAACGCCAAGGAACTGGGCGCTTATTGTTCCAAGCTGCGACGGGGCCGTTTTGGCGGCATCCCCGCCACCAACGAAGAATTGATGAAGCTGCCCCAGCTCAAGCAAAGCTGGCGCGCCAAGCTGCTGCTGGCACGGATCGGCTGGCGCAAGGTCAGGGCGCGGCTCACCGGGCAGGACATCGTGGCCGCCGGTACCGCGCTTCAGGGACGGCTGTTGCAGATCGCGCTCAAGGCGGGCGTTCAGTTCCGTACCGACGCAGGCGTTGATCAATTGGTGGAGGACAAGGGCGCGATCATCGGCGTGGTGACGCAGAAGGACGGGCAGCCCTGGCGCATCGGTGCGCGGCTCGGTGTGCTGGTCGCAGCCGGCGGCTTCGCCCGCAACCAGGCGATGCGCGACCAGTATATTCCAGGCACGTCGGTTGCATGGACCATGGCCGGGCCTGGCGACACCGGCGAGATGATCGTCGAAATGCAGCGTCATGGCGCCGCAATCGCGCAGATGAACGAAATGGTCGGCCACCAGATCACCTTGCCCCCCGGCGAGGAACAGTCCGAGTTCAAGCCATCGGCCCAGCGGCTGACCGCAGCCCCTCACGCCATATTGGTCGATCAGTCGGGGCAGCGCTACATGAACGAGGGGGGGTCTTACCTCACCTATTGCCGGACGATGCTGGAGCGTAATCAGAGCGTCCCGGCCGTGCCGAGCTACGCCATTTTTGATGATCATGTCATGCGCAGCTACATGATCGGCAATGCTTTCCCCAGCGTGCCCAAGCCTGCATCCTGGACGAAGCAGGGCTATCTGGCCAAGGCTGACACGATCGAACAATTGGCGCGGACGCTCGGCATAGACCCCGCTGCGCTCAAGGCCACGGTCGCGCGTTTCAACGAACATGCCGCGCAGGGCCGCGACCCCGACTTCCATCGCGGCGAACGCGCCTATGACAATTTTCTGGGCGATCCCTTCTATCCCGGCAACGCCAGTCTTGGCCCGCTCGACACCGCGCCCTTCTATGCCGTGCCGGTCCTGCCGGGGGATGTCGGCACCTATGGCGGTGTGGTGACCGATGAATATGGGCGGGTTTTGCGCGCAGATGGCAGTGCTATTGTCGGGCTATACGCCACCGGCACGTCCACCGCGTCGGTCATGGGCCGCTCCTATGCGGGCGCGGGCAGCAGCGTCGGCCCATCCTTCGTCTTTGGCTATGTGGCGGCGAAACATGCCGCCAATATTGGCAATCAGGCGCTTTGAGCGACCCGCTCAGGGAAGAAGAACCGACGGCTTAAGCGGACGAGAAAGCCCGCAACCGATGCGCCGACCCTCATCGCGCCGGCCAGGGACGTTGGCAGCAAGCGCCCGACCGCGCCGGCGTTCGGAGCGCCTCATATTCTCATTGGATAGGTTATCGATCGACAAGACGGCGGCGACCCTGGCGCGGGGCCAGGGTCATCGCCGTCTGAATGTGGCCCGTCGCGCCGACGGGCCATACTTGTTGCTCAGGGCTTCTTGCGGTTGCCGCGCGACAGTCGCCATTCCGGCGGATATTGCATGTCGACATCCTTGACGCTGTTGTTGATACCGGCCTTAACGTCGTCGATCCCCAGATTGAGGTCGCCTTCGCGATCCGGCGTCATGTAACGCGTGACGCCTTCGACCAGGCCGGTCAGCACGCTGCCCATATATTCGCCGCGATACTGATTATACATTTCGAAGAAGACCTTCTGGACATGCACCGTGTCCGTTGGGCGGGTCACCGAACAGGCCTTGGCATATTTCTCGGCCTCGGCGGCGAGCTGGTCGCGCGGCACGACGCTGTTGAGAAAGCCGATCCGCTCCATCTCGTCCGCCGTGAAGGGGCGACCGGTAAACAGCATTTCCTTGAACTTGCGCACGCCCATCATCTCGGCCCAGGTCCACATGCGCGGACCCCAGCCGGCGTAGCGGAACGCGGCATGACCAAAGAGCGCATCGTCGGACGCTACCACCAGGTCGGCATCGGCCGCCTGATAAAAATGCCAGCCATAACAATAGCCCTGCACCTGCAGGATGCTGATCTTCTTGAATTCCTGCAACGGACGGTTGCCTGACCCGGCGCGCGCGAAGAAGTCGGTCATCGCGCCCAGATAGCGGAAGCTCTCCTGGGGCGGATAGGTGACCCGGCCATCGTCGGTGGTCAGTTCGTAGTTCAGGTCCACATCATCGCCCAGGCCGAACTGGTTCTGCATTTCCTCGATATCGGCGCCGGTGCCGAAATCCTTGCCGTTGGCGCGGACGACCAGCACCTTCACATCATCGTCAACGCCCGCTTCGAACACATAACGCGCATAGAGGCGGCGCATCCCGGAACCGGGCGCGTTCAGCTTGCCGGGACGATCGAGGGTCAGATAAGCGATTTTGTTTTCGACATCCTTTTCATAGTGAATGAACTGCTTGGCTTCTTCCAACAGCTTGTCGCTCTGCTTTTGTTTTTCGCTCATCCGTATCTCCTATCATTCGGTCATGTGCAGAAGGCCGGCCAGACCGGGACATGGTCTCCGTCTTCGCCGCAGGGCACTGGGGCAAGGCAGCCGAAGGGCCGCAGCGGTGATGTGCATCGCGCTACCGGCATAGGCCCGGCAAGCCTCGGCTGTCTCGCCATATTGCACCATTTGGCGCTTGCGTAGCCGCCAGGAGGATAAATTCGTCGGAGCGATGAATGAGGGCAGTCGCTGGATTTTGCGGCTATATTTCATGCAAAGCCGCAAGGAGGCATCACTGCCGTGGCAAAGTGTGCGCGAGGCACTGCGGTGCGCGCGGGCGCTGCCTGAAATCTATAGGATGAACCGCCCCGCTGCGAGGAGAATTGGGACAATGACGGCGCTGTCGAATATCCGGATCGTGGAGCTGTCGGGCGGGGTTGCCGGCGAATATTGCGGCAAGTTGCTGTCGGATTTCGGGGCAGAGGTGATCAAGGTCGAGCCGCCGCAGGGCAGCCCCGTTCGTGCGCTGCCGCCTTTTGCGGGCAATGACCGCGGCCCGGACGCCAGTGCGCTGTTTGCCTACCTCAACACGAACAAGCGCTCGATCGTGCTGGATTTGGAAAGCGATGGGGGCCGCGATGCATTGGCGCGGCTGGTGGCGCGGGCGGATGTTGTCATCGACGATCATGCCCCCGGCTGGCTCGAAACGGTGGGCATCAACCCGGATATGGTTGGCGCGAGCCATCCCGGCCTGACCCTGTGCACCATCACCCCTTATGGCCGCACCAACGCCAAGGCCGATGTCCCGGCCGAGGATTTGACCCTCTTCCATGCGGGCGGCTGGGGCTATCACACGCCCGGTGGCGTCGACCCCGCCAAGCCTCCGCTCAAGGGCGCCGGACGCTTCATCGTCAGCTACGAAGCGGGCATGGAAGCGGCGCTGTGCGTGTCGGCCGCACTCTTCGATCAGCACCGGTCGGGGCATGGGCGGGTGATCGATATTTCCAAACAGCGGGTGATGGCGTCTCGGCTCGATTATGTCCTGGCGCAAATGCTGGTCGGCGATATGGATGTCACCGAAGCCCGCGGCGCTTTCGACCTGGGCGGCCCGGCCTCGATCATGCCCTGCGCCGACGGGTTCGTGTATCTCTGGCTGTCCGATACCCGCATGTGGTGGGCGATGCATGATTTGATGGGCAAGCCCGACTGGATGCTCGAATTCCCCGAGGACTGGCTGCAAAAGGGCTGCACGCCCGAGCGGGTTGCGCTTAGCCGCCAATATTTCACCCAATGGCTCAAGACGCAAAACAAGCATGAGGTGGCGGCCGAAGGCCAGAAGCGCGGCATCATGGTCGTACCCATTAATACCGCCCCCGATCTCATGGACTCGCCACAATATCAGTTCCGGCAATTTTTTACCGAGCTTGACCACCCCGTCGTCGGCTCTGCCAGCTATCCAACCGTTCCCTATAGATTCAGCGCCACACCGGCGGTCCTCGCCGCCCCCGCGCCGAGCCTGGGACAGCATAGCAAGGCCATATTGGACAGCGTGACACAGGGAGCCGCGCAATGAGCGATCGCTCGATACCCTCTTACGTCCCGCGCGGCGGCCCGTTGCAGGGCGTGCGCGTGCTTGAACTGACCAAGGTCTGGGCCGGCCCCTTCGCGGGCAAGCTGCTCGCCTTTCTGGGCGCGCAGGTCATTCGTGTTGAAAGCGTCGAATCGCTCGACACGACCCGATCGATGACCGGTAAGGACTGGGACAATGCGCCGGGCTGGCAGGCGGTGAACCCGGAAAAGCTCAGCGTCCAGATCGACATCAAGAAGCCCGACGGCCGCGACCTGTTCCTGAAACTGGTCAAGCAGGCCGACATCGTGATCGAAAATATGCGCCCCGGCGCGATGGAGCGGTTGGGACTCAGCTATGATGCGTTGCGCCAGGTCAAACCCGACATCATCTGCATATCGATGGGCATGTACGGCAATGAAGGTCCGCTTGCCTATCAGACCGGCTATGCCCCGCTGTTCGCGGCGCTGGGCGGGGTCAGCGCGCTGGTCGGCTATGAGGGCGAACCCCCCGTCGGCATGAACATCCGCTATGGCGACTCAACTTCCGGCACGGCGTCGGCGTTCGCCGCGACGGTGGCGCTCAACCATCGGCAACGAACGGGTGAGGGGCAGTTTGTGGACATATCCTTCGTCGAAGTGCTCAGCACGATGATCAGCGACACGATTATGGACTATAGCGTCAATGGCGCGATCCCTGCCTGCGACGGCAACCGGCACAGCAACATGGCGCCGCACGGCGCCTATCGCTGCCGCGACGACGCCTGGATCGCTATTGCGATCCCGAGCGATGCCGCCTGGTCCGCCCTGACCGTGGCAATGGGTGATCCGGCGCTCGGGGAAGACGCAACGCTTGCCACACTGGAAAGGCGCCAGGCGCGGTGCGCGGACCTGGATGCGCGGATCGGCGCGTGGACGGCGGACAAGGATGCGAACGAACTGGCGCTCGCCCTGCAGGCGCTGGGCGTGCCCGCGGCCAAGAGCTTCAACTCCATCGAACTGACGACCGACGCCGACCTCTGGGCCGACGATTTCTATCCAGCGGTCACGGATCTCAATGGGGAACCCCGCACGATCGTCGGCCCGTCCTGGAAAATGTCCTCACCTGCCGAACTGACGCGCGGATCGCCGGCGTTGGGGCATGATAATGACTATGTGTTGGGCGAGATACTGGGTTATTCAGTCGAAGAACGTACCGCGCTGACGGAGGCGGGCATTACCTGCTGAGCCCCCATCACGATTCCGCAAGACGCTCCGCGCTACGTCGAATGAAAGGGATTATCATGTCCGACCAGCCATCGCCTTTTCTCTCGCTCGCCGTGGAGGCTGGCATCGCGATCCTGAGCCTTGACGCGCCGGACGAGCTGAATGCCATCACCATGGACCGCCATCGGGAGCTGGAGGCTGTGTGGCACGGCCTTGGCGAGCGGGAGGATGTGCGCGCGATCGTGCTGACCGGTACGGGGCGCGCCTTCTCGGCCGGTGGCGATCTGCGGAAAATGGCCGATGATGCTGGCACGGTGCAGGGATTGCGCAACGCATTGCGGTTGCCACGCGACGGCATGCGGCTGATCCGCGAGATGCTGGCGGTGCCACAACCGGTGGTGGCAGCGATCAACGGTGACGCGATCGGCCTGGGGCTGACGCTTGCGCTGATCGCGGACATCGGCGTGGTCGCGGAAGATGCGAAGCTGGGTGACACCCATGTGAAGGTCGGCCTGGTCGCAGGCGACGGTGGCGCGGTGATCTGGCCCGCCCTCGTCGGTATGCAGCGGGCCAAGAACTTCCTGTTGCGCGGCAAGCTGATGAGCGGAGCCGAAGCTGTAGCCAACGGCCTCTTCGCCGAAGCCTTGCCGCGCGAGGCAGTGCTTGATCGCGCCAAGACCATTGCCGCGGAAATGGCGGCGTTGCCCATCTGGGCAGTTCAACTTACCAAGGCATCGCTCAACAAACAGATCGAGCAGCAGCTCAACCTGGTGCTCGACACCTCGCTCGCATTCGAGGCGATGACGATGGTCACCCAGGATTATGCAGAAGCGACACGCGCTTTCGCCGACCGCCGCAAACCAGTCTACAAGGGCTATTAAGCAGCATGAGGCGGGCGCATCAGCGCCCGGTGAAATGGGGCTTGCGCTTCTCGAAGAAAGCCCGGCGCTTCTCGGCGGTGTCTTCCGTGGTCTGGCTCATGAAGATGGCCCGGCTTTCCAGCTCGATGGCCGCCTCAAGGCTGACCGCGGACTGGTTGATCCATAATGTCCGCTTGGTCAGCGCGATGCCGATCGGGCTGTTTTCCAGGATGGATTCGGCCAATGCGATGGCCTCGGCAGCGAGCTGTTCATCATCGACGGCACGCAGAACCAGCCCGATAGAAGCGGCTTCATCCGCCTGCACACGGCGGCCCGTCAGCATCAGTTCGGCGGCGCGCTGCGATCCTACGGCGCGCGACAACAGATAGCTGAAGCCGATTTCATGGCCAGTGCCCGAATTGTGGAAGGCGTTGACGAACTTGGCGGATCTGCCAGCCAGGCACAGATCGGCGGCCAAAGCGATCGCATAGCCCACGCCGGCAGCGGAACCGTTGACCGCAGCAATGACGGGTTGGGGCAGGCTGCGCATCAGCGGTGCGATCCGCCCCAATTTGTTGAGGATCGCGAAGGTGGCCTGCGCCTTGCCCTGTTCAGGCGCGACCCAGGCGGCGCTCCCGCCGTCGCGCAGGTCATGGCCAGCGCAAAAGGCCTTGCCGGCACCAGTCAAAATGATCGCGCGCACATCGGGTCGGAAGCTCGTTTCTTCAAGCAGGTCGATCAATTCCTGGTACATCGCCCAGGTGAAGGCATTGAGCGAGTCCGGTCGGTTGAGCGTGATCCGCAAAACCCCCGCCACAGGATAATCGGTCTCCAGATTGGCCACGCCGTTTCCTTTATTGATGATGCGCACGCCCTGTTGGGGGCACTGCGCTATGTGTCCGTCAGGAGCCGGTGTCGGCTTCGGCCTCTTCCGTTGCCTGGACCCCGGCAGGCGCGAGCCGTTGCGCCAGACGGCGCGCCGTGCCCCGGATATGCGCTTCCATCATGGCCCGCGCCAGTTTCTCGTCACCCGCCGCAATCGCGTCGATCAGCCGCTCATGCTCGGCATGGGCATCGACAAGGCCGGTAGAAAAGACCGGTTCCGATGCACCGGCAATATAGAAGTCCGACCGATCCCCCAGCATCTCCACAAGTTCCGTCATCGCCGGCGAACGGGTGATGCGGCGCAATTCAGCGTGGAGCTGGCGGTTGAGTACCCGATAAAGCCGATTCTGTTCTTCCTCGTCGCTTGCCAGGCTGAACAATTCGCTGATCTGGCGCGACAGCAGCCGCAACCGGGTAATGTCGCTCGGCGTTGCGCGCGATGCGGCGAGTTCCGCCACCAAGCCCTCGCAACCCGCGAATAGCTGGTAGAAATCACCAATTTCGGATTGGTCATATTGGCGCACACGGCTGCCGACCTGGGGCACGATTTCGATGAAACCTTCGGACGACAAGCGCTTGATAGCGTCCATCACCGGCTGCCGACTCATACCCAGTTCGCTTGCTACCGTCTCGATCGGCAGCCAATCGCCACCGACATAGCGGCCCTCCATGAGCTGCGTCTTGAGGTAGAGATAGGCCCGTTCAGCCAGACCTGTTCCGCGCGGGACGAACCACGATGTCACCTAGTTGCCATTCCCTTAGGTCTTTAAACAGTCCCTTCCTTAAACCAGTCCTGCGCATTTCGTCAAAGAAAGTTGCTACCATGCCACGCAATACGCCGTGGCGATGATCCTGCGCGCCTGTCCGACATGCGCGTTGACAGTGTCACGGCGCGGTCTAGATGGTTAAATGGTAGTATGTTCAAATCCTGAGCCTGGGCATATGTTCATCCCCAGATATCTGCCTGGCCGATGTCTTCAAATGCCGGGCCAGTTCGAAATGTTGTGAGTCCAATGACCGCTGCCCATTTTCTTTCCTTGTCTGCAATCCGCACTGTCGGACTGGTCGGCGCAGGCTCAGTCGGCAAGGGCTGGGCGGCGTTGCTGCTCGCTCGGGGCTATGACATCGCGGTGCATGACCCGGCCGCTGATCCGGCGCAGATCGGCGCCTTCATCACCCAGGCCTGGCCTGCTCTGCGCCGCCTGCATATCGCGACGACCGAACAGCCTGATCTGTCCCGCCTCAGCTTTTTCCCCGACCTCACGACTGCGGTCGCGGGCGCAGACCTGGTGTTTGAGAATGGACCGGAGTTGGTCTCTGCCAAGACCGACCTGATCGCCCGGATCGACGCGGCGCTCCCCGCCGACCGGTTGATCCTGTCGAGCAGCGGCGGCATCCGCCCGAGCTTGCTTCAGGCAGAGGCCGCCCATCCCGAACGCATTCTCGTCGCGCATCCGTTCAACCCGCCGCATCTCGTTCCCCTGGTGGAGATCGTCGGCGGCGAGCGCACCGACGCAGCCGCCACCATCCTCGCGCGTGATTTCATCGCGGGCCTGGGTAAGCGGCCGATCATACTCAAGCGCGAGATGGTCGGCCATCTAACCAACCGCATTCAGGCGGCCGTCCTGCGCGAGACTTTCCATTGCGTGCTGGAGGATGTCGCATCGCCGCAGGATATTGACGACGCGCTCCGCTTCGGTCTCGGGGTCCGCTGGGCGTTGATGGGAGGCATCATGACCTTCAATCTGGCGGGCGGGCCGGGCGGCGCCGCCCACACGCTCGACATGGCGCGTCGCGCCTATGCCGACTGGTGGGCGGACCTTGGCGACGTGACCCTGACGCCAGAGGTTGAGGAAAGACTGATTGAGGCTGCGAAAGCTGTCGAGATGGACCGGTCCACGCAGGACTGGATCGCCTGGCGTGACGAGGGTCTGGTCGACGTCATCGCATTGCAGAATGAAAGGATCGACAAGGCGTGAACGCTTCCCAAGCCCTTCTCCTGGAAAAACGCGGGCGCATCCTGATCGCCACGCTCAACCGACCCGACAAGCGCAACGCGCTGAACGAGGATCTGGCGCGCGCTTTCGAGGCGATGGCGACCGATCTCGACAAGGATGTCCGAGCCATCGTGCTGCATGGCGCGGGGGCAGGTTTTTGCGCGGGCCTGGACCTTTCCGAACAAAAGGAACGTGATCCGTTTGAGGTAGTGCAGATTTCCCGCCGCTGGCACGCGATCAAGGAACGGCTGCAATTTGGCGGTCCGCCGATCATTGCGGCATTGCATGGTCCCGTGATCGGCGGCGGGTTTGAGCTTGCCGCCACCACCCATGTGCGCGTTGCCGACAGCACCACCTTTTTCCAGCTGCCCGAGGGCAAGCGCGGCATCTTCATCGGCGGCGGCGGTTCGGTACGCATCGCCCGGCTGATCGGCGTGAGCCGTCTCACCGAACTGATGCTGACCGGCCGCCGGCTCGACGCCGACAGCGCCGAGCGTGCGGGCCTGATCCATTATGTGACAGAACCCGGTCAGGCGCTCGCCAAGGCCATAGAACTGGCGGAAACCATCGCCGGCAATGCGCCCATGGTGAATTATCTCATCACCCAGGCGCTGCCGCGTATAGCCGACATGTCCGCATCGGACGGACTGTTCACCGAAAGCATGGCGGCAGGCCTGTCGCAGACCTCGCCCGAGGCGCAGGCCGGGATGCGGGAATTTCTCGAGCGCAAGAAGGGCGGCCAGCCATGACCCGCTTTGATCCGGCGACGGAGGACTTCGTCTGGCTGCTTCGCCATGTCGTATCCACGCAGGACATATTGACCAGTGATGTCGATCTCGACACGCTGGAGCAAGTCATCGACACTGCGGCCAGTTTCATCGGTGATCGCATCGCGCCCATCAATGCCGCTTCGGAGGAGGTCGGCGTCAGCATGGTGGACGGCCGCGTCGTTACGCCGCCGGGCTGGCGGGGGGCGTGGCGCGAATGGGGAGAAGGCGGCTGGGCCGGTCTTGCGATGCCGGCCGACCATGGCGGGCAGGCCATGCCCTTCCTGGCGCAGGCGGTGGTCGCGACGATGCTGGGCGCGGCCGATGTCGCCTTCGCCATGGTGTCGGCATCTGCCCGCGGCGCTGCGTCCGTGTTGGCCGCTCATGGCAGCGATGCGCAAAAGGGCACTTGCCTCCCCCGTCTGGCGTCGGGGGAATGGACGGCGACGATCGTCATCACCGAACCGCAGGCGGGTTCCGATGTGGGCCTCATCCGCACCAAGGCCGTGCCACAGGCTGACGGCAGCCATGCGCTCAGCGGCACCAAGATTTTCATTTCCGGCGGCGATCATGATCTGAGCGAGCAGATATTGCACATCGTGCTCGCTCGCGTCGAAGGCGCTGCGCCGGGCGTCAAGGGATTGACCCTGTTCCTGGTGCCGAGCCGGCATTTCGACGCCGACGGGACGCTGGGCGACCATAATGGCGTGCGCGCGTCGCGCATTGAGGAAAAGATGGGCCTGCATGGCTCGGCCACCTGCGTCCTGGACCTGGAGGCGGCACAGGGTTTCCAGATCGGTGCGGAGGGGCAGGGGCTAGGCGCGCTGTTCGTCATGATGAACGAATTGCGGCTCGAAGTGGCGCTGAGCGCAGTTGGACTATGCGCCGGGGCGACCCGCCATGCGGAGGCCTATGCGCAGGAACGGCTGCAGGGCCGTGATCTCAGCGGCAAGGGGCCGGCAGCGATTTCCGGCCATCCCGACGTGCGCCGTATGCTCGACATCATGGCTGCGCTGACAGAGGGCGGCCGGGCGCTGATCCTGGAAGCCGCGCGGCTGGTGGACCTCGACCAGCATGGCGAGACGCCCGACATTCGCCGGGACGCCGCAGACCGGCTCGCCTGGCTGCTGCCCATCTGCAAGGCAGCGCTTTCCGACAATGCGCTGGATGTGACGAACCATGGCATCCAGATTCGGGGCGGCCATGGCTATGTCCGCGAATCCGGGGCAGAACAATTTTATCGCGATGCGCGCGTGTTGCCGATCTACGAAGGCGCCAACGGTATTCACGCCGGCGCGCTGGCGACGCGCGGCCTGCAAAAGGACGGCGGAGCAAGCGCACGCGCTTTCATCGACCTCATGCAGGCGGATGTCGATGCGACCGCAGGGGAGGCGGCCGTCCAGGCCATTCGCGCGTGTCTGGAAGACGGCATAGCCGGCTTCCGCGCGACGACCGAAATGCTGCTGACGCGTGCCGAGCAGGCGGAGGCCGTGCTGCTGGTCTCCTATGATTATATCACGCTTGCCGGGCGACTGGCGCTCGCCTGGATGTGGCTGCGCATGGCGGCCGCGGATGTGCCGGCCGATGATGCGCTGATCGGCCACAAACGGCGGATCGCCGCCTTTTACGCTCTGCATTACGGGCCGGAGATGGCGATGCTCGTCGCCCGGATCGCGGCCAAGATGAACGATATGAATGCCGGGCGGGCGGCCACCGCCACGCAGCCGGCGCTGGTTTGATGAAGGAGACGCGAATATGGCGCGCAAGGTAATCGTGACCATCGCCCCCACCGGGGGCATGGCGAAGAAATCACAAAATCCCAATCTGCCCACTCAGCCGGTGGAAATCGCCGAGGACGTCAAGCGCTGTTATGACGCGGGCGCCAGCATCGTGGCCGTCCATGCACGCCGGCCGGACGACGGCGCGACCTGCGACGCGGCCATCTATGGCGAAATCAACAGCCAGATCCGGGCGCGTTGCGACATCATCATCAACAATTCGACCGGTGGCGGCGTCGATGGCGACATGGTGGAGCAGGGCTCCAACGGCTATTGGGAAATCATGTGGGAGCAGCGGCTCAAGGGGCTGGAGGCGGGCGCCGAGATGTGCACCTTCGATTCCCACACCATCATCGCCAGCTTCGGCGGCAAGGAACTGCTGGTCCATACGTCGCCCAACCGCTGCCGCCAATTGGCCGAACTGATGCAGGAAAAGGGTATCAAGCCCGAATGGGAAGTGTTCAGCCCGCCGCATATCATGCAGGACGCGACCACCCTGATCAACGAGGGCTTTGACCCCGCGCCGCACTATTTCAATATCGTGCTGAACGCGCACAAGGCATTTCAGGATGGCATGCCCTATACGCCCAAAATCCTGCAGATGATGGTCGACCTGCTGCCCAAGGACGCGGTCTGGTGCACCAGCGGTATCGGCCCGGCCCAACTGCCTCTTGCCGTCAATACGCTGCTGCTGGGCGGTCATGTCCGCGTTGGTCTGGAAGACAGCCTCTATTATTCGCATGGCGTACTCGCCTCCAACGTGCAACTGGTCGAGCGGATCGTGCGGATCATGCGCGAAATGGATATGGAGCCGGCGACGGCCGCGGAAGCGCGCGACATGATCGGCCTGCCGCAACTCACCGTCTCCGCGCCTGCCGCTGCCGGACAGGCCGCCTGATGAGCGACGCATCGCGCGCCGCCCAGCTTCGGCGGCTGCTGTTCCCACAATCGATCGCGGTTGTCGGCGCCTCCGCCGAATTTCAAAAGGCGGGCTCGCAGCTCGTCCATGCGCTGCGCGATTTCCCTGGGGCGCTCTATCCGATCAACCGGAAAACGACCGAGATTCAGGGTTTCAAAGCCTATCCGGACCTCGTCAGCCTGCCTGAAGCACCCGATCTGGTCGCGGTGGCGGTACCCGCCGGCGCGACGCCGATGGTGATCGAGGAAGCGGCCCGCGCCCGCGCGGGCGGCGCGTTGGTGGTGGGGGGCGGCTTTGCCGAATCCGGTGATGCCGGGGCAGCGCTCCAGTCGGCCTCGCTCGCGGCCGCGCTGGACGGGGGCGTCCGGCTGCTCGGCCCCAACACCTCGGGCTATTTCAGCCCTGCTGCGGGCCGCTATGTCACCTTCGCGCCGGGCACGGAGACCATTCGTGCCGGCTCGGTGGCGGTCGTCGCTCAATCGGGCGGCGTCAATCTGACCTTGTCCTTCATGCTCTCGCGCGCCGGATTGGGCGTCAGCCTGGCGGTAGGACTTGGCAATGCGTGCGACGTTGGCGCATCTGACATTCTGCCACTGCTGGCGGACGATCCCGACACCTCGGTCATCGCGCTGCACCTGGAAGGTGTGACCTTCGGACGGCAGCTTTACGATACGCTGCGCGCGGTGACCCCACGCAAGCCGGTTGTCGTGCTGACGGTGGGCCGCGCCGACAGCAGCGCTTTTGCCGAATCCCATACCGGCGCCCTGCTGGGCAGCTTCGACCTCAAGGTCGCGGCGTTGCGGCAGGCCGGCGCGGTGGTGGTCGATTCCACCGACAGCCTGGTCGCCGCTTGCGCCGGCCTCAGCCGACGTCGCCTGCCGGCCAAGGCCGATCCCGGCGTCGCGCTCATGACCGCGCAGGCCGGGCCGGGGCTCCTCATCGTCGACAATCTGCGCGCAGCCGGCGTCAGCGTACCGGACCTGACCGATGCGTCGGTCCAGCATATCGAAACGCTGCTTCCGCCCATCACCTATATGCGTAATCCGGTGGATACCGGCCGCCCGTCGCCCGCTTTCCCTGAGATTCTCGGCACAGTCGCAACCGACCCCAATGTCGATCTTCTGTGCGTATGGGCGCTCAACGAACCCGAAGTGCTTGATCCGGCACAGGCGCTCGCTGCCGCGGCGTCGGACAAGCCGCTGCTGTTCGGCGGCATCGGCGCGGCCGGTGCTTTCGATGAGGTGATCGAGCAGGTCAATGCCGCAGGCTTTGCCGCGCTCGCCTCGCCCGAACAGCTGGTGACAGCCGCACGCGCGATGGTGGAGGATGCGCGCGCGCAATATGCTGCGCAGCATGACGCGCGGCAGGAGGGTGACGCCGCGGCTCCCGTCGACCTCCCCGATACTATAGACGAAGCTGCTGCCAAGGCGATCCTCGGCGATCTTGGCATCCGCAGTCCCGCCCGCATCCTGTGCGCCACCCGTGCGGACGCGCACGCCGCACGCGCGCAGATCGGCGGCAGGATCGTGATCAAAGTGATCGACGCCGCGATCCTCCACAAAACCGAAGCGGGAGGTGTCCATGTCGGTGTCGCGGATGCTGACGCACTCGACCGCGCGCTCGATTGCATCGATGCGATTCCCGGACCGCAGCGCGCCTATCTGGTCGAGGAAATGGCGCCGCCGGGCCTTGAACTGATTGTCGGCGCGGTGCGCGATCCCAGCTTCGGCCCCGCGATCATCGTTGGTCTGGGCGGGGTCGCCGCAGAAGCGATGCAGGATGTCAGCCGTCGCCTCTCACCAATCACTGCGCAAGACGCCCATGCCATGTTGGACGAATTGCGGGGCAAGGCGCTGCTGGATGGCTGGCGCGGCGCACCGGCCATCGACAGGCAGGCGATCGTCGATGTGCTGGTGACCCTCGCTCGCTTCATCGCTGACAATCCAGCGGTCAGCGAAGTCGAGATCAACCCGCTACGGGCCTATCCAGACGGCTGCCTGGCGCTCGATGCCCTTTTGGTGTCGCGAAAGGTTTGATCGGTTCGAAGGCTGTTCGGGAACGAGGCAAGATCGCTTTGGTCCGGGACAGCCTTCAGGCCTGTCGCAATGACAAAGTTGCGGATTTCTATCGACCCTGCATCAACCTGGCGCGCAGCAGGTCCTTGCGGATTTTGCCTGAGCCGGTGCGGGGCAGGTCATCGGTGAAACTGACATGTTTGGGCAACTTGTAGCGTGCGATCCGTTCGCTCAGGAAGCTCAATATCACGGTCTTGTCGATCGCCTCGCCGATTATCACCATGTGACCGACCTCGCCCCATCGCTCATCGGGCACACCGACAACCGCTACATCGCCCACGCCGGGAAAATGCGACATCACATTCTCGATCTCGGCCGGATAGACATTCTCGCCGCCTGAAATGAACATGTCCTTTTTGCGGTCGACAATTTCATAATAGCCATTCCGCAGCACCGCGACGTCGCCGGTCCGCAACCAGCCATCCTCGGTAAACACGGCGGCCGTTTGTTCGGGCCGACGCCAATAGCCCGCAAAGACATTGTCGCCCTTCAACAGCACCTCGCCGGGCAATCCATCGGGACAGTCCCGGCCCTCGTCATCGACCAGCCGCGATCGTATGCTAGGCGTACCCAGCCCCACCGCGAGCGGATGCCGGCGGATCGTTTCGATGTCGATCGGCATCATGAACACCGATCCCGCTTCGCTCAATCCATAGGCGCTGATCACCGGCACGCCATCGTCGAGCCAGGCATTAAGTTCGGCCTGCGGATGTGGCGCTCCCCCACTGAACAATGCCGTCAGCCGGCGGAACGCAGCCGGGTTGAAATCCGGCTGGCGCCGCAGGATGGAGGACATTTGCGGCACGCAAAAATAATGAGTCACGGCCAGATCCGGGTCGGCGATGCGCCCCAGCGTGCGCTGTGCGTCGAAACCGTCGGAGATGATGACGGCACCGCCCGTCAGGAAAGGCGGCCGCACACTCGATGCGATGCCGATGATATGGAACATGGGCGAATCGACCAGATAGCGACTGTTGCGATCGACACGCTGGAAAAGGCTGGAATTGAGGCCCAGTTCGTTGAGATTGCGTTCGGTGATCATCGCGCCCTTGGGCTGGCCCGACGTTCCCGACGTATAAAGGATGAGCGAGACGCGATCTGGATCGAGCGAAACCGTCGCGAGAGGCGTTGCTGCAGCACAAGCCGCGACAAACACGTCCATCGCGACGCCGGGAAGGCCCGCCTTGGCAAGTTCACCATCACCCACCAGCAGGGCAGGCTCCACATCATCCACGATCTCGGTCAGCTCACGTGGCGAGAGGCGCCAGTTCAGCGGAACATAGATGGCGCCGACGCGGCTGCACGCAAAGTGCAGGATCAGCAGTTCGGCGCGGTTGGCAGCCAGCGCGGCGACCCGGTCTCCCGGCTTCACCTTCCACTCTTCCATCAGCGCGTGCGCGCACCGCCTGATCGCATCGTCCAACGCCGCATATGTCCAGCGGCGGTCGGAAAATATCTCGATCAAGGCAAGCCGTTGCGGATCGAACCGCGCATGAAACGCTACGGAATCGACAGGCTGCACGATATGTCCCCAGTTATCCTCAAAAACCCGTCATCGGCAGTTGCCGACCCTCCCCTGACGCCTGTGGCGCTAGGTTTCGCAAGCTATGCTCGCGGACCTCTATGGTCTCATTTGGCGGTGCCCGTGTCGCAAAGGCAAGCGATGACATGGCCGCCCTCTTCGTATCGCCACGACGATGATCTGGAAGGCGATTGCGGCTATGCCGCATTACGCCCTATCACGGCTGGAGCAAGGGCGGGGCGGGCGCGTTCCGTCCTGCCACGAGCGCGGTGAACAAGGGGAAGTCCCGTTTTCTCCGGGGGCCGCGCACCGCTAATATGGCAGATTATGAGGCTGGAGCCGTCATGCAGAACAGCTATGTGCCCTCGGGCGAAACCTTGCTGGAAATGTACCGCAAGGTAGTGCTCATCAACAAGAATGACGAACATTCGCATCGCGTGATCAAGGCGGGGCGGATCGCCGCACCTTATTATTCCCCGCGGGGGCAGGAGATCATCCCGGCGGCCATGTCGGTAAATCTGACTACGCAGGATTATATCTGCACCATCTATCGCGGCACCCACGACATGATAGCCAAGGGCGTGCCGCTCAAGGCGCTTTGGGCGGAGGTTGCCGGCCGCATCACCGGCACCAGCAAGGGCAAGGGCGGGCCGATGCACATCACCCATCCCGAATCCGGCTGCATGGTGACGACGGGCGTGGTCGGTTCATCCATGCCGATCGCCAATGGCTTGGCCTGGGCGGCGCAGCTCAGCGGCGATGGCCGTGTCGCGGTCGCCAATTTCGGGGATGGCGCTTCGAATATCGGGGCTTTCCACGAATCGCTCAACATGGCCTCGCTCTGGAAGTTGCCCGTCATCTTCCTCTGCCAGAACAACCAATATGCTGAGCATACCCGCTACGAAAAGTCGACGTCCGTCGCCCGCATCTCCGATCGCGCGGCCGCTTATGCGATGCACGGCATCCATGTCGACGGGAACGACCCGGTTGCGATGTACGCCGCCGCGCGCGAGGCAGTGGAGCGCGCCCGGAGCGGGCAGGGGCCGACATTGATCGAAGCCGTCACCTTCCGGTTCAAGGGCCATCTGCTGGGCGACAATGACGGCTACATGGACAAGGAGCAGAAAAAGGCGGCCATGGCGGTTGATCCGGTGCCCCGTTTCCGTGCGAAGCTGTTGGCGGACGGCATTGCAAGCGAGGAGCAGCTGGCGCAGATCGAAGCGGATGCGGATCGCGAGATCACCGAAGCCATCGATTATGCGCTGGATAGCGCGTGGCCCGAATTTGATGAGCTGCGCAAGGATGTCTATGCAGATGAGGTGCCGGCATGAGCGGAGATATTGCGGCCATGATGAACCTGGAAGCGATCAACAAGGCGCTGGCTGACGCCATGGAAGCCGATCCCAAGGTGCTGCTGCTGGGTGAGGATGTCGCCGATCCTGAGGAAGGCGGCGTCTGCGGGGTCACGCGCGGACTTTCGAGTCGGTTCGGCGATCACCGCGTGCGATCCACGCCGATCGCGGAGCAGGCGATCATCGGCGCGGCCATCGGCGCTTCGCTGGCAGGCTATCGTCCGGTCGCGGAGATCATGCTGATGAACTTCACGACCGTGGCGATGGACATGATCATCAATCATGCCGCAAAGCTGCGCTTCATGTCGGGCGGCCAGACCAATGTGCCGATCACCATCCGGATGATGACCGGCACCGGCTTTGCATCGGGCGGCCAGCATAGCGACTATCTGGAAGCCTGGTTCGCCCATACCCCCGGCCTCAAGGTCGTGGCTCCGGCCTTCCCGGAAGATTATTACGGTTTGCTGCGCGGCTGCATCGAAGATGATGATCCCTGTCTCTTCGTCGAAAACGGACCGAGTTACTGGACCAAGAATGCGGTTTCGGGCGAGCTCAAGACCATTCCGCTGGGCAAGGCTGCAATCCGGCGCGAAGGCAGCGACATCACCATAGTCAGCTATTCGCGCGTCCTGTTCGAGGCGCTGGCCGCCGCGGACAAGCTGGCCGAGGAGGGCATTTCGGCTGAGGTGATCGACCTTCGCACCATTTCCCCTTGGGACCGTGAGACGGTGCTGGCGTCCGCGCGCAAAACCGGGCGATTGCTGCTGGTGCATGAAGCGGTCAAGCAGTTCGGCGTTGGCGCGGAAATCGCCGCCGTTGCCCAGCAGGAACTATGGGGCGTTCTGAAGGCGCCGGTTGCGCGGCTGGGCGGCGCCT
Source organism: Sphingobium sp. C100 (assembly GCF_000508185.1). Classification (GTDB taxonomy): domain Bacteria; phylum Pseudomonadota; class Alphaproteobacteria; order Sphingomonadales; family Sphingomonadaceae; genus Sphingobium. The sequence goes on along the minus strand of NZ_AYOY01000176.1, from coordinate 78 downwards.
ATGCGCCCGTGCCGTTCAGCAAGCCTTTGGAAGACGCCTATGCGCCGCGCACCGACGACATCGTCGCGGCGGCCCGCC